>NZ_BFBR01000007.1:96337-239059 GCF_003112735.1 Candidatus Phycosocius bacilliformis
AATTCCGGCTCAATGATTGCCTTGCAAACCTTGAACCGCACCAACGATCAGTTGGATAAGACCCAAAATACCATTGCAACGGGTCTGAAAGTGGCTTCGGCTAAAGACAATGGTGCATTGTTTGCCATCGCCAACAAAATGCGCTCGGACGTAACTGCTTACGACCGCGTGCGTGAATCTGTCGACCGGGCTTCTTCCATCCTCGACACCGGCATTGCTGCAGGTGAAAGCATCATGGAATTGCTCAACGAAATGAAGGGTAAGGCCCTTGCTGCAACCCAGCCTGGCAACTCCGCCTCCGCCCAATCTGCCCTGAACGCCGACTTCGTCCAACTGCGCGATCAGATCACCAGCGTCATCGCCAACGCCGTATTCGACGGCGCGAACATGATTTCAGGGACACCCAACAATGCTGTTGCCCTGGGTGATGCCAACGGGACCAACAATATCACGGTCACTGGCGTCAGTTTGGCTTTGGGCTCGACCACCATCACCGTGACCGCAGCTCAAGTCGTCGATACGACGGCTAACGCTGCAACGGCATTGACCAACGTCAACAACTCCATCACGGCACTTGGCACACAATTGGCGACTTGGGGTGCTGGTGCCAAACGTTTTGAAGTTCACCGCAATTTTGTCGGTAAACTGCAAGATGCATTGAGCAACGGGATCGGGGCGATTGCTGACGCCGATCTGGCCAAGGAAAGCGCCAAGCTGCAAGCTCTGCAGGTCAAGCAACAATTGGGCGTGCAAGCCCTGTCGATTGCCAATGGCTCGTCGCAGACGGCTCTGTCGCTGTTCCGGTAAACCATAAATATAACAAAATGAAACTGAGGCCTGAGGTTTTAATCTCAGGCCTTTTTCATTTATGGGCAGCATTCTTTATACTGAAGTTATAACTATAAAATACAAAAAAGTGATCAAAATTAGACACATTACTCTGAGTTAGATAAAATTTTCTCGAATTGCCTAAGGGTTATTCACGCCTCCTAAATTAGACTGGCAACGGGTCCGAATGACCTTCGTGTCGAAACGGCATGAGATCAGTACTTGTCAGGAGATCAAGAATGATTAGCGTCAATACCAATTCCGGTTCAATGATTGCGCTGCAAACATTGAATCGTACCAACGACCAGTTGGACAAGACTCAGAACACGATTGCGACGGGTCTGAAAGTGGCTTCGGCCAAAGACAATGGTGCTTTGTTCGCCATTGCTACCAAAATGCGCTCAGATGTCACGGCCTATGACCGCGTGCGTGAATCGGTTGACCGCGCCGCCTCCATCCTCGACACCGCCGTTGCGGCCGGTGAAAGCATCATGGAATTGCTCAACGAAATGAAGGGCAAGGCTCTGGCCGCAACCCAACCAGGCAACTCTGCCTCCGCTCAGTCTGCCTTGAACGCCGACTTTGCCCAGTTGCGTGACCAAATCGTCAGCGTAGTGGAAAACGCGTCCTTTGACGGGGCCAACATGATCCGCAACTTCCAAGCCAATGGAACCACAGCCGTAACAGTGAGTGATGCCATTGCTCTGGGTGATGCCAACGGAGGAAACAACATCACAGTGGCTGGTGCAGGTCTTCAGTTGCGGGCCACAACGGCAGCCGTTACCGGTACCGAAATTATGCGCTTTGGACAGAACCAGGACATCTCGACTACGGCGAACGCCACCACGGCACTGGGCTTGATCAACACGTCCATTGACAACCTCGGCACACGCCTCGCAACCTGGGGCGCAGGGGCAAAGCGCCTGGAAGTTCACCGCACCTTTGTCGGCAAGTTGCAGGACGCGTTGAGCAACGGGATCGGGGCGATTGCTGACGCCGATCTGGCTAAGGAAAGCGCCAAGCTGCAAGCCCTGCAAGTCAAGCAACAATTGGGCGTGCAAGCTCTGTCGATTGCCAATGGCTCGTCGCAAACAGCGTTGTCATTGTTCCGCTAAACTTAAGATATAACATCAAAAAATAAGGGCCTGAAGTCACCAACTTCGGGCCCTTTTTATTTCAAATACTATGCCAATGACTGACATTTTCGAAAATTATTCATGTATTACTTCGAGTTAGATAAAATTTTCTCTTTCTTTATCACTAATCCAATTGGTTTATTGGATAACTTTTTTGTGAGGTCGCCGTGATGCGCTTGCCCAAATGGCAAGCATGGCGACCTGCAAAGGAGATCAAGAATGATCAGTGTCAATACCAATTCCGGCTCAATGATTGCCTTGCAAACCTTGAACCGGACCAACGCCCAACTCGACAAGACCCAGAACACGATTGCGACGGGTCTGAAAGTGGCTTCGGCTAAAGACAATGGCGCATTATTTGCCATTGCCAATAAAATGCGCTCGGACGTAACTGCTTATGACCGCGTGCGTGAATCTGTCGACCGGGCTTCTTCCATCCTCGACACCGGCATTGCTGCAGGTGAAAGCATCATGGAATTGCTCAACGAAATGAAGGGCAAGGCTTTGGCGGGTACCCAGCCTGGCCTGTCGACTTCGGCTGCCAGCGCGCTCAATGCCGACTTCACCCAATTGCGGGACCAAATCACCAATATTGTTGCTAATGCGGTGTTTGACGGGGCCAATATGATTAAGGCCACGCCCGACAGCGCCATCGCCCTCGGTGATGCATCGGGTGGCAACAATATAACCATAACTGGGGCCAATTTATCCTTGGCAGGGACAGTTGTGACGGTGACGGTGGCCCAAAGCGTGGACACCACAGCCAATGCAACCACGGCACTGACCAATGTGAACGCCTCGATTACCAATTTGGGCACACAATTGGCCACTTGGGGTGCCGGGGCCAAACGTTTTGAAGTTCACCGCAATTTCGTCGGTAAACTGCAAGATGCATTGAGCAACGGGATCGGGGCGATTGCTGACGCCGATCTGGCCAAGGAAAGCGCCAAGCTGCAAGCCCTGCAGGTCAAGCAACAATTGGGCGTGCAAGCTCTGTCGATTGCCAATGGTTCTTCGCAAACGGCTCTGTCGCTGTTCCGCTAAGACAAAATCGAAGACCAACTTGGAGCGGGCTTGGACATTCATGTCCAAGCCCTCCTTGTTTCGGCTTATATTCACGAACAGATCAGCTATAGCGGGTCAGTTCAACACGGGTGGATTTGACGAAAATAGAGTCGAATGCTCATCACCAACCCACGCATATTTGATTTGTTCTGTAAAAATTCCTGATTCTGGCTGCTAAATTCTCAGATCGATAAAATTGCACCGATCTCCCACATCAATAATCCGTGATTGAGTCCTACCCTTCCGACAAGTCTGAATGACTTTCATGCCTGAAGGGCGTGACATCTGTACTCGTGAGGAGATCAAGAATGATCAGCGTCAATACTAATTCCGGCTCAATGATTGCCTTGCAAACCTTGAACCGCACCAACGATCAGTTGGATAAGACCCAAAATACCATTGCAACGGGTCTGAAAGTGGCTTCGGCTAAAGACAATGGTGCATTGTTTGCCATCGCCAACAAAATGCGCTCGGACGTAACTGCTTACGACCGCGTGCGTGAATCTGTCGACCGGGCTTCTTCCATCCTCGACACCGGCATTGCTGCAGGTGAAAGCATCATGGAATTGCTCAACGAAATGAAGGGTAAGGCTTTGGCTGGTACCCAGCCTGGCAACTCGGCCTCTGCACAAGCTGCTCTGGCAGCTGACTTTGTCCAATTGCGCGATCAGATCACCAGCGTCATCGCCAACGCCGTCTTTGATGGCGCGAACATGATCAAGGCAACTCCTGACAGCGCCATCGCCTTGGGCGACGCGTCCGGTAGCAACAACATCACAGTTGCTGGTGCCAGCTTGGCGCTCGGCGGGACTGTCGTCACAGTGGCAGCGGGAGCTGTATTGACCGACACAACCACGTCGACGACAGCACTTGGTCAAGTCAACACCTCGATTACCAACTTGGGTACCCAATTGGCGACTTGGGGTGCTGGTGCCAAACGTTTTGAAGTTCACCGCAATTTCGTCGGTAAACTGCAAGATGCATTGAGCAACGGGATCGGGGCGATTGCCGACGCCGATCTGGCCAAGGAAAGCGCCAAGCTGCAAGCTCTGCAGGTCAAGCAACAATTGGGCGTGCAAGCTCTGTCGATTGCCAATGGCTCGTCGCAAACGGCTCTGTCGCTGTTCCGCTAAACCTGGATCAGCTAACCTGTTTCAGGCCCGACTCATTGTCGGGCCTGATTTTTTTGTTCTTTATGAACCGATTTGACTCAATTTTATCTAAAATCCGAACGAGTGATTCAATCATCCCTTGACGCCTCCATGATAGCCTAATTTCGGGCCACGAAGGCCTGGATACCTTAGTAAATGGGTCCTTTACACAAGAACTGGAGGGGACTGATGGCGACATCGTCCTAGGATCGGATGAACATCGAGACCAAAAATATCTCGCTGGTACAGCCCGCACCCGTTGCTCCGATACGTCAGGGGCAGGAGGCTGTTATCCAACCAGCATCCAAAAGCATCAGGAACCAGGCATCTGGTGATCGTCCGCCCGCACCTGATTACCGGCGTGGCAGTGGCAAAACGGATCAGCCAAGTGCTTTCGAGCCGGTGCAAAGCGAGCTCGACACCCAACAACGTCTGGCAATGGTCGAAAAGATCATTGGCAACAATACATCGCTTGTCATCGAAAAGAACAAGGGCTCCCAAGGCTTCATCTATAAGTCTGTCGACCGGGAGACCGGCGAAGTGACACGGATTTGGCCGCTGGAAGATCTGGCAAGTGAACTCACTATTCGTGCCGATGATGAGGAACGCGCTGCGATGCGCGGGGTCATGGTTGACGCCAAAGCCTGATCGGTCTGAGCCGATCAGTTATACCGACCCTTGAGGTCGCCATTTTATTTGAGAACTGCCTAGGCTGACTGGCCGGCAGACCAATGTTTTATTGCCTGATTGATCCCATAAACGTGCCACAAGTGGCACCCGATCCAACACGACAGGCATGTTTCTCCCTTTAGCAGCCTCGCATTGCCATACCCTTGCCGACACGGGCTGGCGGCGCTAAACTTATCAGCAAGCTGGGTGAGGTGAGTTCGTAAGGACCACTGAGATTGCCATCCTGAAATGGGAGCGTATCATGCTGATATCTTTAGCCTTTATGATCACGACCGCACTGAGCACCCCCCAAGCTATCAGCGAGCCTACTGCCAGCAATACGGCAGCGGAAACGCAACCATTGCCGTTTTCGCAGCGGCCCAATGCGCGTGTTATGATGAGCCGCAGCATCCGCAATTTTGATGTTCGCCGCGAAGACGGAAGCGACCGGATTATCTATTTGGAAGCGGCTCGTAATAATTGGCTGCGGGGTGAATTATTGTGCCGCGGCATTGGCGATCCCCGTGATGCCCATTCACTGGAAATTGGCGACCATACAACCGGTTTGAGCGTCAATAGCACATTGATCTTCCGAGCTTTATCGCACGAGACATCGGTTTGCACTTTGGCAAGCCTTGTCGCAATTACCCCTGAAGAGGCCATGGAGCGTAAGTTGATCCGTGCCCCAAAGCCTAAAAAGGATTGATGTAACCCTTCATGCGTCTGACTTGGATTCCCCTTGCTGTCTTGGGATTTGTGGCTGCCTGTGCGCCGGCAGCACCATCACAACCCCCCGCCGCAGCGTCGGCTTCGCAAAAGATCGAGGTCACTGAACTGGCCAGTGGCCTCGCTTTCCCATGGGGGGCCGCCATTTTGCCCGATGGGGCGATCCTTGTGACAGAACGGGATGGGCGGTTGCGTCTGATCAAGGACGGCAAATTGGTGGCCGAGCCGATTGGCGGGGTGCCGCCAGTGTTGAACGACGGTCAGGGCGGCCTGTTTGATGTGGCTTTGCATCCAGATTTTGCCAGCAATCGCCTTGTCTATTTGGCCTATGCCAAGGGAACCAAATCAGCCAATCACACCGCCGTGGTGCGTGGCCAGTTTGATGGGAGCAAGCTCGTCAATGTCGAGCCAGTGTTTGACTCTATCCCAGAGCGTCAAACCCAAGCCCATTACGGCGGACGGCTCCTATTCTTGCCCGATAAGACGCTTATTGTGACATTGGGTGACGGCTATGAATATCGGGACAAGGCCCAAGACCTTTCCAGTGACCTTGGCAAGATCGTGCGCATCACCGATACAGGACAGCCCGCGCCTGATAATCCCTTTGTCGGCCAAGCCGGCAAACGGCCTGAGATTTACACCTATGGCCACCGCAATGTGCAGGGCATCGCGCACGATCCAGTCAGTGGAACCCTATATGCTCACGAGCATGGCCCAAAGGGTGGTGATGAAGTTAACATCCTGACTCCAGGTCGTAATTACGGCTGGCCCGTGATTACATATGGGGTGGATTATTCAGGTGCCCCCATTAGTCTTGAAAGCAAAAAAGCCGGGATGGAGCAGCCCTTGATCTATTGGGTGCCCTCCATCGCGCCTTCGAGCATGGTGGTCTATACCGGCGACTTGTTTCCAGCATGGAAGGGTGATCTTCTGGTAACTGCATTGGCAGGCCAGCAGGTGCGTCGCGTTGATCTGGAAAATGGCCAAGTCAAGGCTCAGGAGACCTATCTCACAGACCGAGAAGAACGTTTCCGCGACATCATACAAGCCCCCGATGGCAGCCTGATCGTGCTGACAGACGACCCTGAAGGCAAAGTGCTGCGCCTGACACCTGGCCGCTGATGAGACCAGAATCCACCCAGCAGGTTCTGGCATTCGCCCATGAACTGGCCGATGTGGCTGGTGCGGCCATCCTGCCCTATTTCCGCGCCGGTGCGGCGATTGAGAACAAAGCTGAACAAGGCTTTGATCCAGTCACTGCTGCGGACAAAGCAGCCGAACAGGCCATGCGCGCCAAAATACGTGCTGAGCGGCCCGAAGACGCGATTGTCGGCGAAGAGTTTGACGATCATGTCGGCACGTCGGGATGGACATGGGTATTGGATCCGATTGACGGCACCCGCGCCTTCATCGCCGGGACAACCACATGGGGCGTTCTGATCGGGGCGCGTTATGAAGATCGCGCGCGCATTGGCATCATGGACCAGCCCTTTTCAGGCGAGCGCTGGGCCGCCAGCCCCGAGCGCGGCTTCTGGTCACGCGGGCGGGCGCGCCAGCCTCTGGTCACGCGCAAGAAGACCGCTTTGGATCAGGCTATTCTAGCCACAACCGACCCCTTTTTATTTGAACCCCATCACAAACAGGCTTTTTTGAGCCTACGGGCTGCCACCCGGCTTGCCCGTTACGGCCTTGATTGCACGGCCTACGCCCTCCTCGCCCACGGCCACATCGATTTGGTGGTCGAACCCGGCTTGAAAGATGTCGACATCGCCGCCCTCATTCCCATTGTGGAGGCAGCAGGTGGTGTGGTGACCGACTGGCACGGCCGTCACCACCCCAAAGGGGGTGACATTATTGCAGCGGGCTGTCCTGAATTACACGCCAAGGCATTGGCTTTGCTGACCAATCCCTAGCCCGATCCGAGCCTGCCTTCTCAAACTTTCACGCTGTTCTGCCAGTCGAGAATGACCTGATCGAGCACGTCTAAAGGCATGGGACCTGGCAACAGGATTTGGTCGTGGAAGGCCTTAATGTCGAACGCCGTACCTAGTTTAGCTTTGGCAGCGGCGCGCAATCGGATGATATTGGTCTTGCCAACCATATAGGCACACGCCTGACCTGGCCAAACACAATAACGCTCCACCTCTGTGATGATATTATCGCGACTGTCGCCGGTGGCACCGACCATATAATCAACCGCCTGCTCTCGGGTCCATTTCTTGGCATGCAGGCCGGTGTCAACCACCAAACGTGCGGCGCGGAAGGCCGCAGACTGGGCGTAACCAATTCGGCCGGGGACGTCATTTTCGTAAAAGCCCATCTCATCGGCCAATTGCTCGGCATAAAGGGCCCAGCCCTCTGCATAAGCCCCGAACGAGAGCATTTTGGACCGCAGGAATGGCAAGTCCTGAGCTTCTTGAGCGATGGATATCTGCAAATGGTGACCGGGCTGGGCCTCATGATAGGTCAAGGTTGGCAGAGTCCATTTCGGCCAGCTCGCCGTGTCGCGCAGATTGATATAATAGGCCCCAGGGCGGCTGCCATCGGGGGCAGGCTGGCTGTAATAGCCCCCTGGCGCGCCTGCCTCGGTGTAGGCGGGGACGCGTTTGACCTCACAATCGGCCTTGGCAAAGGTGGCGAACATTTCGGGCAGACGCACTTTAAGATCCGCCATCTGCTTGTTGAGGTCAGCCAGCAATTGCGTCTTGCCGGCTTCAGTATTGGGATAGAGATAGGCTGGATCCTTGCTGAGGGCTTGCACACGCTCGGACACGCTGCCTTTGGTCATGCCCAATTGCCGCAGGCCTTCCTCCATTTGGGCATTGTAAGTAGCCACCAAATCCTTACCGAGCAGATGGATCTCCTCAGCGGTCATTTTGGTGGTGGTCGAATATCCCAAGGCCGCCTGATAATAAGCCTCGCCATCAGGCAATTTCCATACCCCAGCATCAGCCGTCGCCTTACCGCGCAATTCTTCCAACACGGCAATTTGGGCCTGATAAGCTGGCAAGACTTTGTCGGTCACCAATTTGGTTGCTTCGGCCTGGAGAGCCGCATGATCAAGGCCAGCCTCTTTGGCTTTACGCACAAGGCTTGCCACCAGCACAGTTTCAGATGCGGGCTGGCGTACAAAAGTCCGCAATTGGCCTAAGGCGCGGTCAATGATGAAATTCGGCGGAACCACCCCCCGGCCCGCATCCGCCCTAACCCGCTCGACTTCAGCAGTCATCTGACCGGCAAAACCGTCAAGCCGCGACAGCCAAGCAGCTCCATCATCCTTGGTTTTCACCACATGCTGGCTATCGAGGAAGTCAGGCATACCGACGTAACTGCCGCTGAGCTGCGACACCATATAAGGCGCGGGCCAGCCAAAGCTGCCATTACCATAGCCAAACTTGGCGGATTCCTTTGAATAGGTCATCAAGCTCAATACGACCGAATGGGTCAGCTTATCGGCTGGGTTCAGGCTGTCAGGCTTGAACTTTTCCAAAGCGGCAACCCAGTCGCTGACTTGTTGAAAGCGGCTCGCCTCGGCTGAAGCCGACATGTCAGTCACCCGGCCCTTATAAGGCCCACCTGCCAAGACCTCGGGGACAGCAAGCCCGGTGGCAAACTCTGGGGAATCCTTCAAGATCACCGTGGTGATCTTGTCGATCAAAGCCTTCAAGTCTGGGTTGGCCGCAGTCTTGTCCGCACAGCTGGCCAGCAAAGCCATGGCACCCAGTGCCCCGGTGCCCATCAGCGCATCCCGTCGTGTCATCTGCATTGGTTTGTTCCTATCCAGAGTTAGCCTGCGAGCACGGTCTTGCCATTGCGGATCACAACAGCATCCCGCGATTTTACCCGCGCCTCAAACGACACCACATCCCCATCGCGCCAGAGTTGCACACTCACGGTCTCGCCGGGGAAAACGGGGGCAGAAAACCGCACATCGTGGGACTGGATCCGGGTTGGGTCCATATCGCAATAGGCTTGGAGGACCGCCCGACAGGTCAAACCATAGGTACATAGGCCATGCAAGATTGGGCGGGGAAAGCCAACCATTTTGGCAAAATCTGGGTCGGCATGCAGTGGGTTGCGGTCACCAGACAAACGATAGATCAAGGCTTGATCGGGCGAGGTTGGTATGTCGACCTCAAGATCGGGCGCACGGTCAGGTATCGCGTGCAAGGCTGGCCCGCCTTCGCTCGGCCCACCAAAGCCGCCATCAGCGCGCGCAAAGATGGACGAAGTTAATGTGCACAAGGGGCTGCCATCCTTCTTGTCACGAATGGTGGTTTCGCTGATCAGCACCGCGCCTTTGCCCGCCCCTTTGTCCAGACAATCGACAAATCTGCTGTCAGCCAGAATGGTGGCCGCCGACGGCAAGGGCTTGTGCATGGTTAGCCGCTGTTCGCCATGCACCACCATGGCGTAATTGATGCCGGTATCGCCGACCCGGCCTGCGCCCCAAGCAATCACCGTGGCCATGGTTGGGATGGTTTTCAAACCATTCTCATACACAAAGGCCAATTCGGTCTTATCCATCGGATCGGCTCCAAGACCGATCCCGAGCGCATAGAGCATGGTTTCCCGGTCCCCGTAGGAGAATTCCTGATCCTTAGATGTCAAAGACATCACATGCTCATAATTGATCGCCATGGGCGCGCCTCCCGTCACATGAGCGGCAGGTTCAACTGCCGATTTTCATCGGCTTATGTGACAGGATAAACTCCCCCCGCGCAAGGGGTTGTCGGCACAGCTAACGGCCTCAGCCTGCGGTGACCGGATCGTGTTCGGCCACCCAATGTCCGGGTCCAATTTCGATCAATTGCGGGCGGTACTGAGGACCCGTGCCCTCCACCAGTTTGGATTTCATGAAGCGCAATTGGGCGCGCGGGTCGAGGGGACTTGGTAAATCACCCTCCAGACGGATACGGGGCCGCGCCTTCTCAATTTCGGGGTCAGGGATAGGGGCGGCTGAAATCAGAGCTTGGGTGTAGGGATGGCGTGGGTTGAGATAGATGGAATTGCGGTCGGCGGTTTCCACGACCCGCCCCAGATACATCACCATGATACGGTGGCTGACCTCGCGAACGACAGCAAGGTCATGGCTGATAAACAACATGGCAAGACCAAATTCGCGCTGCAAATCGAGCAACAGATCAATGATTTGGGCGCGTATCGACACATCAAGCGCAGAGACTGCTTCATCGCACACCACGAATTTGGGTTGCAGGATCATCGCGCGCGCAATACCAACCCGTTGGTTTTGGCCACCTGAAAACTCATGCGGATAGCGGTTGATCCAATCAGGATTGAGGCCGACACGCCCCATCATCTCCTTGACCATCTTGTCGCGCTCAACCTTGCCGATCCCCGGCTTATGGACTTGCAAGGGTTCAGCAATCGACGCGCCAATCGTCATGCGCGGATCAAGGCTGGCCAGCGGGTCTTGGAAGACAATCGTCAAATCCTTGCGCGAGTCGCGTAGTTTGCGGCGATGGGCGTCGGTGACGCCTTTGCCCAGCCACACAACCTCGCCCGCCGTGGTCGGAACCAAACGCAACACACCCCGTGCCAAGGTGGACTTGCCGCAGCCCGATTCACCCACCACGCCCACTGTTTCACCGGCCCGGATGGTCAGATCCACGCCATCCACAGCCCGCAAAGGCTGGGTACGCGGAAACAAGCCACTAGAGACTTTAACCGGGAAATAGATTTGCAAATTCTTGGCTTCGACCAGAATTGGGTCAGATGGCTTGGGAGGGTCGGCCAATTGCACGCCCAGCCGCTGGGGTCTGTCGAGACGGGGCACGGCCGCCAAAAGCTTTTGTGTATAGGGGTCTTTGGGGGCCGCAAAAATCTGGCGTACATCGCCGGTTTCAACATATTGGCCTTTGTTCATCACCTGCACTTTGTCGGCCAAGCGCGCCACAACCCCCATGTCGTGAGTGACCAAGGCAATGGCTGCCCCCAAGTCCCGCTTCAGCTCATCCATCAGTTCGAGCACTTGGGCCTGAACGGTCACATCCAGGGCCGTTGTTGGTTCATCTGCGATCAGCAGTGCAGGCTCACACAGCATGGAAATCGCAATCATCACCCGTTGACGCATGCCACCGGATAATTCGTGGGGATATTGATTGAGGCGGCGGGCGGCTTCAGGGATACGCACCCGCTCCAGCCAATCGACACAGCGTTTGGTTGCCGCCTCGCCTTGCATGTTCATATGCAGGCGCAGCACTTCATACATCTGCTCGCCCACTTTCATATGTGGGGTCAGCGACGTCAGCGGGTCTTGGAAGATCATCGCCATCTGCTTGCCGCGAATGGCATTGAGGTCTGTAGCCTTAAGGCCCAGAAGCTCACGATCCTTGAACTTGATTGAGCCTGTGGCCGTTCCGTTGGAAGCCAAAAGTCCCATGGTCGCCATAAAGGTCTGGCTTTTGCCAGATCCTGATTCCCCAACAACGGCGACGCATTCACCGGGTAAGATGTCCAGATTGATGCCGCGGACCGCCTGCACGGGTCCGTCAGGCGTTGAAAATGTCACGGCTAGATCACGCACGGACAAAATCGGGCTGGACATGGGGCAGGTTTCCTTGGCGAAACAGGGCTAAACGTTTGTGTGTGATGCCTTAGCTTTGCATTTCCCTCCGGTCTATGTGTTCAAGCACATGTGACCACATTGCAGCCCGCGCGGTGGGGCAATAAGGTTGCACAAAACATCCTGCTCAGGAAACTTGCCATGGCCAGCATCCCCTATTTGACCGATACGCGCTTTGATCATGGTGCCGTCAGCCAGACCGGCAAGGCATTGGCGAGCTTGGGGGCCAGTCGGCCCTTGATCGTGACCGACAAAGGGATCATCGCCGCAGGTCTCCTGCAACATGTGCTGGACGCCCTTGAGGGGGCACCTGCTGCCATTTTCGATGAAACTCCTGGCAACCCCACCGAGGCCGCTACGCTGGCAGCTTTGGCGCTCTATCGTGAAGCAGGCGCGGATTCCTTGATTGCGCTGGGCGGGGGCTCATCGATGGACTTGGCCAAGGGCGTGGGCATTTTGGTCCATGGTGAAGGTCCACTGGCCCGCTTCGGGGCGGCGCAGAGGGGGTCGCGCCACATCAGCAAAATCCCGCCTTTGATCGCAATTCCCACCACGTCGGGAACTGGATCAGAAGTGTCCATCGGGGCGGTTATTGTTTTGGAATCCGGCATCAAGGAATTGTTTGTCTCCAAACATCTGATCCCCGCCATTGCCATTTGTGATCCTGATTTGACATTGGGCCTGCCCGCGGGCCTGACGGCAGCCACCGGGATGGATGCGGTCACCCATTGTATCGAGAGCATCCTGTCGCCTGCGGTCAATCCACCCGGTGATGCCATCGCGGCCGACGGGATCAAGCGGGCCGTGCGCGACGGCATGCTGTTGCGCGCGGTTCAAGATGGCAAGGATCGGGATGCACGCTGGCACATGATGATGGCCTCAACCGAAGGCGCGCTTGCCTTTGTTAAAGGTCTGGGCAGTGTGCACGCCCTCTCCCATGCTGCGGGGCGGCTCAAAAGCCCCAGCCTGCATCACGGCACCTTGAATGCGATCTTCTTGCCGCATGTCATGATTTTCAATCATGGCGCACGGCCCGAGGCTGAAGCCATGATCCGCGACGCGATGGGTCTGGCCCCCAGCGCAGATTTGGCCGAAGCCTTATTTGCCCTCAACCAATCGCTTGGCATTCCCGCCAATCTGTCCTTACTGGGACTGGGGCCAGAGCATGCCGACGGCATTGTCGCCAATGCCTTGGCCGACATTGCCCATCTGTCAAACCCACGTCGGGCAACTGAGGCTGATTATCACATGCTCTATGCTGCGGCTCTAAAGGGCTGATCTGCCCGGTTAGAGCCGCTTGGCAGGCGATACGGCTTTAGCGTTCCACACACAATGCCACGCCCATGCCCCCACCGATGCACAGGGTTGCCAGACCGCGTTTGGCATCGCGGGCGGCCATTTCATGCAACAGAGTGACGAGCACGCGTGCGCCGGATGCCCCGATAGGATGGCCGAGTGCAATCGCGCCACCATTCACATTGACCTTTGAGCTATCCCAACCCATGTCGCGATTGACCGCGATGGCCTGGGCCGCAAAAGCTTCATTAGCTTCGATCAGATCAAGGTCTGATACTTTCCAACCGGCTTTTTCCAGCGCCCGCTTGGAGGCCGGGATCGGGCCGGTTCCCATGATGGACGGATCAACACCGGCCGTCGCGAACGAGGCGATACGGGCAAGGGGTGTCAGGCCGCGACGGGCCGCTTCGGCAGCCGTCATCACCACCAAGGCAGCCGCACCATCATTGATGCCAGACGCATTGCCTGCCGTCACAGTGCCGTCCTTCTTGAAGGCCGGGCGCAGGGCTTGGGCGGCCTCAATCGTTGCCCCTTTGCGGATGTATTCGTCCTTTTCGACCACCACATCACCTTTACGGCCCTTCACCGTTACCGAAGCAATCTCAGCATCAAAGCGGCCTGCGGCTTGGGCAGCTTCGGCCTTGTTCTGACTGGCGGTGGCAAATTGGTCCTGCTCGTCGCGGGTAATCTGCCATTTTTCGGCAACATTCTCGGCAGTGATGCCCATATGATAGGAGAAGAAAGCATCAGTCAGACCATCACGTATCATGGTGTCGACCAGACCTAGATCGCCCATCTTTGTGCCTGCCCGCATATAAGCGGCATGGGCCGACAGGCTCATGCTTTCCTGGCCCCCAGCGACCACAATATCAGCACTGCCGGTCATGATCTGCTGGGCAGCCAGTGCGACGGTTCGCAGGCCTGAGCCGCAAACTTGATTGACCAGCCAAGCTGGAGCGGCATCTGAAATCCCCGCTGCACGGCTCGCCTGCCGGGCAGGATTTTGCCCTTTGCCTGCGGTCAGTACTTGGCCGAAAATCACTTCTGAGACTTCCTCACCCGCCAAACCGGCCCGGCTCAAAGCAGCCATGATGGCGGTCTTGCCCAACTCATGGGCTTCAACGGTTGCAAAGGCACCAGAAAAAGAACCAATCGGGGTGCGGGCTGCTGATGCGATGACGATGTCGGACGTGCTCATGGCGATGCCTTTCGAAGGTTTGTGTCCCAGAAGACGTGAGATGTTTGCGGCCTCATGGCCGATCTTCACTGACTTGGGCCTGTCTTGGGCAAGAAAAGCGGTGGCGTCAATCGCAAACTGAGGTCACCCACCCACGACTTTGGTCTTGTGCAGCCATTGGTCGCAGACCGGGCGCTGAGCTGGCAGGAGCAGAGTTTGCAACTTGCGTTTCGCACCTGCCCAATTCTCTTGCATCTGCGAAGAAGTGCGGCGAAACTGGCATAAATGACGCGTTTTTATACGCGAGGGAGTTCATTTTGGCTGAGACCTCACCCGAAACCACCCCACATCATGGCTCTGCAGGGTCTGTCGTCACCATCAAAAAGTACGCCAATCGGCGGCTCTATAACACGGCGACCTCGGCCTATGTGACATTGGATCATCTGGCTCAAATGGTGCGCGACCGGGTGGACTTCGTGGTTTTTGACGCCAAGTCCGGGGATGACATTACCCGCTCAATCTTGACCCAGATTATCTTGGAGGCAGAAAGTTCGGGCAATAATCTTTTGCCGGTTGGCTTCCTGCGCGATATTATCCGCTCCTACGGCGATAGTGTGCAAGGCTTCCTGCCCTCCTATCTTGATCTGGCCATGAAGAGCTTTACCGATAGCCGGGAGCATTTTTCAAAATCCTTGAGTGGCGGAATAGATCTGTCGGCTCCGGTTGAGCTGTTTCAACAAGCCGTGCGCGCGAATATGACAGTCATGGCCGAAGCCGCCCGCGCCTTTACTGGCGGTCTGGTTCCCACCAGCTTGCGCCCCGCTGCCAAAGCCCCGCCCAAGGCTGATCCCAGCGAGGAATTGATGGCCATGCGTGCGCAAATGGCCGCCCTTCAAGCACGGCTGGATAAGCTTGATGGCACACATGGTTGAGGCCGGATAGGGGCTTGCTGTGACAGAGCGGCCCCTTTGGTTACAAGGCTCTTTCCCCGTTGAACAAGCCATGGCAAGACACTATGCCATCGTCGCCTAAGCGATGCTTGATGGCAGGCACCCAAGACAATGCCGGCCGTTCTCAATAAACAAACCTCAGGGGGAAAATCATGACCAGCCTTTTTGATCTCAGCGGCAAGACCGCGATTGTCACCGGTTCCTCACGTGGCATCGGCAAGGCCATTGTGGAACAAATGGCCGATCATGGTGCCAATGTCGTGGTATCCTCGCGCAAGGCGGGCCCCTGTGAAGAGGTTGCCAATGCCATCAATGCCAAGCATGGCGACGGCCGGGCGCTGGCAGTTCCTGCCAACATCTCCTCGAAAGAAGATTTACAGCGTTTGGTCGATGCCACAAACGAACGCTATGGCCAGATTGACATTGTGGTCTGCAATGCCGCCTCCAATCCCTATTATGGCCCGATGGCAGGCATTGCCGATGATGTGTTCGCCAAAATCCTGCAGAATAACATCATCTCAAACCATTGGCTGATCTCGATGGTCGCCCCGCAAATGGTGGCGCGCAAGGCAGGCAATATCACCATCATTTCGTCAATCGGCGGCTTGAAGGCCACCAATATTATCGGTGCCTACAACATCTCTAAGGCTGCCGATATGCAATTGGCGCGCAATTTGGCGCTGGAATATGGCCCTGATGGGGTGACGGTCAATTGCATCGCGCCGGGCCTGATCAAGACCGATTTTGCCCGCGCATTGTGGGAAGATCCTGCCACATTGAAACAAGCAACCACCCATTCTTGCCTCAAGCGCATCGGCCAGCCTGATGAAATTGCCGGTATGGCGGTATTCCTGGCCTCCCGTGCCGGGGCGTTTACCACCGGCCAGACCTTTGTGATCGATGGTGGTGCAACCGCAGTCTGAGGGCAGATCATGACACGCATTCTGGCAGGTACAGCCTTGGTTCTGGCGCTCGGCTTTGCCGGGCTCACCGCATCTTTTGCCCAGACAGCTGGCTCGACGGCGTCGACACAAGCCAGTTACCCGCCCATCGATGACGGGCGCCTGCGCGCCCATATCAAGACTTTGTCAGATGATTTCTTCGAAGGGCGCAGCCCCGGCACGCGCGGCGATGACATGGCGACAACCTATGTCGCCGGCGCGATGGCCGCGCTGGGTCTTGAACCTGCAGGCGACAAGGGGACTTGGTTCCAGAACTTCCAGCTCAACCGCTTTTCCACCGCCGCACGCGGTACATTCAGCGTCGAGGATGAGATCTGGCAGCAGGGCAAGGATGTGATGATGATCAGCCGTCGCGCTGACGGCAGTTCCTATAATCTCACCGATGCGCCCTTGGTGTTTGCAGGCTATGGCGTGCGCGCGCCAGAAAAGAATTGGGATGATTATGCCGGGGTCGATTGGCATGGCAAGATCGCTATTGTCCTGATCAATGATCCTGACTTTGAGGCAGCTCCAGGAGAGCCGGTAGCAGGCCAGTTCGGCGGCAAGGCCATGCAATGGTATGGCCGCTGGGTCTATAAATATGAGGCTGCCGCCAAAGCCGGGGCAGCCGGTGTCCTGATTGTGCATGAAGATGCCCCCGCAGCCTATGGCTGGGGCGTGGTGCGCAATTCCAACGGCACACGGTTTGACTTTGTGCGGCCTGATGCCGGGGCCTCGCTTGTTGCGATCGAAGGTTGGATGCAGCGCGATGTTGCAGTGGAATTGTTCCGCAAATCCGGGCTCGACTTTGACGTCTTGAAAAAGGCTGCGCGTACACCTGGCTTCAAACCAGTGGCCCTGAACCAGACTGCGACCATTGACATCAGTGTCAGCCGGGAGACCATCGCAACGCGCAATGTGGTTGGCGTGCTCAAAGGTGCCAGTCGGCCTGACGAGACTGTGTTGATCGGTGCCCATCACGACCATTTGGGCATACGTGAGCCGATTAATGGTGATGCGATCTATAATGGGGCGATGGACAATGCGTCGGGCATGGCAGGTGTTTTGGAGATTGCGCGCACCATTGCCAATGGCCCAAGACCTGCCCGTTCCATCGTGTTTGCCTCGTGGGCAGCAGAGGAACAGGGGCTGCTCGGATCAGACTATTACGTCAACAACCCCAGCTTTCCGCTTGAAAAGACTGCCGCAGCCTTTACCCTCGATATGCTGGCCCATCGCGGTGCGACCACTGAGATGGAGTTTCCAGGTGCTGGTAAAACCAGTCTCGATGCCAGCATGAAGGCCATTCTGGCCGCGCAGGGACGCAGCTTTACCCCCGACCGCAATCCTCAATTCGGCCTGTTCTACCGTTCTGATCATTTCCCCTTTGCCCGCGCCGGGGTGCCTGCCATGTTCCCGACCAGCGGCACCACTTTGGTGAAGGGCGGGGTTGCAGCTGGCGAAGCTGCAACCAAGGAATGGTTCGATAAGCGCTATCATAAGCCACAGGATGAATATGATCCGGCCTTTGACTTTGCTGGGGCTTTAATGGATCTGACGGCAACGCGTAGCTTGATGCTGGAAATCGCCAATTCCAGGACTTGGCCCCAATGGACCAAGGGCGATGAGTTTGAAGCCTTGCGGAAAGCCAGCGATACAGCCCGGCGTTAGAGCGTCTAGTTCTCGTTGAAGGATTTCAACCAGCTGGCCCGGTCGGCTGTATGCTCCACCATACAAAAGGCATACAATGGCCCTCGGATGGTCCCTTCCTTATTGGCTTCATAAATGGCGGCACAATCGGCGTCGCGCAGACTGATCCATGCCTTTTGCGCAGCACGTAATTTAACTTTCAGATCGGGCGGCGAAGCGGCGATCAACGTGCGATAGCGCTCATTCAGAATAATGTCCCAGCCCTTATGGCTCATCATGGCGCATTCGGTGATGGATAAAGTGGTATCGGGCTGGTCATGGGCGGCTTGGCAGGCGTCATAAATCATCGCGCTGCAATCTTTTTCAGCCTGAGTTGAGGCAAGACAGGCACGAAACTTGGTCATTACTGCAGGGGGAATTGTCGGCTCTTGCGCGCGCGCAGGCCCGACAAGTGCCATCAGACCCGCGCAAGCCAGCGCTGCTACCACCCCTGTTAAGACCGATTGATGCGGGAATGAGGAGGTATGGGGGAACCTAACCTGGGTCATGAAACCTCCGACAGAACCGACGAACAGTTAAGCCGACAGGCTGCCCTGCAAATCCGATCAGGTCAAGAAATCCCCCAATTGCAGAGCAAACTTGGCCTTTGGTCGAGAAACCGCTAGAAGCCCGCGACTTAACGGAGTTTCTCACCATGTCAGACGCCCAAACCGGTGCGCCAGCCCTTAGCGGCAGCGTCCTTTTGTACAAAAATCCAGAGCCCCTGTCTCTGGAAGCCCACAATAAATTGGGCCTGAAGAATATCGAGCGCCCCTTCGGCTTTGTGGAGACAACCCATGTGGTGCCTCTGACGGTGCAAGAGTTTGGCATGGCGGCAACGTCGCTGCCGATCATTTTCGCGCCAGACCGCAAGACGCCTTTGGCGGTTTTGTCGGCCCGTTCGGGCGAAAACCTTTTTGTTGACCAGACTGGCAATTGGGAGCTCGACGGCTATATTCCAGCCTTCATTCGGCGCTATCCATTTGTGTTTGCCGCCGACCAAGGTGGCGACAATTTCGTGGTGTGCATCGACACCCAAGCCGAGATGATTGGCGAAAACCCCGATCTGCCATTGTTCGAAAATGGCCAGCCCACCGCCTACACAAATAATGCAATGGAATTCCTACAGGACTTCGAGCGCCAGCGCCGCGCCACAGAAGAGTTCATGCAGGTCATCAATTCCATGGACATTTTGGAAGAAAAAAGCGTGACCTTCACGCCGACCAATGCGGACGGGTCGCAGGGCGAGCAAGTAAAGGTTGCCGATTATGTCGGCGTATCAGAAGAAAAGCTGAATGCATTGCCGGCAGCGAAATTGCTGGAATTGAAGCAAAAGGGCTGCTTGGGTGCGATCTATGCTCATTTGGTCTCGCTGTTGCATTGGCAGAAGTTGATCCAGCGCACGCTGCGCAATGCGCCAGCCGATGGCAGCATTGCCAACGCCTAACCCGGCGTGACACGTATCAAACAAAAAAGGCGGCCCGAGTTGGCCGCCTTTTCTTTTAGGGTGACGAGGAAAGCCAGCCCTATTTAGCTCTTTCCGTCTTGTTGTTGTGGCTCTGCGTTCAAGAAGTCACGTGCGGCTTTCGTTCCCTTGTCGATCGCTGTATCGGCCGCATCTTGAACAGACTGGTCGATCCCATTCAATCCGGTGATGGGGCCGCACTGGCTGTGATAATCGGTGATCTGCCCAATAACCATCGCTGGTCCAATGTCTTTGAATTCTTCGTCGTTGAGGATTTTCAGCAACTTTGTTCGCTCCCGCGTGCGAATTGCCATGACCGACCGATACAGCAATTCAGGAGCGCGCTTACCAAGAACTGTCTCGTACAGTTTTTCCTCTGACCCCGACAGGAGTGAGGCCAGCGCTGACAGCCGATTAGCATCGCGAACTGGCGTGGTTACCCCGGCAGCTGTGCTGAAGGCCAGACTGGCGACCCGCAAACCGCCACGCGTAAACTGGGTCTTCGTCAGGAAACTAGCCATATAGGCTTCGCAAATCTCGTCTGACCGCATGATCATCGACATGGCAGTCGCGCGAGCGATGCGGATATCGCGATTGGTTGCCTCACTTTTTTTCGCCAAAAAGATCAGGACGGCATCATTGGGTGCGTTAGTTGGAAGGGTAAGGCTTTCAGGGCTGCCATTAAGCATTTGCTGGGCCTCAGGACTGAGAGTCAATGCTGTAACATAGTCATTTGGCCGACTTTCAGGGCTCCATTTGTTTTTTCGAGCACTATTTTCTCGTTCTGCACCCACCGCAATATTTGGAACGACCAGCCCCAGACAGAATAAGAGTCCCAGGAATTTCTTGAGTGTCATTGTTACCCCTCCCAATCATAGGTTTTTTAGTTAACCTGCATTAATAATGAGCCATGGTCAATTAGCTATTTAGTGTTGAGGATTTTGGCCATTCCACCTTGGGCAGCCTACCCAAACGAGAAAGGCCCCCAACGTCACGCACCGATGCAAGCAGGAAAATAAAATTGCGAAGCACTTGCAACTAGACCCTCATCATGCTAACTAAGAATGACTCTCACAAGCAAGAGATCGGCGACCGCGCATGTATGTCTGCAATTGCAATGGAATTCGCGAGCGTGTGGTCCACGAGGCTATTGCCGATGGCGCACGTGTACCGGCTGAAATCTTCCAGCGCCAAGGCTGTCGGGCCCAATGTGGACGGTGTGTTCCCGACATGCAGGACATGATCGATCAGCAAAATAAGGTGTTCAGACTGGCCGCCGAATAAGCGCTGCTTGTCGAATCCCCCTACCCGCCTATACTCAAGAACAAATAAGGAGCCTCCCATGCAAGCTGCAGAGGGCGTGATCGCGCGTCTGAACACCATCCTGACCAACGAATTGACAGCCATCAACCAGTATTTCCTGCATGCGCGCATGTATAAAAATTGGGGCCTGACCAAGCTGGGGGACATCACCTACAAGGAATCCATCGGCGAGATGAAGCACGCCGATTATCTGATTGAGCGCATCCTCATGCTCGACGGCCTGCCCAATATGCAGGATATGCATAAATTGAAATTGGGCGAAAACGTCCCTGAATGCTTGGCGGCAGACCTTGCGGTGGAATATCGCGGCCAAGGTCAAATGAAAGACGCGATCGAGCATTTTGAGAAGATGCGCGACTATGTCTCACGCGATATTGTGGCTAAAATCCTCGAAGACACCGAAGAGCACATCGACTTTCTCGAAACCCAATTGCAGCTGATCGACAAGCTGGGCCTGCAAAATTACCTGCAGACCGCCATGGGTCCGATTGAAGGCTAAAGCAAGATGACCGCGGCCAACAGCCCAATCCGGCAGGTTGGCCGCGTCCTCATTCTCAATCATGCCGGAGAGGTGTTTCTGCTGCGCGGGCGGGATCCCGCTGAAGCCGATCGGCCTGCCTTCTGGTTCACCCCCGGCGGTAAAATCGATCCGGGCGAAACCGCACAAGAAGCTGCGGCGCGCGAATTGTGGGAAGAAGTCGGCCTCAAAGTCTCACCGGCTGACCTGGGCGAGGTGGTTGGACATGAAGATGTGTCCTATCACTTCAATGGTATCGCCTATCGCCAGCAAGGTGTGTTCTTTGCCCTCTGGCGGAGTGATGTCGCGCTCAATCCTGCCGGTCTCAACGAGATGGAAGCTGACACCATCGATATAGCGCGTTGGTGGAGCCTTCATGACGTTCGCACAACGCAAGAGACGATCTATCCAGTCCATCTTGCCGACATGCTGGTCGCCCTGACAGAGCCTAAAGCGGACTAAATCACCCGATTTTCAAGCTGTTGACCTTGATAAAGGCGCATAAGATTGCCAAGCGCGGCACGTACTGCTTCTTGCACGCTTTCGCGGGTGCGTCCGGCGACATGGGGTGTCAGCACCACATTGGGCAGATCGGCCCAGAGCTTCGGGTTGGTCGGTTCATTTTCGAACACATCCAGGCCCGCGCCCAAAATCTTCCGCTCGCGCAGGGCCTTCAGAAGGGCCGCTTCATCGACCACACCGCCGCGCGCCACATTGATCAGCACCCCTTCTGATCCCAAAGCGGCCAAAACCTCGCCCGACACAATTCCGCGCGTGGCCTCTGTCAGCGGGCAGGCCAGCATCAGAATATCGGACTGGCGGGCCAATTCCAAAACTGTCTCGACCCGCGGCCAAATGATGTCAGGCTTAGGGTTGGGTCCAGACCAGATCACATTCAGCCCAAAGGCTTCGGCACGTACACCTATCGCTTTGCCGATGGCCCCCATGCCAAGAATGCCCAAAGTCCGCCCGCGCAAACGATAGCGTGGCGCATGGGTTAAGGCGTCCGCCCACTCTCCCCGGCGGACCAAGCCGTCAAGCTCGATGATGTTGCGCTCACCGGCAATCAACAAGCCTAAGGCCAAGTCAGCAACATCATCCGTATTGATCCCCGGTGAATTGCAGACCGAGATACCAAATGCCTCGGCCGCTTTGAGGTCGACGCCATCCACGCCAACCCCTGCGGCGATTACCGCCTCCAGCTTAGGGAATAGGCCAAACAGTGCGGGGTCCGTCCGCTTGCCGCCAATACAGGCAATGGCGCGCACCGCTTGGCCGGGGCCTTGGGCGAATGTGGCCACATCGTCAATTTCCCACAGCCGGGCACAGGGCGCGATCTGTTCCATAAGCGACTGGGCGAGGGCGAGTTCGGGGTGAATAATCAGGATCATGGCAGGCCTTGTGCGCGGCTTGGCAGTGCGATGCAAGGGGGGCCCGTTGCGGCAACGGTACTAAGTGGAAAAGCAAAATCCACACCAGCGTATCATCCCGGACGGCGAAGCCGAGCCGGGACCTTGTGGTGCACATGCGCATGGAGGTCCCCGCTCTGCGCTACGCTTCGGCGGGGATGACGCCCCATTGTCCTCCCCCGTTTATGGGGGAGGTGGCAGCGAAGCTAACGGAGGGGGCGTCAGCGTGGCCGACCTTCCACAACGCCCCCCCTCCACCCTGCTACGCAGGGTCCCCCTCCCCCGCACGCGGGGGAGGAGAGCAACTCCCACAACGCTGTCATCCCAGACGGCGAAGCCGAGCCGGGACCTTGTGGCGCACATGCGTAAGGAGGTCCCCGCTCTTCGCTTCGCTCCGGCGGGGATGACGTCCCAATGTCCTCCCCCGCAAGCGGGGGAGGTGGCAGCGAAGCTGACGGAGGGGGCGTTAGCGTGGCTGAGCTTCCACAACACCCCCTCCACCCTGCTGCGCAGGGTCCCCCTCCCCCGCACGCGGGGGAGGAGAGCAACACATCCACAACAGCGTGTCATGCCGGACGGCGAAGCCGAGCCGGGATCTCATTGCGCACATTCACGAGGGGGTCCCCGCTCTGCGCTAACGCTCCGGCGGGGATGATATTGTTTTGGATTTCTTTTTATCTGGACGCGCTTTGGTGATCCCTCTGGTCCACCAAACCGCACCCGAAATTGTTTCTGCGACATCGGGGTAGTCAAGTGTCCGTTTTCTTCGAAAACGGATCGCTTGCGACGCAGCAAAGCTGCGCACTTGACGACCCAGATGTCGCGGACATGCTTGAAGATCCATTTTGGTGAAACAGGGTTTCCACCAAAATGGGTCCAGACAGAAAAAGCCTTGAACGATGCCATCCCCGATTGCGTCAGCCGAGTCGCCAACCTAGGCCTAGTGCCGGAGGGTCCCGCAAGGTCCCCGCTCTGCGCTAACGCTTCGGCGGCCATGACATCGTGGGGATGGGGATCTTTTTTTATCCCGAAGCGTTTCGATACCCCTATGCCCTACCCAATGCCAGATCGCTTACATAGGGATTGGTCTTACGCTCCCAGCCGAAATTGCTGATCTCGCCATGGCCGGGCACGAAATGGACATCATCGCCAAAGGGCCAGAGTTTGCCAGTGATGGAGGCAACCAGATCGTCGAAATTGCCTCTTGGGAAATCGGTGCGCCCGATCGAACCCTTGAACAACAGGTCACCGACAAAGGCGATTTTGGCATCCTTATTGATGATGGCAACATGGCCCGGTGTGTGACCGGGGCAGTGGACGACGTCAAACTGATGCCCCGCGAGCTCTAGCGTGTCGCCGTCCTTCAGATAGCGGGTCGGCACGCAGTTTTCATAACCTGAGGTCTGACCATATTTGGCCCATTGGGCGACAATATCATCCAACAGCCATTGATCATCCTCGTGCGGGCCAATGATGTCGACGCCAAGTGTGCGCGACAATTCCTGCGCCCCACCAGCATGGTCCAAATGACCGTGGGTGAGCCAAATGGCCACCACCTTCACCCCCAAATGCTGCACCGCCCCCAACAGGCGCGGCACCTCACCACCGGGATCGACAAAGACTGCCTCCTTGGTCGCCTGCGACCACAATAGGGTGGTGTTCTGCTGAAACGGCGTGACGGGAATGATGGAGACTTGCAGGTCAGAAGGATTTGGCATGGTGGTTGTCCCTACAACTTCGCCTGCAGCCCATTCGCCCAAGCGGTGATGTCGCCCGCGCCGAGGCAGACGAATATATCGCCGGAAGTGCACTCAGCCTTCAGGAGCGCGGGAAGATCGTCAGGCGAGGCCAGTTTCAAGGCGCGCTTATGGCCATGATCGCGGGTGGCGCGCACCAAGGCATCGGCGTCCACGCCCTCAATCGGGGCCTCGCCAGCTGTATAGACATCAGCAATGGCGACCACATCGGCATCATTGAAGCAGCGGGCGAAATCATCGAACAAAGCCTGTAAGCGGGTAAAGCGATGCGGCTGGACGACTGCAACCACTTTGCCGGACGTGACTTGACGGGCGGCCTTCAGCACGGCGGCAATCTCAACCGGATGGTGGCCGTAATCATCAATGATGCGCACACCCTGCCACTCGCCCACTTTGGTAAAGCGGCGCTTGACGCCTTCAAACTGCATCAGGCCTTTGGCAATCTGGGCATCACTTGCGCCCAGTTCGCGCGCCACGCTGATCGCAGCCAAGGCATTGGTGACATTGTGTAGACCGGGCATCGGCAGGTGCAGGCCATCAATTTGATGCGCCGGGCTGCCACGCTTGGCCGCAAAGGCAACCGAGAAGCGCGAGCCATCTGGATCAGCCTCCAGGTTTAAAGCCCGCACATCGGCTTGCGGGTTAAAGCCATAGGTCACCACGCGCCGATCGGTGGCACGCGCGACCAGCCCCTGCACGCCTGGATGGTCGATACACATCACGGCAAAACCATAGAAAGGCACAGACGCCACAAAGGTCTCAAACGCTGCCTCCATCGCCTCGGCTGTGCCATAAAAGTCCAGATGCTCAGGATCCATATTGGTGACGATGGCAATGGTGGGGCGCAATTTGGTGAAGGTTCCGTCGCTTTCATCGGCCTCCACCACCATCCAATCGCCAGAGCCAACCCGCGCATTGGTGCCATAGGCATTAATAATCCCGCCGTTAATCACAGTGGGGTCTTTGTCGGCCGCATCAAGAAGGGTTGCGACCATAGAGGTGGTCGTTGTCTTGCCATGGGTACCGCCCACCGCAATGGTCCAGCCCAGACGCATGAGTTCAGCGAGCATCTCAGCGCGGCGTACCACGGGGATGCCGAGATCGCGGGCGGCCACAACTTCCACATTATCGGGCTTGACGGCGGAGGAGATCAACACAATCCCCGCTTCGGCCACATGCGCCCCTTCATGGCCGACAAAGACTTGAATGCCTGCCTTGCGCAGGCGGTCGAGATTGGCGCTATCCTTGGCGTCCGAGCCCTGAACCTTATGGCCCCAATGGGCTAGCACTTCGGCAATCCCACTCATCCCAATCCCGCCGATCCCGACAATATGGATCGCGCCGATATCAAGGGGGATGGAATTGGTGCGCATGGGGACTGCCTTATGAAGGGTGAGGGTCGCAGACTTGGATCAAATGAGAAGGCTTAGCAAGCCGTGGTTCACAGGGCATCCTGTGGCGCTTGTTGCATGGCCGCGAAGACCAGATCGGCCAAAGCGTCTGCCGCATCGGGCTTACCAACAGAGCGGGCTGCGCGCGCCCGCTTTTGTAGCTCGTCAGGTGCCGTGAGGCGATTTTCCAACAGATGGACCAAGGCATCGACAGTAAAGTCACTCTCGGCCAGTACATCAGCGGCCCCAACGCTGGCCAGTGCCTTGGCATTGAAAGTCTGGTGATCATTGGTGGCACCGGGCAGTGGGACCAAAATGGCGGGCCGACCGACGACAGCTGTTTCTGAGACAGTCGAGGCCCCTGCCCGTCCAATTACCAAATGGCATTTGGCCAATCTGTCGGCCATGTCTTTGAAGAAGGGCCAAACCTCGCATTGCACACCGGCCTCCCGATAGGTGTCGCGGGCAAAGTCACATTGTTCCTCGCGCACTTGGTGGGACACAAACAAACGGGCGCGCAAATGCTCAGGTAGGGCGGCAATCGCTTGGGGAACAATGGTGCCAAGCACACGTGCCCCCTGGCTACCCCCCGTGATCAGAAGGCGCAGATTGCCACTCGACAAATCCGGATAACCTTCAAGCCGGGCATCCACGATGGCTTGCCGCACGGGATTGCCCACCACAGCATGCTTGTCTGGATGCTCCAACCCATCCAATTGGGCAAAGCCCGATGCAATCGAGATGGCCTTGCCCTGAAACAGCCGGTTGACCCGACCCAGAACAGCATTTTGTTCATGCACAATGACGGGGGTTTTGCCGCTGGAGAACAAGACCGGAAAGGTTGGATAGCCGCCAAAGCCGACAATGGCGGACGGCGCGTGGCTCTTGATGAAAGGACCCACCAGATTGAGGCTTTTCATCACGGCAAAGCCGGCATCAATCTTGCCCTTAAGGCCGCCTTCATCAGCATTGGTCACCGGCAAGATCAGGACTTCTTCTGCCGGGAAGCCTTCGGTGTAACGCTTGCCACGCGGATCGGTCACCAAAGCAACCCGGCCACCGCGGGCGACAATCGCGTCAGCAAAGGCGCGGGCCGGGAACATGTGGCCACCTGTGCCACCAGCAGCAATAAGGACAAGAGGACCCATGATGCGGTTAAATCCTGATCTAACAAACAGGGCCGTGTTTTAGGCGAGCTTGGTTGCAGATTGAAGCGGCTCACACGGTGGTTTGCTGCACTTACCCGACAAAATCGGACCTACCAGCCCACCCACCCTTGCGCTTTGCCATTGCGCAAGTCCTGCCCGGGCCGCTTACGGGTCAGGGCCAGTGCAAGCCCAATCGTCACCGCTGACCCCAGAATGGACGAACCCCCATAGGAAATGAAAGGCAAGGTCATGCCCTTGGCCGGCATCAAATTGAGATTAACGGCCAGATTGATTGCGGCTTGATAGCCGATCAAGGCAAACAGACCTGTGGCGGCCAATTGGGTGAAATTGTCGCTTTGGCGGTTGGCGATCATCAGGCCGCGCACAACCAGCGCGCAGAACAAAACCACCAGACCGACACTGGCCAGAAGGCCAAATTCCTCAGCGGCAACTGAATAGATAAAGTCTGTATGGGCATCGGGCAAAAAGTGCTTGATCTCGCCTTCGCCGGGGCCACGGCCCAAAAAGTCGCCTGCCGCAATGGCATCAAGTGCTCGGTCTGTCTGATAGGTTTCCCCTGCTTCTGGGTTGAGGAAGCCAGTAATCCGCTTTTGCACATGTTCAAAGGCAAAGAATAGGATGCTGCCTCCGACAATAGCAGCCCCACCAAAAGCGGCTATCCAGACCCACGACATGCCAGAAATCATAAAAACGGTTAGGAAGGCGATGGTCAAAAGCCCTGTTTGGCCAATGTCGGGCTGGGCGATCAACATGGCAACGGGAATGAGATACATGGCCATCCCGATGCGGGCGGCTGGGAAGCTCGGAGATTCCATACGTTTTGAAAACAGCCAAGCCGCGAGCACGATTAATGCGGGCTTGAGTAATTCTGACGGCTGGAACGAAAAGCCACCAATCCGCAGCCAGCGTTGCGCCCCTTTGGCTTCATGTCCAAACATGAAAATATAAGCCATTAAGACCAGCGCCATCAGGTAAAAGATTGCCGCGGCCCGGCGTGCCCCAGTCGGGCTCAAAAAGCTCAATGCGACGACCACGCAGGCCCCGACGACCACAAACATCGCTTGGCGCAGGACAAAGAAATACTCATTGCTGAAACCAAGGCGGCCGGTCGCAGCGCCCGACGACGCAAAGCTAAACACAAGCCCCAAGGTCATCAAAAGCCCGGCCAAGATCACGATGGGCCGATCAATGGTGCGCCACCAGTCTGCCACAAAGGTCAGGTCTGGGCGGGACATGCGGGTCGGGGCAAGCATCGCCATGGGGGGCTCCGGCTGAAACGATCTCGGTCAGGCCGTTTCGACGGCGGACTCAATGTCTGCCGATAGGCCATGATCACAGTTAACGAGTTCTTTCACGCATGCGGTAAAATGCCGTCCGCGGGCCTCAAAGTCAGGAAATTGATCAAAGCTGGCACAGGCTGGCGACAGAACGATGATTTCTTCGCTCTCAGTCTGGCGGGCATCTTCATAGGCTTTGGCGGTGGCCATCTTGATGGTGCCGCACACGTCATAGGCAACATGGCCATCAAGCGTCTGGGCAAAAGCCTCGGCGGCTTCACCAACCAAATAGGCTTTGGTAACGCGGTCAAAGAAAGGTGCAAGGCTGTCAATTCCGCCAGTCTTGGCCTGCCCGCCGACGATCCAGCGCAGCTTGGGGAATGCTTGCAGGGCCTGGGCTGCGGCGTCGGCATTGGTCGCTTTGGAATCGTTGAAGAAGCGGATTGGCCCAATCGCGCCCACCTCTTGCAAGCGGTGCTCTAGCCCCGGGAAACTGATCAGCGCCTTGGTAATGGCATGGGGACTTAAGCCCAAGGCGCGGGCTGCAGCATAGGCTGCGGCAGCATTTTGCGCATTGTGTGCGCCTGGTAGCGCATGGGCGTGGGCGAGGTCGACCACCATCTGACTGCGTCCATCCAGATTGTCCCACAGCATGGTACCCAGCGCGCATACACCTTTGCCCAAGGCTTGAACCGCCGATATGGGGACAACCACACGCCCACCCCCGGCGTTCATGCGGGTGCAGAGCGCCATGCCCCAATCATCATCGACCCCGACAATAGCCCAATCCGTAGAGGTCTGATTGTTAAAAATCCGACGCTTGGCCGCGGCATAACGCTCCATCGTGCCATGGCGCTCTAAATGATCAGGAGTCAGATTGAGGTGAACAGCAGCCTTCACCCGTAAGCTGTCGACCAAATCAAGCTGGTAAGAGGACAGTTCCAACACATAAATGGCGTCAGGTCGTGGTGGGTCCAACGCCAAAACGCCGGTGCCGATATTGCCGCCCATTCGCACGTCCTTGCCGCACGAAGACAGGATATGGGCGATGAGGGCCGTGGTGGTGGACTTGCCATTGGTGCCGGTGATGGCAACCACCAGCGGCCTTTGGTCTTCGGGGATGGCGTTAAGTTCACGGGCGAATAATTCCACATCCCCGATCACTGGCACACCCGCAGCTTCCGCTTTCGCGACACTCCAGTGCTGCTTGGGCCCATAAAGCGGGACTCCCGGGCTCATGACCAAAGCGGCCAGCTCCGAAAAATCGCAATCCCGCAAGTCAATGGGGGTAAGGCCCGCGGCCACAGAAGCTGCGCGACCAGCCTCCCCATCATCCCACGCCAAAATAGTCGCCCCGCCGGCTTTCAGCGCCAGAGCGGCTGCGATCCCTGTGCGTGCCAAACCAAAAACAGCAACTTTCCGGCCTTTGAATGTGGTGACAGGGAACATCGGCTTACCTTCTTTCTAAAGTCAGCGCAGTTTCAATGTGGTCAAACCGATTAGCGCCAGCACGGTTGCAATGATCCAGAAACGGATCACCACGGTCGGCTCGCTCCAGCCCAGTTTTTCAAAATGATGGTGGATCGGGGCCATACGGAACACCCGCTTGCCGGTCAGCTTGAAGCTGGTCACTTGCACGATGACAGAGACCAGTTCGAGTACGAACAACCCGCCGACAATGGCCAACACAAACTCATGCTTGGTGGCAACGGCGGTGATCCCCAACAGGCCACCCAAGGCAAGCGAACCTGTGTCGCCCATGAAGATCTGGGCCGGTGGCGCGTTCCACCACAAAAAGCCCAAACCAGCCCCCAGCACAGCACCGAGGATAATGGCGATTTCGCCAACCCCTTGGACGAAATGAAGCTGGAGATAATTGGCAAAGACGAAATTGCCAACCAGATAGACGATCAGACCAAATGTGGCTGAGGCAATCATCACCGGCATAATGGCCAGACCATCAAGTCCATCGGTCATGTTCACGGCATTACCAAAGCCCACCACCACAATCATGCCGAAAATGAGGGTGAACCATCCCAGATTGAGCAACAAATCCTTGAAGAATGGAAAGGCGATGGATGTGCCAAATCCAGGTGGGGCATTATCACCTGCATTCTGCAACTGGGCGATGAAATAGACCGCGATGAAAGCAATGACGAATTCCCCGGCCAACCTCAGGAGAGAGGAAACCCCGTCGGTCTTTTGCTTGGCGACCTTAGCATAATCATCCAGGAAGCCGATAAACCCATAGCCCGCTGTCACGCCCAGCACGATCCAAACATAGGGGTTCTTGAGATCGGCCCACAGCAGCGCACCGACAAAGATCGACAATAGGATCATCGCCCCACCCATGGTGGGGGTGCCAGCCTTCTTAAAATGGGTTTCTGGGCCTTCGGTCCGGATGGGTTGGCCCTTGCCTTGGCGGACACGCAGCCAGCCAATCATCGGCTTGCCAAAAACGAACAAGATCAGGGCAGCGGTGACCACTGCGCCAGCCGTTCTGAAGGTCAGATAGGTGAAGATATTGAAATGGGGATGCAGCAATTCGTAGAGCATCAACGATCTCCTGGCTGGACATCCAAGGCCTGCAGGGCGCGTACCACCTCAGCCATTCTGGAGCCGTTGGAACCTTTGACCATAACCACATCGCCCTCGCGGACGGCGTCGGCCAAAATGGGGGCAAGTGCGGCTGCCGTCTCGGCATAAGCACCGCGCTGGGATGCGGGTAACGCATCCCACAAATGCTTCATGCGTGGTCCGGCGCAATAGACCAGATCAATCGAGGCGGCGGCGATCGGCTCTGCCAGCCCGGCATGATAGATGTTCTCATGCACGCCCAGTTCCAGCATATCACCCAAGGCGGCGATCCGGCGCAGACCTGGCCTGCCAGCCAAGGTGGTAATGGCCTCGGCCATCGAGGCTGGATTGGCGTTATAGGCCTCATCCACCAGCACGAAGAAGCCCCCGGCAGCAAGACTGATCGGGCGGGAAACGCCACGTCCGTCAATCGCGCCAAACTCTGACAACGCATGCGCCGCGGCTTGGCCATCACCACCGGCTAGGACGGCCAATGTCAGGGCACACAAGCCATTATGAACCCAATGGGCACCAGGTTCGCGAATAAACCAGCTTAATCGTTGACCCATCACATCGGCAGTGACTTTGCGGCCACTGGCCAATTCCTCAATGCTGACAATGTGGGCGTCAAACCCAGCATGCATGCCGAAGGTCAAGAGCGTGACCCCATCACGGTCGCGCGCGCGCGCAGCCAGGCGCACCGCATGGGTGTTTTCCCCGGGGATCAAGGCCGTGCCCCCCGGATCAAGGCCCAAGAAGATTTCTGCCTTGGCGTCAGCAATACCGGTCTCATCGGCAAAATGCTCAATATGGACGGGGGCAACCATCGTGATGGCGGCAATATGGGGACGCACCTGCGGCGACAAGCGCGCAATCTCCCCGCCATGGTTCATGCCAATCTCAAACACGCCAAACCGGGCGTCGGCGGGCATGCGTGCCAAAGTCAGGGGTACACCCCAATGATTATTGTAGGATTTGACTGAACGATGGGTCTTGGCAGTCGCCGATAAGGCTGCTGCCGTCATTTCCTTCACCGTCGTCTTGCCGACAGAACCCGTAATGGCCACACGTGTCGCCAGCACATTGCGGCGGCGGGCCTGGGTGGCGAGATTTTCCAACCCGACAAGAGTGTCCGGCACAATGAGCAGGGGTGCACCCTCCGGGGCGCAATTAGGGTCGCTGACCAGCGCCGCCCCAGCCCCGGCAGCCAGTGCATTGGCCACAAAAGCATGACCATCGCGCTCAGCCTTAAGGGCCACGAACAGATCGCCTTGTTCCACAGCGCGACTGTCAATTGAAATCCCATTGACGGCCCATTGGCCTTGAACCTTGCCCATGACGGCAAGGCCTGCGGCTGAAGATGTCCACAAGGGCTCAGTCAAGGCTACCTCCCCGTGCCAGCAAGGCGGCGGCTGCCGATTCCTGATCAGAGAACGGCAGAACTTGACCCATCACCAATTGACCAGTCTCGTGGCCTTTGCCAGCGATCAGCAAACAATCCCCCTTCGACAACAGGCCAACGGCATGGGCAATGGCCTCCCCCCGATCACCAATCTCACGCGCATTGGGGCAACCGGCCAGCACGTCGCGGCGGATTTGGGCGGCATCTTCGGTGCGTGGATTATCGTCGGTCACAATCACCACATCGGCATATTTGGCTGCGAGTGCCCCCATTTGCGGGCGCTTGCCCTTGTCACGGTCGCCGCCGCAACCAAACACCAACACAACCCGGCCCGGAGCATGGGGGCGGGCAGCGCGCAACAGCACATCAAGACCATCAGGGGTATGGGCGTAATCGACAAACACATGGGCACCATCTTCGGTGCTGCCGATGTGTTCCATCCGGCCTTTGACGGTTTTCAATCCAGCAAGCCCGGCAAAGACTTTGGCGGGATCCTCGCCCAATGATAGCGCAAAGCCAGCAGCCATCACCGCATTCAGAGCCTGGAACTCACCAATCAGCGGGATCTCCACCGGATAGGTCTTGCCCGCAAAGCGCAAATCCACCCGCTGGCTCGCAGGCTTGGGCCATAATTCCTCAATCTTGAGGAAATCACCCCGCCAGCCGACCAGTTTCAGATCAAGACCCCGATCCTTGGCAGCTTGCTCAAAGGCCGGTGCCTCGGCCGCATCGGCATTCACGATGGCAGGCTGGCCAGTGGCCAGAAGATCATTGAACAGTCGCAGCTTGGCCCGGCGATATTCTTCCATTGTGCCATGATAATCGAGATGATCTTGGGTCAGATTGGAAAAGCCAGCCGCGGCCAAACGCACGCCATGCATGCGGCGCTGGTCCAGCGCATGGGATGAACTTTCCATGGCCACATGTGTGATGCCCTCATCGGCAAGGTTCTGCAGCGTGGCGTGCAGGGAGATCGGGTCAGGCGTGGTGAAACCCAGATCAATCCGTCCCTTTGGTCCGATGGCCCCCAAGGTGCCGACACTGGCAGCCGATCGGCCAGCTTGGGCCCAGATCTGGCGCAGAAAATCGACTGTTGAGCTTTTGCCATTGGTGCCGGTAATGGCAACCACACAATCAGGCTGGCGGGGGTAAAACCGCGATGCTGCTCGCGACAAGGCAGCCCGTGCATGAGGGACTTCGATGACGGGTACGCCACAAGGTGGCAAGCCCGGCTCTGCCAGCACCGCCACAGCGCCTGCGGCCACCGCTTGATCAACATAGGCGCGGCCATCGCTTTGCGACCCGGTTAAGGCTGCAAACAAATCCCCCGGCTTGGTCTTGCGACTGTCTGAAGACAGACCGGAGATGGAAAGATTGGCATCAGGATGTCCAGACCCAAGGTCAAGGAGATCGGCGAGTTTCATGGCTCCCCCTGCGCCGCTTTCTGCGACGGACGTGATGATGGTGAAGACGCGCCCGGATCAGCGCGCCCGGTTGGCGCGTCCATCTGCGCTAACGTGCGCGTTGGTGCAATCCCCAGAAGCGGCGCGGAACGGGAAATGATGCGCGAGACCGAAGGAGCGGCGGCATAAGCGGCGGTGGCAACGCCACCGGACTGGGCGTAGCCCTTGGGCTCATCCAGCAAGAACACAACCACATAGCGGGGATCGCGCGCGGGAAATACGCCTGCAAAACTCGACACGCGCCGATTGGAATCATAGCCATTTGGCCCCGCCTTTTCAGCGGTACCAGTCTTACCCGCCACCTCATAGCCTTCCGCATCGGCATTCTTGCCGGTGCCATTGGTGACAACATCGCGCATCAGCTTGACCAGCGTGGTGGAGGTGGCTGGACTAATCACATTTCGGCTTGCCACCGGGACTGTGGGGTCGCGGGCAATAAAGGTTGGGCGAATATAATGGCCGCCATTGGACACCGCCGCATAAGCCCCCGCCACTGCCATCGGCGAGACGGCAATTCCGTGGCCGAACGACGCGGTCGCCGCCGTAATCTCGCTCCAACGCTTTGGCAGAATGGGCCGGGCATTCTCAAGCAATTCACCGCCGGCAGCCTCCATCAAGCCGAGGCGAGAGAAGAACTCGCGAACCCGCGGGGCTCCCACTGATCGGGCGATGCGGACCGTGCCGATATTGGAAGAATGAGCAAGGATCTCGGAAACCGAGACGATCTTGTTCATGGCGTGGAAATCAGAAATCAATTCCCGACCAATGCGCATGGGCGCGCGGGCATCAAAAACCGACTCCGGCGTGATCACCCGATCTTCAAGACCAATCGCCACGGTAAAGACCTTAAAGGTCGAACCCATTTCAAACCGCGAATTGGTCACCCGATTATTCTGTTGATTGGGTGTATTGGCCTCTGGCCGATTGGGATCCATGAAGGGCCAGGACGCCGAGGCAATCACTTCCCCGGTTTTGGCATCCAGCATGATCGCGGCCCCACCCTCGGCCCGGAACGCCGTAGCCGCTTGGGCGAGTTCGGTCTCGACCAGATATTGCACGCGCATGTCTAGCGACAGACGCACGGGCTCGGTCCCCGCTCCGGTGGTCAACCGGTCATTCAAAGCCCGCTCAATCCCATTGATACCAGACCCATCGGGATGCATGGAACCGATCACATGTCCAGCCAAATGGCCGAGCGGATAGATGCGTTCAGCCTCTTCAATGAACTCAAGACCAGGCTGAGCCAATTCCCAAACAGCCTGCTTTTGCTTCGGTGTCAGGCGGCGCTTGATCCAGACAAAGCGAGAGCGGCTCGACAATTTCTCAATCAGGCTGGCTTCGTCCATTTCTGGAAAGACAGTCCGCAGCGCCTTGGCCGTTTCAACGGGATCCCAGATCCGCTTGGGGTCAGCATAGAGCGAATGCGCCACCAGCGAGGTAGCCAGCAACTGGCCATTGCGGTCGACAAGGTCGGCGCGCTTAGATGGCGGGGCTGCAGCGGCGCGCGCAGCGGTCGCGGCCTCATCAACTGGACGGAACAAGCCAATTTGGATGGCGCGCAAACTTAACAGACCAAAGCCTGCAATGAAGGCCACGGCAAGGGCAATGGTGCGGCCCTTCATTGTGCCAACCCCGCCTTGATCCCGCGGGGTGGGTCGGGGCCATTCAACTGTGGCTTCAGGCTGGCGCAGATCCGTCATCGACCCACCGCAACAGTGGCCGACGAGGCGGGCTTGGCATCTGGTTGGGCGGTCGTGCCCTTTTGTGGCGGCAAATGAACAGCAGAATTTGCTGGAACAGCAGATTGCGGCGTGCTGGCGGGTGTCGCGGCGGCCCGCAAAGGCGCGGCCTCATCCAGAAGCGTCAGATCACCCATGCGGGTGGCGGCAACAGGTTGCATCCCCATTTTGCCGGCGGCGGCCTCCAAGCGATCAGGCCGCTCCACCCATGCCAATTCTGCCTCCAATGTGCGGACGGCACGGCGTTCTGCATCCACGTCATTCTGCAACACCAGCACATGTTCACGAACAGCCTGAGCCTCTGCCTTGGCCCAATACAGAATGAAGGCCAGCGCCACGAGACCGAGAAAGCCGAACAAATGGGTGCGTGTCAGCGTCATGCAGCCCTCCGAATCTGGTCGAGGGTCGGCACCCCGCGCAGGCCGCTGATTGGGCGTGGGCGCGCAGGGGCGCAGGTACGGATCGCAGCGCGCAATTTGGCAGACCGTGCACGCGGATTTGCTGCAATCTCGGCGTCACTGGCCACCACAGGCTTGCGGGTGATCAAATCGAAGCTGGCAGCAGGACCTGTCAGCGTGGGTGTGTGGCGCGATCCACTGGCCGCTTTGCTGCGCTCAGCCAAAAAGGTCTTGACCGCGCGATCCTCAAGGGAATGGAAACTCACCACGACCAGCCGCCCGCCTGCCGGCAAAATCGCCTCGGCGGCAACCAATGCCTTTTCAAGCTCACCAATTTCATCATTGACGTAAATGCGCAGCGCTTGGAACACGCGGGTGGCTGGATGAATGCCGTCGTGATGTTTGCGACCAATGACCCGGGCCACCACACCCGCCAGTTCCGAGGTCCGCAGATAGGGCTTGTCAACACGGTCAGTGACAATGGCCCGTGCGATCCGGCGTGCCTCCCGCTCTTCACCATAATGATGGAACAAAGCGGACAATTCGGCCTCGCTCAACTGGGCAATCACATCTGCAGCACTGGGACCATCCTTGCCCATTCGCATGTCCAATGGCCCATCCTGCATGAATGAGAAACCACGCTCCGCCTGATCAATTTGGAAAGATGAGACACCAATGTCGAGCACCACGGCATCGATAGGATGGTCGATCTCATCGAGCCGGGAGAACTGGGTCTCAACCATGGTGAACCGGCTGGGCATTTCCTGCGCCAACAAATGCCCGCGCGCCACCGCATCTGGATCGCGGTCAAGACCAATAACCCGGCACGGGGCTGCGGCCAGAATTGCGCGGCTATATCCGCCCCCGCCGAACGTGCCATCGACAATCACCTGATCCGCTTGCGGGGCCAAGGCTTCGAGGACTTCAGGCAACATCACTGGTACATGCCCACTCATCCCGCACCCCCCTCGCGCACTTTGCGACGGGCCATGGCGAAGATGCGGGCTTTGGTTGGGGCGGTTCGGTCGCGCGCCGCGTGCGCCATCGAGGCAGCTATCTCAGGCGTTGCGATGCGGAAATAAGGACCAAGGCCGATAAAACTGACACGATCACCCAATGTAGCGTGGGCGACAAAAGCCTCCGGCAAGACAATACGCCCCGCCCCATCGAGCGCCAGTTTGCGGGAGCCACCCAGAATAGCCAAAGTTGCAGCCTCTGCTGCTTCGGGGTCATCCTGGGCCAAATCCTCAGCAGACTGCGACAATGCCGCAATGAAATCATCGTCTGCTGCTTCTAACCAGCCGCCATCGCCTGGCCAGACGCGGATATGGTCGGCCCCATCGCGTCCCGACCTTAAGCTGGAGCGGAAATCAGCAGGCAGTGTGACCCGCCGCTTCTCATCCAACCCCGCATCATAAGTCGAGACAAATCGCATGCCGCCCCCAAAGCAGTAAGCGGATGGGATAACATGGGATTTAGCCCCATTCAATGGGAGAGAATGGATTCAGTTGCTGAAAACGCTGCGGCTTGGTGTGAAGATGTTTACACTCGTCACCGGCAGTCGACAGGCACGATCAAGATTGGAATTGTTGTTGGCGCAGCCAAACCGATAAATTGAGGCAGGCTGAATTAATTTTTCTACAATTGAGGCCTTGTATTATCCTGTTTTGTTTTTGACTGGATTGTCAGGATAAATGTCATTGTTTGCGTTATTTGATATTTTATCCGCGCCGCAGGTGCGAAAGCGGCAAATCCGGACAGAGGCGCGTGGCAATCTCAGCCTGTTGACTGCACTACTGGTAACACCCAGCGCTATCGCCATCGTTATCGCCATTGAGATGGTGTCTGTTTCTCAGGAACGGACATTGATGCAAGCTGCGGCAGATGCGGCAGCCTTGGCCGGGGCGCGGGATTTGATGGTAGCCGGATCAAGTCAGCGCAGCGCCACCAGTTTTGCTGAAAGGTTTGCCATCGGCCAGGTCGGCGACTACAGCCGCCGGGCGCGCGTTCGCTTTCAGGCTCGTGTCGACAAAGAGGGTGAGTTTAGTATTGATGGTGAGGCCATCCGCCCCTCATTTTTCGGCGATTTGGTTCCCCCAGGGGGCTTTCACATCCGGGTGCGGGCGGTGGCCGAAAATCTTGTACGTCAGCCCCTCTGCATTCTAGGTCAGAATGTTGATACATCCTCGAATGCCATCTCTGGAAATGGCACAAGCAGTGTCGTGGCGCGGGGGTGCGTTGTTCACGCAAACGGCGACATCGTCATGACCAACAATGCTCGCATACAAGCGGGCACTGTGCGGACCAGTGGTGCCATTCGTGGCGGCAGCACCGACCCTGTGGCCAACATTGGCGCATTGCGGATAACCGATCCCTTCCAAGACCGAACTATCTCGCCTCCAAAACCGTGCAACAAAGTCCCGGACGGCGGCACGGATGTGTGGCGGACCGGGACATTGACGCTGAGACCCGGCATGCACAAAACCCAATTTGTCATGCGCGGTGACTCGGTGATGAAGTTATTGCCGGGTGACCATTATTTCTGCTCCAGCAGTTTCATCACCGAACGATCGCGGCTCGAGAGCCAAGATGCCGTGATGCTGTTCGTCGACGGCGGATTGACGGTGCGCGACACCGCCACTGTATCTTTGCGCGGGCGTCAATCCGGCAATTGGGCGGGTTTTGTCATCGTCACAAGCGATACCAATGCTGCCGGCATTAGCTTCTTGTCACGCAATGTCGATGAACTCTTGGGCACCATTTATATGCCCAATTCCCACCTTCTGGTGGATGCGCCCGGCAATGTTGGAGAAGCGTCGCAATGGAGTGTTATTGTGGCTAACCGGCTGATCACCAGCAATGCAGCGCAATTGGTGATCAACTCACAGTATCAAGGTTCACCCGTGCCCGTCCCAGTCGGGGTTGGCAATAATGTGGGCGGTGCCAACGCTATTCCTTTGCGGTTGCGGGAATAAGTCAGGCCCAAATGACACCCAATCACATTGCGGTATTATGATACCATATCCTTAACAGTCTGATTTTACGCCAATTTCAGTAGTCCTGTTGACAGCTTGTATCGACTTGCCTAGAAGCGCGGCTCTCAAGTGGCCGCCCCTCCCGGGCGGTCTTGTTCATTTGGAACCTACTCCATGAAGACCTTCAGTGCCAAGACGCACGAAGCTGACCGCAAATGGATCGTGGTCGATGCCGAAGGGGCCGTGGTCGGCCGCCTTGCAAGCTTCATCGCCATGCGTTTGCGCGGTAAGCACCGTCCTGATTTCACTCCCAATGCCGATGTTGGTGACCATGTCGTCGTCATCAACGCCGACAAAGTCGTGTTCACCGGCAACAAGCTGCGTGACAAGGTTTATTACCATCACACCGGCTATGCCGGCGGCATCAAGGAAGCCACGGCAGCCCGCATTCTGGGCGGTCGCTTCCCAGAGCGCGTGCTGGAAAAGGCCGTGCTGCGCATGTTGCCCAAGGAAAGCCCGCTGGCGCGTGCCCAATTCGGCAAGCTGCGCGTCTATGCCGGTGCAGAACACCCACATGAGGCCCAGTCCCCCGAAGTGGTGGATTTCAAGGGTCGTAACCGCAAAAACGTCGGGGCCGCATAATGGAAGAAGTAGCAAAGAGCTTCGAAGATCTCGCTGCCATGGGTGGCGGTGAAGCCGTGGTGGAAGTGGTTGTCCGCGAGCCTGAGATCGACTCGCTGGGCCGCGCCTATTCGACCGGCAAGCGCAAAAGCGCCATCGCCCGCGTGTGGGTGAAGCGTGGTACCGGCAAGATCACGATCAATGGCAAGGACCAAGGCGCTTATTTCGCCCGTCCCGTGCTGCGCATGGTGATCAACCAGCCCATGCAGGTGACCGACCGTGCAACTGAGTTCGACGTGATCGCCACGGTGAAGGGCGGCGGTCTGTCAGGCCAAGCTGGTGCTGTGCGTCATGGCATCGCAACCGCCTTGACCCGCTTTGAACCCGGCCTGCGCCCAGTTCTGAAGCCATTTGGCTATCTGACCCGCGACAGCCGCGTGGTGGAACGCAAGAAGTATGGCCGCGCGAAAGCACGCCGCAGCTTCCAGTTCTCCAAGCGCTAAGACCTACGCGACAGACACTCTCATGTTTCGAGCGGGCGGCCTTAGCGGGCCGCCCGTTTTCGTTTTGGACTTTGAAGGCAAATCCCATGACCACCCAGACCCTAAATGCTGCCATCCTTGGTGCCTCTGGCTATACTGGTGCCGAGACGATCCGCCTTTTGGCCCACCACGGCCATGTGCGCGTCGGACCGATTACGGCCAATGCCCAAGCTGGGCGGAGCTTGGGCGATTTGTTCCCGCATTTGCACCCATTTGCCGATCGCACATTGATTAAGGCTGAGGATGTCAATTGGGACGGGGTCGATGTGGCCTTCGGCTGCTTGCCTCATGGCGCGAGTGAAGAATTGCTGGGCGAATTACCGCCCCATGTCACCGTCATTGACCTCTCAGCCGATTTCCGTTTTCGCGACCCAGAGCTTTATGCCCAAGTCTATGCCCGCAGCCATGCCCATCCGGACAAGACCCGCACAGCGGTCTATGGCCTAACCGAACTTGCCCGCCCTGCCCTTCAAGCCAAGCCGCCCGTCATTGCTTGTCCGGGTTGCTATCCCACGGCGACCTTGTTGGCGATCCAACCACTTGTTGAAGCCAAGCTGGTTCAAACAGAGGATATTATTGTCGACGCCAAGTCAGGCGTGTCTGGTGCCGGGCGCGGATTGAAGGAAGCCAATCTGTTTTGTGAGACAGCAGAAGGGCTACATGCCTATAGTGTCGGCAATCATCGCCACGCGCCAGAAATTGAGCAGCAATTGTCCCAAGCCAGCGGGGCCAAAGTCTGGGTTAACTTCACCCCGCATCTGGTACCTATGGCGCGCGGGGAATTAGTCACCTGCCATCTAAAGCTGGCCGAAGGTGCCAGCGTTGAGGATGTGCGGGAAGCTCTGGCCCAGAGATATCAGGACGAAAGCTTTGTGAAACTGGCTCCTAAGGGGGCCTCTCCTGACACACGCTGGGTGCGAGGGTCCAATCTGTGCATTTTGGCCGTCTTCCCAGACCGCATTCCCGGACGGGTGATTGTGGTTGGCGTGATCGATAATCTGGTCAAAGGCTCAGGGGGACAGGCGATCCAAAACATGAATGTGGCCTTTGGTCTGCCTGAATCAGCAGGATTGACGATGGAGCCCCTGTTTCCGTAAAGGTAGCCGGGGTTCGGGGCGGGCAGTGTCAGGCATATCTTGCCGGACAAGCGGCTAACCATAGGCGTGCCATCTTGGTTCGGCGGATAAGAGAGTCGGGTATTCATGGTCAAACCGATCTTGCGGCTGGGGCCCGGGCACGAGCCAGATGATGATTATGACCCGCTTCTGGGCAGGACGGTGCGCGAAGATCCCGTCATGAGCCCGCCGCCGCTTACCCGGGCGCTTGACCCTGACCGCAGCGTGTTTGACGAACCAGAGCTCGATCCAGTGATCGAGCCTGTGATGCAAGATGCGCCGGTGATACCCGACACCACGCGTGATGCGCCCGTGACCCCAGCACAACCCAGCCTGTTGGATTGGATGGAAAAATGGTCGACACCAGCAGCAAACCCAGGATCGGCCGAGCCGGCACAGACCGCGCTGTCCGAACCATCGGAAATTGGCGAACCAAACGAGGCTCATGACCATGTTGTCTTTGGCTCTGCGCCGGACAGCGACGTCAATCTAAACACTGACGTGCCAGAAGAAGCGCTGGCGGCGACAAAGGATCACGCCCTCGCGAATGAAGATGTGGCCCCAGACACGAACTGGCATGACGATGACGCCGATTGGGGTGAGGAGTCCGCGCCGACCACGGATCAAACCGTTGGGGACGAGCCCGCGGGTGAACCCGCCGCTGCCCCTGCACCCAAACCAATCTGGCAGAGCCAGCAATCTGATGCAGTGCGGACCGATCGACCAGGTGGCACGTCTGCAACGGCCCGCCGCCGCGCCAACATGCGGCGCAGCCCGACAGGTCGCCGCAAGCACATCCAACGCTTAATGGCGCGGGGGGCTGGAACCATTTTCCTTGCCGTCGCCGTCTTTTTCACCCTCTTGTCTTTTGCAGCCCCGCTTGGTTATCCGTTTGACGCCGCATCCGGCTATCGCTGGTATTGGATTGTGTGTTCAATTGTCGCCACATTGTCTTGGGCTGGCATAAGGGCGCGGGGTTTTGCCATTGTGTCCGGCCTGGTTGCGGCTTTGAACCTTATGGTCATTCTACCGGCCTTGGGTGAGGCTCCCAAGGGTGGTGCTGTGTCTTCGGCTGTGGTCTCGTGGGCCAATCTGCGGGGACAGCCCGACGCCCTTGAGAAAGTTCTGGCCGAGGCAGAACGGCGCAAAGCCAATCTGGTTCTGGTGGGTGAAGCACCTGCCAATCTCAAAGGCCTTGCCGAAACCAAGGGCTGGAGGCTGATTGAGGCACCACTCGCTGGCGACCCGACCAGCATTGGTGTGCTCACGCGGGGGCGCTGGCAATCTGCCACTGTGCCCGGCGAGCCCACGACCATTCGAACCCAAGCAGGTGATCTGACCATTCTTGCAACCCGGCCACCGCCCTCACGCGGGCAGGAGGGTGTGCAAGCCGCGCGTGAGGCCCAACTCAACCGCGCCGCAGTCCGGGCGGGGGATCAAGACGGCCCGGTAGTCGTGTTGGGTGACTTCGGGGTGGCCCCGTGGGACGGCGCGATGCAGCAATTCCAGAATTATGGCAATGTCACGCGGGTCCGCTGTGGCGGTCTGTTGGGCAATACGGTCAGCCAAGGCTTTGGCCTGATTGGTGTGGCCCATGACCATGCTTATGTGCGCGATGTGAAAGTCACCCATTGCCGCTTAGGCCAACCCTTACCCGGCAGCCGCCACCGCGCGATTTATCTCTATCTTTCCCCGCAGGAACCAGGGTCGCCACGATAGCTGGGTTGGGTCCTGCAACCGGGACGGCCGGTTAGTGAGACAAGAGCCCGAAGAAGCGTTTAACCCATGCCGACGAAAATAGTCGCTGATGCGCCTGTTGGACTGCCCCCTCATACACGCTGGCGGGCCACAGCCCAGACCAAACGAAGCTGACGTTCCAGCAAGGGCAAATTCGCCACTTGCCGGAAAGGATCGCCCAAGCGGGTAAAGCGGCGCGCATAAGGCCCGGCAAGCGCCGCAAAGGCGATAGCCGGAAAGGCTTGATCAAAGTCAGCTTGAGCACAGGCTTGATTGGCAGCGCGCCTTGCAGCCAAAACCAGCTGGCAGGCTTGCTCCAAAACAAGAGCAAGGGCGGGACTGGGCTTGCCTGCAAACACCGCTTCCACATCAAGATCCGATTGTGCCTCTGTCGGCAACCAGAGCTGGCGGCGTGCAGTCCAGCGCGGCCACTGGGCCAGCAAGTCCCACACGCGCCACATGATGCCAGTCTGGCGGGCAACCGCGTCGAGCGGCGTGGAAATCGCGGGTGCCCCGGCAATCAGCAAGGCCAGGCGATTGAATGCGCCACAAGTTTGGTCGGCGTGATCGAGAAGCTGATCCCATGTGGCAAAAGGGCTTGGGTCTTGTTCGACGTCAAAACCGTCGATGAAGCTATCAAACCAAACCCGCGGCAGGCTGTGGTGGTGGATCGTTGCCGCCAGCCCTTGGGCGATGGGTTGGGCCCGTACAGGGCGGCTGCCATAAATCTCATCAAGCGCCTCGCGCCACCATTGTAAGCGGATCGCCGCTAGCATCGGCTCTGATACCACAGCACGCGCACGTGCCACTTCATGGCCAAACAGAATGAGACTAATCATGCCAGGTCGGGCTTGGGGAGCCAGAAAACTGGTAGCCAGCGTCTGGTCGGGTGCGACCTGGGCTGCCTGCTCGATCAGGTCAGGACTGAGGTTGATCATGAATGGCTCTCATAAAAGCGGCCCGCACAGAGGCGGGCCGCGGAGAAGATTGGTCGGGGGCTCAAGAGGCCCCCACCCGGTATAAGCTCTGGGCTGTAAACGTCAGCCCCACATGGTCTGGCGCATGCTCATGGCTACCAGCATCGGCAGGGACAAGAGCAAATTGGTGCGCGAGAACAACATGGCCGTGCGGGCAGCCTTTGGCTTGGCTTCAGCAGGCGCATCGACCAGACCCAGCGCGATCTTCTGGTTTGGCCAGATCACGAACCACACATTGATGAACATGATGATGGCCAGCCACATGCCGATCCCGATAAAGACATGGCCGTCATCCAAGGCAAATCCATTGCCGGCATTGAGCGTCAGGGCTTGAACCAGATAGCCGCGTGCCCCGGCCACCAGAATGCCCGTTACGAGGGTGCCAACGGCAGCCCAACGGAACCAGAACAGGGCTTCAGGCGCGATGAACTTGCCGACTGCTGGCTTCAGCTCGTCGGGAATTTTCGGCATGGTGCGGATCTGGACGAAATTGAAGTAATAGAGCAAGCCGATCCACAAGATACCAAAGAAGACATGCAGCCAGCGCATGGCAGCATGGCCCAGCAATTCATGCAGATTGCCAGCCGTATTGTTCGGCTGACCGGCGAAAATCGCGATCAAGGCGATCGCCAGCACGACACTGACGATGACTGTATTCCGGAAGTTAGAAAGAAGTGCGCCCATAAGAACCCCTCGTGTGCTTTGGCATCGATAGGCCCTTATGTAACTTATTTCCCGGCCTTGTCACGCAATTGGCAACATTGCCACTGCAAAGTGGCGCCCTTCGCTGGCCAGATGGTTATAGGTCCGGCAGGCGGCAGGTGTGGCCATCATCTCCAAACCGATGCGCGCATTGGTCAAGTGATCGCGCAGCCCGGGCGGGGGCGGAACCAGATCAGGACCCGAGCCAAACAACACAAACTCAACTTTGCCAGACAGGGCTACAATGGGGGCCAGATAACGGGCTAAGCCATCGCCGTTGAGGTCGCTGAGAGTGCGTGGACCCCAGACTTCAGGTTCATCCGCCAACATGAGAACCGAGCCTTCAATCCGCTTATCCCCTGTCTCCAAGCCAAAGCGGAACCCGCCAGCACCATAAGCCGTAATCAACGGACGACCTTTGCCAGATGACGGCACCAGCAACATCGGACCTAGGGCCGGGCGTCCACGGCGGCCTTGGCAGCAGCCGCCTCGCCCCCACGCTTGGGCGGCCACAACATCAGCACGGGTGCAGCAACATAAATCGACGAATAGGTGCCGATGAACACACCAAACAGCATGATGATGGTGAAGACTTGCATGGTCTCACCGCCGACCACGGTCAGACCCAACAAAGCAAGGAAAGTGGTCAAAGCGGTGATGATGGTGCGCGACAATGTCTCATTGGTCGACAGATCAATGATTTCGCCAAAGTTCATCTTTTTGTATTTGCGCATGTTTTCGCGCATCCGGTCGAACACCACCACAGTGTCATTCATCGAATAGCCGATAATGGTCAATAGGGCTGCAATCGTGGTCAAAGAGAAGTCGAGCTGGGTGACCGACATGAAACCCAAAGTCAGGATGATGTCATGGGCCAAGGCGACGATGGAGCCAAAACCCATCTGCAATTCAAATCGTGTCCAGATGTAGATCACCACCAGAATAATGGCGATACCAAGCGCCAAAGCGCCATTGACCCCCAATTCCTCAGAGACTTTTGGCCCCACAACTTCCACTCGCGGGAAAGTGACGCCGGGCATAATCGAGCGCAATTCGGCCTTAACAGCATCCACAGTGGCCGACGCATCAGCCCCTTCTGGTGGCAGGAAGCGGATCATCGCCTGATTGGGTTCTTGGAAATCCTGAACCCCAACATCGCGCAGGTTCATATTGCCAACCCGCTCGCGCACTTCGGCCAGATTGATCGGCTTGTTCCAAACAGCCTCAACCACGGTGCCACCTTTGAAGTCGATCCCGAAATTCAGGCCGAGGGTAAAGCACGATACCAGCGAGGCAATGCACAGCACCACCGATACAATCGCGGCAGGGATTGAGAACCGGACGAACCCAAACTTGGTGTTTTTCGGGATGATTTTGATAAAGGGCCACTTCATGGTCGTCTTCCTCAGATCGGCAGGCGCTTGGGTTTGACGCGCCAGTACCAGCTTGCGACCAGCACTTGTGTCATCAAGATTGCGGTGAAGAGCGAGGTGACAACCCCGATCGACAAGGTCCAGGCAAAGCCGCGAACGGGGCCTGCGCCGAAATAGAACAGGATGAGGGCAGTCAGAAGCGCGGTCACATTGGCGTCGAGGACGGTCACGATCGCACGTTTGAACCCGGCATCAATGGCCAAAGCGGTTGACCGACCAGCCAATTCTTCTTCCCGCATCCGCTCATAGATCAGCACGTTGGCATCCACCGCCGCACCAATGGTCAGGATCAGGCCTGCGATGCCGGGCAGGGTCAAAGTTGCCCCCACCGCCGTCATAGCAGCAATAATCAGCACCAGATTGATGGCAAGTGCCAAGATCGCGATGCCACCAAAAATGAAGCCATAGGCGAGGATCATAAAGGCAACGATCAACAGCATGGCGATCACGCCAGCCAATGCCCCGGCATTGATTGAATCCCGGCCAAGCTCGGGACCCACCGTGCGTTGCTCCATCACTTTCAGCGGGGCGGGCAGAGCCCCTGCCCGCAGCAAGGTCGCCAGTTCATTGGCGCTTTCAATGGTAAAACTGCCTGTGATCTGGCCGCTGCCACCCAGAATAGGTTCACGAATGGCTGGGGCAGAGAGCACCTTGTCGTCCAGCACAATGGCAAAGCGGCGGCCGACATTGTCAGTCGAGGCCCGACCAAATGCCCGCGACCCGGCCCCGTCAAACTGAAAAGTCACCGAAGGCTCACCCGTGCGCTGGTCAAAGCCCGGATCGGCTTTGGTCAGATTGTCACCCGTCACCAAAGCGCGACGACGCACCAAGACGAATGGCTCATTGGGTTGGCCGGGCTGTGGCAGCAGGACAGAGCCTGGCGGGATCCGGCCTGCAGCGGCCTCTGCTGGCGAAACACTTTCGTCCACCATTTGGAAGGTCAGGCGAGCCGTCTGGCCAACCAGACGCTTCAGCTTCTCAGGATCGCTTTCGCCAGGGGCTTGCACCACGATGCGGTCCACACCCTGACGGGTGATGGCAGGTTCTTTGGTGCCAGTTTCATCAATCCGGCGGCGGATCACCTCGATCGACTGGCTGACCGCCCGGCGTGTCATCGAGACTTTGGCTTCTTCCGTCAGGCGGATTTCCAGCACATTGCCCGGGGTGGTACGAATGTCGAGGTCTGAACCGCTCGAGGTACCCGACAGGCCAATGACTGGGGCAGCAAGGGCTTCAATCCGCTTGCGGGCTTCTGGTACATCTGCAGCATTTTCGATGGTGACACGCACCACATCGCCTTCAGGCGAGAGGCCGCGACCGGAAAACAGGATCGGGGTCTTAGATGCGCCCAATTCGCCGGGACGGCGTTGACCGCGCAATTCGCGTGACAAATCATCTGCCACAGCTTCCAAGCGCGCCTTGTAGACGACTTGGGATTCCACCTCGAACATCAGGTAGGACCCGCCTTGCAAATCGAGGCCGAGATTGACGGTCTTGTTGGGCAGGAAACTTGGCAATCCATCGCGCACCGATTGAGGCAGCGCATTGGGCAATGCAAAGATCAGTCCTAAGAGGGACACAATGAGGACGGCGAGAATTCGCCAGCGCGCAACATGTAACACGTCAATCTAGCCCTTTGGCAACCGCACGCCGGGATCAGCCCGACGTGGGTGGGTCTCACTTAGGATTTGGCATCATTGGCGACAACCGGCTCGCCCTTGCCTTGTACTTGGCTGATGGTGGATTTCACCACACGAACCGCCACATTGGGGGCGATTTCAACTGTGACTTCATCATCGGCCACTTTCGTAACCTTACCCAAAATGCCACCAGATGTGACGACACTATCGCCGCGCCGGATGGCACCGAGCATTTCTGCATGTTGCTTCATCCGCTTTTGCTGTGGGCGGATCAGCAAGAAATAAAAGACCACCAGGATCATCACCAAAGGCAAAAGCTGCATGATGATGACTTCAGGACCGGCGGCCGCTGTGCTGCCGGCAGCTTGTGCATAAGCGGGGGTGGGGAACATCAGAACCTCAAAGATAGGGCCTCAACCAAAATGGTCAGCCGTGGGGATAAATTTGGCCAGACTGGCTGCCCCGATCTGCGAGCATGCAAAGTCTAAGCAAGGCCGCGCGCTTAGCATGTCCGTTGGCCTTGCGGCAATGAAACTTGTCACATAGCTGCGATTTCACAGCGTTTTGAAGCTGTCTGCGATGGCCGGCCCCTTCAGGTCAGCACAATCGCCGCCTCATCCCCCAGTGTTTCCAGACGCAAGCCTTGCCCATCATGACTGAGGATGGTGACGGAGGCATGGCCCGGTTTGAACACAGTGACGCGGTCACTTTGTGTGGCAAGGCCAACGGCGGCGTTGATCGCCACGAAATGGCTGAACACCAGCGTATCTTCCTGCAACGCCAACAAGGCTTGCCCAATTTGATGACGCCAGTCCCGCAGAACCGGGTCGATGATCGCATCCCGCCATGTCCCACTCATCACTTGGGTCAACCAAGACCGCATATCTTCAACCCCCGCCGCCACGTGGATTTCGGCGACGCGGCGCTCGATAAGCGGGGCTTGGGCAAGCCTGCCCGCACTTGGGCCAGCGGTTTCCTGGCAGCGGGCCAAGGGCGATGAGATCAGGTTTCGCGCACCGGTCTGCGCCAACCGGGCAGCGACGGCCTCGGCTTGAGCGTGGCCAAGTGCGGATAAGCCCGGATCGGGATGGGCTCCCCACGTGGCAGCAGGCTCGCCATGCCGGATCAGATAAAGACGTGGCATCAGGGCTTGCTACTTTGGGCCAAATTAGCGGTTTTTTGTGCCGCCGTGCGCGCTGTCCAGGCGGCAATCACCTCGGCGGCACTGGCCGCCTCCTGCGCCATAATCGCATCATGCTGGGCATCTCGACAGGTGATTTCCACATTGATGCCATTGGGATCATAAAAATAGATCGAGTGGACGAAATGATGGTCGATCGGGCCAAAACAGGGAATGCCGGCCGCATCAAGCCTGGCTTTGAAGGCCATCATGGCCTCATGGCTTTCTGCTTCCATGGCAAAGTGCAAGTCCATGCCCCATTTCATCTTGAACTTACCGCTATGGGCACCTTCCGGCACATCGAAGAAAGCGACATAATTGCCATCACCCAGCTCGAAGAAGAGATGCATATAGGGAATCGGTCGGCCTGAGCCGGGCTCTTCTTCGAACACCAGCGCCGCTTTCAACGGCAAGCCCAGAATATCCTCGTAGAATTGACGGGTTTCTTCAGCATCCCGACAGCGGAATGCGCTGTGATGCACCCCCTTCAAGGTCGGTGCCGGCGCCAGCGCCTTGGCTGTATCTGCTGCACGGGCAATATCGATCGCCATAGCCATCTCCCCAAGCCTGCGGGTTTTGTCCCGCCTTTACGGCGCAGTCTAACCCAGATTTGCCCCCCGACCAGTCCGGACACTGCCACGACTGCGCTTCCGGCATGGCCTAAGCAATTGACACCGGGCCCCATCCACATAACGATCTCGTGATGAGCACTGTCCTACCCCTCCGCGCCGCAAGCCTTGTTCTGGCTCTTTCCATGATTTCTGCTGCCAAAGCGCCGAGCCCGGTGGTGACCCCGATCCCGGCCACAGAGATCACGACAGCAGCCGATGCCATCGCTGGGAAAGTCATTGCGTGGCGGCGTGACATCCACGAGCATCCAGAATTATCAAATCGGGAGTTTCGCACCAGCGCGCTGGTAGCCGCTCATTTGAAATCATTGGGTCTTGAGGTGCGGGAAAACGTGGCCAAGACTGGCGTGGTTGGCATTTTGCGCGGTGGCCGTCCGGGCCCTGTTGTGGCGTTGCGGGCCGATATGGATGCTTTGCCTGTGCTGGAAGCGACAGGCCTGCCGTTTGCATCCAAGGCGACCGGGGAATATTTGGGCGCAAAAGTGCCGGTCGCCCATGCCTGCGGCCATGATGCCCATACCGCCATGTTGATGGGCGCGGCAGAGGTTTTGGCCCGGATGAAAGACCGCATCCCCGGCACCATCGTCTTTATCTTTCAGCCCGCAGAAGAAGGCGCACCTCCGGGTGAAAAAGGTGGGGCCTCCTTGATGATTGAAGAAGGCGTGCTGGCAAATCCTGCACCCTCGGCGATATTTGGCCTGCATGTGGCCCCCGGTGTCCCCGGCACCATCCAATATCGCGCTGGCGGCTTTATGGCGGCGGCGGATAAGTTTCAGGTGTTTTTGAAGGGCAAGCAAACCCATGGGGCAGCCCCTTGGGGTGGGATCGACATTATGTCATTGCAAGCCGCCATCATCCAAGACTTCAATCGTCTGGCGGCACGTACGGTGGATGTCACGGCCACGCCGACGGTTATCACCACATCCATGGTTCATGGCGGGGTTCGGCATAATATCATCCCCGATACCGTCGAACTTGGCGGGACATTGCGCACCTTTGATGCCGCTCAGCGCCGCCAGATCAAAGAACGGATGGAACACAGCGTGATGACCCTGGCTGCCGCTTATGGGGCTGAAGGACGCATCGCGTTCAATCTGGGCGACCCCTATGATGGTAGCCGGGTGACCTATAATGACCCAGAACTGGCCCGCGCCATCCTGCCAGTGCTGGAAGAAGCTGCCGGGTCTGGCAAAGTCGATATCAATCGTCCCCCCAAGACCGGCTCGGAAGATTTCTCAGATTATCAGGCCAAAATTCCCGGCGTCTTCTATAATCTGGGGGCCAGCAAGGCCGGTGTGCCCGAGAGCGACTGGGTGATTAATCATGCACCCAATTTCGATATCAACGAAGATATCCTGCCCCTCGGCGTGCGCACCCATGTACTGACCGCGATCCGTTATCTCGAGCGGGGGGCAGTTGGAAAGGGTAAGGGCAGCTAGGCCCTAACCCTCCACCTCATCTTCCAGTTCTGGTGCCGTGAAGATGGCCTCAAAGCTGGTCTGATGCATCCCGGCTTTCAGCCAGCCATATGGGGTGACATTGGTGGCCTTGATGATGCGCCGCTCAATCCGACTGATCGGATTATCGCCTTCTTCGGGTACGAGGTCGAAGTCCAGCACATTGACGCAGGCCAGATCCTGCTCAAACGGCAGCGAGGCTGCAGGCCCTGCCCCGCACATCCAGCCCAGAAGCAGCCGGTTGATGCCCTCATGAGCCACAACCAGGGCACTGGCCCAACCAGGCCGATGCAACAGCGCCTCAATCGCGCTGACAGCGCGCACATATGCATCAGCAAACAATTCCCCGCCTTCAAAAAAGGTCGCCCCCTCTTTGCCGGCCTGCTCGAATGTGAAGGTCAAATAGGCGCTTAATTCCTCGCGCGTGGCAAAGGGAATGAATTTGCCCGAATGCAATTCGGTCAAAGCCGGTTCGTCCTCCAGCACAGGCGGGTTCATATGCTGGGACAAAACAATTTCTGCTGTTTCACGCGTCCGCCGCAAGCCTGAACACATCGCAATGTCGAGGGGCACGTGGGCAAAAGCGGCAGCGGCAGCTTTAGCCTGTTCCTTGCCCAAGGGTGTCAGGCGCGCAATGGTCGGGTCTTGAGCTTTGACCACCTCGCGTGAGCCATAGTCAACATGGCCATGGCGCATCAGATAGATGCGACGCCGCCCCGTGGTTCCCTCTAACGAACTCACGATGTGATCCCCCATTCGGCCAGAATCGCCTCGCCATGTTGACCGGGCTTTGGGGCCACACCCCGGATTGCGCCGGGGGTTTTGGAAAAGCGCGGTGCGGGTGCAGGCTGGGTTACCCCATCAATCTCCACAAAAGTCTGGCGGGCGACATTATGGGGATGTGTGGCGGCCTCCTGCCAATCCAGGACAGGGGCAAAACATACATCCGTGCCTTCCATCAACGCGCACCACTCATCGCGCGTCCGTGTCTTGAAGATGGCGGCAATCTTGTCAGACAGAGCAGGCCAATTGGCCTTATCAAACTGGTTCAGAAAGGCGGGGTCGGTAATCTCAGCCTTCTGCAAGAGCAGGGCATAGAATTGGGGTTCAATTGAACCGATCGACACCCATTTGCCATCGCTTGTTTCATAGCAATCATAAAAATGGGCACCACCATCAAGCATATTGGCATCGCGCTCGTCCTGCCAGATGCCGCTGGCGCGCATGCCCCAGAACATTGAGGTCAGCGACGCGGCCCCATCGGTCATGGCCGCATCAATCACTTGGCCCTCACCGGTAGCGCGGGCGTGGATCACCCCGGCGAGCAAGCCGAACGCCAGATAAAGCGCACCCCCGCCATAATCGCCAATCAGATTAAGCGGCGGGGCCGGTGGCTGGCCTTGCCGCCCTGTTGCCCACAAGGCCCCTGTCAACGCGATATAATTGAGGTCATGACCGGCAGCCTTAGCCAAGGGGCCGAATTGGCCCCATCCCGTCATGCGACCATAAACCAGCCGCGGATTGCGGGCGAGCACGACATCAGGCCCAAGGCCCAGCTTTTCCAGCACGCCAGGACGATAACCCTCGATCAAGGCATCGGCCTTTTCCAAAAGCTTGAGGCAGGTCTCAACATCCTTAGGGTCTTTCAAATCAAGGCTGATTGAGCGCCGCCCCCGGCCTGTGACGTCTTTGGCACCACCGCCTGAGCGGGAGCGTGGCCCATCAATCCGGATCACATCAGCCCCGAGGTCAGACAGCAACATGCCGCAGAACGGGCCGGGACCAATGGCCTCAAACTCAACCACTCTGACACCGCTTAACGGACCTGACATGATGAAACCTCCTGAGCATTGGGGGGCGGGCCGCTGCCTACCCTGATTTTTCTAGGTGCGATCTGAGCGTCTGTCGAAAGCCCGATCTGTGGCAGTGTGTTGAAACAATGCGGGCCAAAGCGCAAGCGCGCCGTCTGCAGCAGCGGGGCCTCAGCCGCGTGGCGTTAAGGTCCAATCCACCAACCAAGGCCAGTCTGCCCCGCGCCGGGTGATTTTGTGGGGGGCATCTGGGCCGAAATCCCGCCCGACCCATTCTCGAACATGCTGAACCATGAGGCCAGCGGCCTGAAACGCACCCAAAAAGTCCGCAAAGCGATGGGAAAAGGTCGGCATGGTGATGTCCTCGCCCGCCTCTGTCCGAAAATGGGCGGCGATGCCCTGTAACGAGATGAACGGATGGATTTCCACGATGCGAATGGTCGCCAATGGGCGGGCTACCCGCCGCGCCGCCCTCAAGGGCGCGACCAGATCGCCCACATGTTCGAGCGTCAGACAAAACAGAATATGGTCAAAGCTTGCCGTGTTGAGTGGCACGTCAGCCTGCATGTCTGCCTGAAAGAGCCGGGCCTGCGGGCAGGTCTTATGCGCCTGTGCCAGCATGGCTGCAGAAGCGTCAAAGCCCACAACCTCACGCGCGCCTGCGCCCAAAAATGCTGCAAGATTACGCCCGGTCCCGCAGCCGAATTCAAGGCAATCCTTGCCGCCGACACTGGCCCCGTCAGTGGCTAGTGCGCGGCTTGCAGCAAACACCATCGGATTGTCATAGCTGTCATAGGTCGCCGCCCACGCATCATAGGCAGCAGCAACAGAAAGATGGGTTTTCCCGCTCATACCGGGATCACTTTCCAATCTGCGGCACGATTACGGATCCACGTCATTTGCCGCTTGGCATAATGCCGGCTGTCAAGGATAGAGCGTGCCACCGCTTGGTCGAGGCCTATCCGGCCTTCGAAAAAGTCGATGAGTCCCGGCATGCCGACGGCCTTCATCACGGGCAAATCCGGGTCAAGGCCGCGTTCATAGAGCCGATGGGCCTCTTCCAGGCCGCCTGTCTCCATCATTTTCTCAAAGCGGGCTTCAATCCGGGCATAAAGCACATCGCGCTCTGGCATCAAGGCAATGCCTTCCCACGTCCCGGGGGCGAGAATGGGCGGCTGGGGGTCTTTGTGCCAGTCCGACAAGCTCCTGCCCGTGGCCTCAAACACTTCTAAGGCGCGGGCGATGCGCACAGCATCGCGCGGCTCAATCCGACGGGCTGCCTCGGGGTCAATCTGCTTAAGGCGGGCGTGCGCGGCACGTGTGTCTGCCCCCACTGCCCGGCGGGTTGCTGCCCGCACATCGGCAGGCACCGGTGGAGTGGGTACCAAGCCTTGGGTTAAAGCATGCGCATAAAGACCGGTGCCGCCCACCAAAATGGGTCTGCGGCCGCGCGCTTGGATGGCATGTATGGCGGCTTGTGCATCAGCGAGCCAGCTGCCAGTGGAATAAGTCTCTGCCCCATCAATGTGGCCGAACATGTGATGGGGTGCTGCTGCAAGCTCTTGAGCATCAGGACGTGCTGTCAAAACCGACAGATCACGATAGACCTGCATCGAGTCCATATTGACCACTTCGCCATTGTGCTTGATTGCAGCACCAATCGCATAGGCGGTCTTGCCCGATGCGGTCGGGCCAAGAATAAGGAGGGGGGTCTGCATGGCCTTCCTCTAGCTCAACTTACACCCTCGCGCCATGCTTTGAGTGTGCAGGTCAATCATGGAGACGAATGTGCCATCCCTCGTATTGGTCAGCCCCAGTGGCGAAAAAGTGCTTGAAGAAGCAGTGGCGCGCCTTGAGGCCCTTTGGGGAGACATGGCCATCTCAACCATCGAAGCGGGGGAAGCCGTTCACCTGTCCGCAGCAACCGGGGATGTGGAAGAGGCCATTTCCTGGCTTCAGGGCCTGCCGCTTGATGTTTCCACCAAGGCACCGATGCGCATGGGTCTGGTGGTGGCAGACATGGATTCAACCATTATCGGCTGTGAATGTCTGGATGAGCTGGCTGATTTTGCTGGCAAGAAGGCCGAAGTCTCAGCCATTACTGAGCGTGCCATGGCCGGAGAGCTTGATTTTGAAGGGGCGCTGACCGCCCGTGTCGCCATGTTGGCAGGCTTGCCTCTTACCGCACTTGAAGACTGCTATCACGCGCGGGTTAGGCTTAATCCGGGCGCAGAAATCTTTATCAAGACCATGGCGCATCTGGGGGCCCAGTGCGCTTTGGTTTCTGGGGGCTTCACCTTTTTCACCAGCCGCGTCGCCGCCGCTGCAGGCTTTCATAGCCAGCGCGCCAATCGCCTGATTGATGACGGCACACATCTGACCGGGCAGGTCGGCCAGCCGATTTTGGGCAAAGAAGCCAAGCTTGCCGCCCTTAAAGAGGATGCTGCCCGCCTCAAACTGCCGCTGACCCATACATTGGCGATTGGCGATGGAGCCAATGATCTGATGATGATCGAGGCCGCTGGTCTGGGGATTGCTTATTATGCCAAGCCGATTGTGGCCGCACGTGCACCGGCGCGCATCGACCATGGCAGTCTGGAAAGCGCCCTTTTCTTCCAAGGCATCTCTCGCAATGCCTTCGTGCGCCCGGCCTGAGCCGGAATTCTTACCCCGAATTCATTTGTGTCTGTCGCCCATTACCTTTTAGTGAGCGGCAGGGATTTGACGCAGGGAGATTGGGCAATGCGCAAACTTTTGTTGGCTACGATTTTTGTATCAGGGCTTCCGACTTTAGCTGCGACGACAGCACTGGCAGCAACCACCAAGACAGAAGAATTGGTGCGTCGGGGCGCGCTGGGTGTTGCGCTCGAAGCCACAGCCCAAGGGCCGCGCGTGACCCAAGTGACCGCCCAATCAACCGCAGCTCAGGCAGGCATTACCCCGGGCGATGTGATCACTGCGGTCAACGGCAAGCCCACGCCGACCAATGCTGATCTCGCCGCTGCTGCTGGCCAGCTGCGTGCAGGTGAAACTGCAAGCATCACAATCAAACGCGGTGAAACCAGCCAAACCGTATCGGCAAAGGCAGTCGCACGGCCCCTGGAAGCCATACCTGGAGCCGATGTGCGCTATGGCACCGTGGCTTTTCAGAATGGGCGCTTGCGCGATATTTTGGTCTTGCCGCAAAAGCCCGCCCCACAGGCACCTGTTGTCTTCCTGATCCAAGGTTATGGCTGCGGCAGTGTGGAAGGCCCGCCCACCCATCCTTATCACCTGCTGGCCAAGACCTTGGCCGAAGTCGGCATCGGGTCCTATCGGATTGAAAAGGCCAGTATGGGGGACAGTATCAATCCGGTCCATTGCTTGCAGACTGATTTTACAACCGAAGTTGCGGCCTTTGAGGCAGGCTATAAGGCTCTGATCGAGGACCGTGGTATCGCCCCCGATCGCATCATCATTCTGGGCCATTCAATGGGAGGCATCCAAGCCCCATTGGTGGCCGCCAAAGGGCCTGCACCGCGCGGCGTCATGGTCTATGGGACAGCCCTGCGCAATTGGCAGGACTACATGCAGGAATTGTTTGCGATGCAGGGCTTCCTGTCAGCCAAGACCGATCCGGCCGAGGGTGAACAGGCTGCCAAGGCACTGCGCCCCTTGATGCAGCGCATCTTCAATGAAGATGTCAGCCTCAAGACAATCGCCAGCGAAAACCCCAACCACGAGGCCATGCTGCGCTCTGCGCTGCAATGGGATGGCGATGATCAGATTCTAGGACGCAACCTCGCCTATTGGCGCGGCGTTGCAGCTCAAGATACAGTGGCAGCTTGGCGCGACACCAAGGCTCCAGTTCTGGCGATTTATGGTGAGGCAGACTTTGCCGCCATTGATGAGCGCGACCATCAACGTATTGTCGATGTGGTCAATTTCTATCGCCCCGGCACGGCAACTTACCGCTTCCTGCCATTGACCGGCCACGGCTTTGATCTGCAGGCCAGTCGCGCTGAGGTTCGTGAAGCCAATCAAGCAGGCAAGCCTGTGACCACATCACCTTACAATCCAGAACTGACCCGCCTGATGGCAGAATGGATCAACCAATTGCCCACGAAGCCAGCCAGCAGCGGCGGCTAAGTCAGATCGCGGCTTCCTTAGCCCTTTGGCACCGGCTCTCCCTCGACCGGCGGTCGAGGGGCCCCCAAGCGGACACCGGCCGGAATGCCACGCTTGCCGGAATCAGCCTCTGAACCGACGGTGATCAGCGGACAGGCTGGCGGCGAACACAGCCACACCTCGACGCGCCGATTGCGGGTTCGTCCCCGCTCGTCAGAATTAGACCCGACTGGCAGTGCTTCCCCATAGGCCCGCACCAGACCCGGCGTCACCCCAAGGCCTTGCAGAGCCAAGGCCACTGTCTCGGCGCGCGATTGGGCCAAACCAATATTGGTTGGACCTGCCCCAACATTGTCCGCAAACCCCAAGATGGCGATGCGGCGTTTGTCGACTTGGTTTTTGTTGAGGAAAGCGACCAGCCGCTTCATATCTTCTTCCGCGCGGGAATCAGGCTCGTTGGTTCCCTCATAGAAGCGGATGTCGAAATTCATCCGCTCAGCAAAGCGGGAGAAGCGTCGATAGTCTGAGGGTGCATCCGGTGGGCTTAACACGCGAACCGCATTCAGCCGCAAGGGGGTCAAACCCAAACGCGCGACCACTTCCTGACCCTGCGGAGAGGCCGCAAAATCTGCAAAATCACGCACATTGGGATCAACCCCTGAGGTGCCGACATAAAGATAAAGTCGATGGGTAAAGGGATAGGTTTCGGTCGCAATCGAAAAATCATCCGCCCCCACAGAACGCGCGCCCCGCTCGTTCAACATCAATGTCTTTACACCATTGCCAACCCGGCGGGTGATACCAATGGCGTTCTCGTCACGGCTGACCGCATCAGAAACCCACAGGGAATCGGTAAAGAATGCAGCTGTATCTGGGGCTTCCCGGTCGCCGAGCAAGCGCCCCGTTGGACCCGCATCATGGTCTGCGCCCAAATCCTCAAGCTTGATATTGATCCGCCCGCTGGCATCCTTCGACACTTGCTTCCAATCGCTGATTTCGCCGGTGAGGATGCGGGACAGGGTTTCGGTGTCGATCCGATTGAGCGGATTATTGCGGTTGACGATCACCAGACTGGCATCCAGCCCGATGACTTTCTCGCTGGCAGCCTTGGTCAGATTACCGAGCGCGGAAAGCCGATCCGCTTCGCTCGCCAGAACCTGACGGCTCGACATAACGGCCTCAACACGTTGTTGGGTTAAGGCCTCAAAGCCACCATGGGACGAGCCCATACCAATCAAAATCCGTGACGTTTTGCCACCGCGCGATCCAGAAATCTCGATAACTTTGTCTTGGGAGGATATTTTAATAGCACCAAAGCCACGCGCCCGCATCCAAGCCGAAACCAGATCGCTCATCAGGCCAGGACCCATGCTGGCTGACCCACCGATGCGGAACAAAACGTCCGCCGGCTTGGGTTGTCCGGGGGCAAAGCCTTCCACCACAGGGATTTGGCCTTCATCTTGGGCGGCAACGCCCCGACCTTCGACCTGAAACACCCATGACATATAGAATAGGACCAAAAGACCGACCACGATCACTGCACTGGTGACGGCCATCATCCATTCAAGCACACCAAGCTTGGGCAGCCGAAAACCGGCCGCTGCCCGCTTGGACCGGGTCACAGGCTGGGGCTTAGGTTTGCGAGCCCGGACCGGGGGTTCAGGATTGATGACCTTATCCCAATCATAAGGCACCTCGTCACGGCCACCTGCCATCCTGACTTCCTCAGCTCGTGTGTCACTGACCGCGCTTTGTTCATGGTGAACCTGGCTGCGCACCCAGATCGTGAAAATTGGGTCCGAAGGTGGCGACTTATCGATCCGAATAAGCCCCGCAGACCTGTGCCTCAGCGATACTGGAGGCGGTTCAAAACGTCCAGCTTTCGCGCATGATTCTAGCGGGTGGGCCGCAGCGCACGATAGATGGATTGCCCATCACGGTACAGGCGTACCACAACAGCATCGCGCTTGCGGGCGGCAGCCTCCAAAGCGGCGCGCGCATCTTGCGGCGACGTGACCGCCCTGCCCTGCACTTCGATCAAGCCATCACCTGGACGAATTTGATCCTTGCCGGGGCCAAAAGGATCAAGTGCGCTGATCACCACGCGCACATTGGCTGGCAGCTTGCTGCGATCAGCGGGGGCTGCCGCGCGCAACACAAGGCCCAAGGCCGTCACAGTCGGGCTTGCCACGCCGCGCGGTGGACGCGCCTCTGCGGGAGGTTGACCGACCACCAGATTGGCGAAAATCGCCTGACGACCGCGAAAGCCTTGCAACCGAACCCGCGTGCCTGCTTTGGTCCCCGCAACAAAACGGGCCAAGGCGCGTGGGTCGGTAACCGGCTGGCCATTCCAACTCTGGATCCGGTCTCCCAGCCGCAATCCGGCCCGGGCGGCAGGCGAATTCGGAGCCACATCAGCAACCACCACGCCATTCTGACCATTGCCGCCTTCTGCCGCGCTCAACAAGCGCGCGCGCACCCCGATCCAACCACGCTGCACGCTGCCATTGGCCAAAATATCGGCCACAACTTGCCGAGCCAAATTAGACGGGACGGCAAAGCCAACTCCAACTGAACCACCCTGGGTCCCGCCGGGCGAGACAATGGCGGTGTTCACGCCGATAACTTCGCCGCGCGCATTGAAGAGAGGTCCCCCGGAATTGCCCCGGTTGATGGCAGCATCAGTCTGGAGGAAATCGTCATAGCGGCCTGCTTGCAGGTCACGATTGCGCGCTGAGATCACCCCGACAGATAAGGAATTGCCCAGCCCGAACGGGCTGCCAATAGCAATGGCCCAATCACCAACGCGCGCGGTGTCACTATTGCCCCATGCCACACTCGCCAGACGCTGCGTGCCGACAACGCGCAGCACCGCCAAATCCGTCTCGCTATCGCGCCCAACCAAATTGGCCGCCAAAGTCGTCCCGTCGACCAGAATAATCTCGAATTGATCATTGCCTTCGATCACGTGATTATTGGTAACCACCACGCCGCGCGGATCTATGACAAATCCTGACCCGGTTGAACTGCCTGCGGCATTGGCATGGATCTGATCGCGTGGGGCCCCCGGAATGAGACGCTTGGCCCTTATTCCCACCACCGCAGGCTGCAGCCTGGCCGACAAGTCTGCAAAGCCATTGGAGAACCCACTGCCAGCATTGGCAACTGGCGGCGCCATGATCGGCCCGGTCGCAACCAAGCCAAAACCGATGACGCCGATCCAGAAGCCAGCAATAAGGTGCGTTATTCTCATAACGCAGGACTTAGCCCCTCTGGCCGAATTGGGAAAGTAACTTCACGCCTCAAAACCGGCGCAATCGCACAAGTGCCTTGATTAAAAATGCTTCATGACATCCTTTTCACGGGTATTTGAGCGCAAGATCGCCGATACAGACTGCCAGTTATTTCAGGGCAGGGACAAACCCATGGCAATTCTTCACCAGCGCGCATTGATGTGTAGCGTCGCGCCATTCATCTGTTTTTCCGGGGTTGGTATTGCCACAGCGCATGCGCAAAACCTGCCCGGCAATAAGCCCGCCCAAAGTGCGGTTGCAGCCAATGCTTTGCCTGAGTTGGTCAATGGCAAGCGGGTTTTCCTGCCTGCTTATTTTGCTGACATCACCCCCCAGACCGCCGCGGATATGGTCAATCGACTGCCCGGATTTAGCATTGATGATGGCGAGTCGGTCCGCGGCTTCGGGGCCACGGCAGGCAATGTGTTGATCGATGGCGCGCGCCCGACCAGCAAGAATGAAGGCCTTTACAGCATCCTCAACCGCATTCCCGCCGCCAATGTTGCCCAGGTGGAATTGCTGGAAGGAGCCGCAGCAGGTGCCCTTGCCCCGGGCAAGAGCTTGGTGGTCAATGTTGTCCGCAAAGAGGATGCAAAGGCAAGCGGGAAATGGGAAGTACAAGCGACTGGCCTGTCGAGCGGTCGCATAAGGCCCAAGCTGGATGTTTCTTATACCAACAAGATCGCTGGCTTTTCCATTACAACAGGCCTGCAAGCCGAAGTGGAAAATGCCGACAATTTTGTCGGCTTTGAAGGCATCCGTAGTCCTGATGGTACCTTCCTCGAAAGCGGGCCGAACGATGACCGCCGCCGGTCGAAATATGCTCAAGCCACATTGGCAATAGATGGCAAAATGGGGGAGGCTAAAGTCAATCTCAATGCCAGCTATCTTGAAGGCCGCTTCCACCGCAATTGGGTTCACGCCGCCTATTTTCCGGCCGCCACCCTTCCCTTCCGCATTGATGAAGGCAGAGAGGCTAACCAGACACAACGCTGGGAAATTGGCGGGGATGTGGAACGCACTTTGGCGGGTTGGACGGGAAAACTGGCCCTATTGGTGAAGGGTAGCCACGATGACGACTTATCACTGGCCGGGTTCAACCGCGTTAACCAGCCCCGCACTTTTGGGCGCTTTATCTCCTCCTCAGAGACATCCGAACAGGTGGCGCGGGCGACCTTCAAGCGTAAATTCGGAGCCCATCAGATCGAAACCGGCGGTGAAATCGCCCACAATCGCTTGGATTTCACGGGTCAATACTCGCAAGGTGACGGCATCATTTATGTCGTGCGCCCGAGTGATATCTCCTCAACCGAAGTTTCTGAAAACCGCAAAGAGGCCTTTATCAGCGATTCTTGGACCATCTCACCCAAGCTGACACTGGAATCGACCCTGACGGGGGAGTGGTCCACCATTGAACAGACCGGACCTTCTGGAAAGACGCGTTCGTTCTTTTATCCCAAGCCTCGCATCAAGGCGGCCTGGAAGCCACAAGATGGCTGGACCTATCGGGTGGAAGTAGAACGCAGTGTCGGCCAGCTCGACTTCGGGGCTTTTGCAGATTCTGCCTCGGTTGGTGACAACAACCAAAACAGCGGCAATCCGGAATTGCGGCCAGAACAAGTGTGGTCGGGCTTGATCGGGGTCGAGCGGCGCTGGGGCAAACGCGGTGTGATCAACGCCTCGCTGGTCCAGGAATCATTTGAAGATCAGCTCACGCTGGTCCCAACCCGCAATGGCGGGGTGGCGCTGGGCAATGTGCCGACAGCGCAACGCTGGGGCTATAATCTGTCTTGGACCATTCCTTTGGAGGCCCTGCTGCACGGTCTTGAGTTTGAGGGCAATTACCGCTGGCGGGATTCTGAATTGACCGATCCCATTACCCAAAAGCCGCGTCCTTTCTCGGGTTGGGACGGTCGCAGCCTCAACACCAATATCACCTATGAGTTGCCGAAGAAGAAGTTACGCATGGGGGCTTGGCTGTGGCGAGGCGACAACAATACCGACTATCGCCCCGATCAGGAGTTTCATTGGGCCGCAGTCCAAGCCTGGGGCGGGTGGATCGAAACCAAGGCCTATAAGAACCTCAGTATTGAGTTTGGCTTTGAAGATCCCAATGGCAATCGGTTCACGCGTGTGCGCACCGACTACAGCCCGGATCGGCGGTCAGGCATTATCAGCCGCACCCAATATCGGGAACGCTCAAAGGACGGGATCTGGTACATTCTGGTGAAAGGCCCGTTCTGATCCCGTCCAAAGGGGTTGCCGACTAGCGTCCTTATTTCACGCCATGGGCGAGCTTCTTTAACAGTGGCGAGGCCAAACCCATCACCACGCCAATCCCGATCGACCACAGGCCGATGGTGTTGAACACCTCTAGCGAGGTTGCCAATGCCTTGGCAGGATCTGTGACCTGACCGGCGACGGTTTCAGTTGCTGTCAATTGCGCGATGATCCCACCCAAATACTGCGCGCCCGAACTGGCCAGGAACCATGTCGCCATGATGGTGGACAGAAGTTTGGGCGTGGACAATTTGGTCATCCAGCTCAAACCCACTGGACTTAAACACAATTCGCCCGTGGTGTGCAGAAGATAAGCCAAGGCCAGGAAAATGACGGGCACGCGCGCATCGGCATCGGCAAAGCGCGCACCCCAAACGAGGATGAGGAAGCCCAGACCGACTTGCACCAAAGCAAGCGCGAATTTCATCGGCGCTGAAGGGTCCATATTGCGTTGGCCCAATTTCACCCACAGCCAAGCAAACACAGGCGCGAAGATCAGAATGAAGCCAGAGTTGAAGCTCTGGGTCTGCGGGGCGCTGATGGTCAAAAAGCCATTGCTGGGCAAGGCCACATTGGTGGCAGTAAACAAGGACAGCGACGAACCTGCTTGCTCAAACAGCGTCCAGAACACCACTGAGGCCGCGATCAAGACCAGCGCCAAAATCAGACGCCCAGCCTCTTCTTTGCTGCAGGCAGTCGCCATGTGGTAAATAATATAGACCAACACAGCCACCGATCCGGCTGCCAGCATGCGGCCCACCAATTGGTTGTTTTGTACCAAGAACCAGATCAGCGGCACTGAAATGATTGCAGCCACATAGATCGCATGCTCCAAGCTCAATGGCCCGAGGACTTTCTTCTTCAAAGCCTCAGGATCAGGCGGTTCTCCCTTGCCTTCCAGACTGTCCTTGCCGCGTACAAAGGCAATATAGCCCGCCAACATGCCGACACCGGCAAGGCCAAAGCCGGCCCACCAACCCACCACTGTGCCCAAAGCCCCACACAAAATGGCGGCCCAGAATGCCCCCAGATTGATGCCGTAATAATAGAGGGTGAAGCCCGGATCGCGCCGTGGATCACCTTCTGGATATAATTGGCCGACGATTGAGGAAATGCTCGGCTTCAAAAAGCCCACGCCCAGAATGATCAAGGACAGTGCGATATAGAAAATGATCTCAAACGGGCCCTCTGACTTGACCTTTTTGAGTTCATAGCTGCCAGCTGGCAGCAAGGCCGGAACAGGCGCGTTCGCCGGCAGATCCTTAATCGCGATCCCCTTCTCACTGGCCTCATAGGCATAGGCCTGCTCGCCAATCTTTAGCTTGGCGACATAATCTTCGTTGCGGCCCTGGGTGACAAACTCATAGGTCGCGCCTTGGTAGGTCAGGGTCTGGGTGGTTGGCTTGCCCTCAAAACCCATGGCAAAATGGCCAAACACCAGCGCCAAGGCCCCGAAGGCAATCGCTTTGCGGGTCCCCAAGAAGCGGTCGGCCAGAACACCGCCCACCAGTGGCAGGAGATAGACGAGCGTTGTGTATGAGGAATAGGTTTTCTGGGCATCAGCCTGATCAAACAGGAAGTGCTGAACCAGATAGACCGTCAACAAGCCCCGCATGCCATAATAGGAAAACCGTTCCCACATTTCGGCAAAAAACAGGACACGAAGCCCTTTGGGGTGGTGCTTCATCTCGCGCGCAACCGGGAAAATAGTCGCCAAAGTGACCAGAATCCCAGCGGCAAAAACAACATTCCAAATGACGGTCCAAAGATCGCCCATAGCAAAACTCTCCAGCCAACCGAGGCGCGTGCAGCTCTAATACGACCACATCGCACCTCTAGATATTTGATTTAGAACCTGTTTATCGGGCTTTACTGTGTGCAATAAATCCCGATAGGCCCTGATACCCGGATGCCGCAGGTTGACGGACCCGTGATCTGTGGCGCGCACATGATCACGGGATTGCGATGAGGGCAAGGGCGGTTAAGCTGCAGAGGTCAAACGGGTTTCAGTCTGCCCCATCACGCATCACGACGTGGCATCATCTTGGTGCACGCTCAATTCGGCGTGCAGATCGAGCGCACCACCCAATTTGTCGCCAATGGAGAGGGCATTGAGGCGCGCATAGGCACCCCCGGCAGCAACGAGGCTGTCATGTGTCCCCTGCTCGACGATCCTGCCAGCTTCGAACACCAAAATCCTATCGGCTTCGCGCACGGTCGACAGGCGGTGAGCGATCAATATGGTGGTCTTGTTGGCCGCGAGGCTCTTCATCGCATCCTGCACATCCCGCTCAGTCTGGGTATCCAGTGATGATGTTGCCTCATCCAAGATCAGAATACGGGCATCGGCGAGGAAGGCGCGGGCAAGGGCCACGCGTTGCCGCTCACCGCCTGACAATTTCACCCCTCGCTCTCCCACCTGGGTCTCAAGCCCCTTGGGCAGGCGTGAAATAAAGGCATCGGCGCGTGCATCTGCAATCGCGGCGGTCACATCGGCGTCGCTCGCATCGGGTCGGGCATAGGCAATGTTTTCGCGCAAGGTGCGGTGGAACAAGGCCGGGTCCTGCGGCACAAGCGCAATCGCCGCCCGCAAGCAGTCTTGCCGGACAGTGCGGACATCCTGCCCGTCGATCCGGATCGCCCCAGCATCGACATCATAAAGACGTTGGAGAAGCTTCACGAAGGTTGACTTGCCTGACCCCGTCTGGCCAACCAGTGCGACGGTTTCCCCGGGCCGGATCGTCAGAGAAAAGTCCTGATAGAGTGGCTCACTCTGCCCACGATAGGCGAAGCTAACCTGATCAAACACAATCTCACCCGGCCCCGGTACGAATGCGCGCGCATCGGACGCATCGGCCACATCCTCGACTTCCAGACTATAGGCAACCGCATCTTCGATGTCAGCAAAACCACGCTGAATCTGTTGCACGGTTTCACCCAAATTGCGCAGATAACTGGCGATCAGAAAATAGCTGGTCAGGGCGAAGGTGGCATCACCGGGGCTTGCACGGCCTTCCTTCCACTCAATCAGCACCAAACCCAACAGCCCGACTTGCAACGCCCAAAGAATTGTATTGGACAAGGCCCAGCCATCGACATAGCGCATCCAAGTTGTGGTGACCAAAGCGCGCCATTTCTCAACAACCGCGCCAAAGCGCGCCTCTTCGCGTGCCTCAGCACCAAAAGCTTTCACGGTTGGATTGGCAGAAACCGCATCAGCCAAAGCCGCACCAATCGCCGTATCGGCCGAGTTGGAACGCTCATTGGCTTCTTGAATATGGTAGCGCGCCATCAAAATGCTGGCCAAAGTGAAGATAGAGATCGACACCCCAACATAAAGTCCGATCAGGGGCCAATTGGCCAGCATGATGCCGGTCAAACCTAACAGCACGATGGCTGCAGGCAGAATGAACCAGAGGAAATTGTCCGAAAGCACATCATACGCCCACATAGCCCGACTGACTCGGCGCACCGTGGCACCGGCAAAATTGTCGCTATGCCATTGGCTGGAAAACCGCTGGACGTCGGCAAAGCTTGCTTTGGTGATATTGGCCATGTTGCGCGACGCAAAGCGGTTCCAGATCCGCACCAAAACATTGCGCAGGATGAACATGCCTGCAGCAACCGCAGCAAAAAGGCCAAACAGGTCAAAGGCGCGACCAGCCGCCAGCGGGCCCTCGGTCAAAGCTTCAACAATCTTGCCAGATAAGGCAGGCAGCACAAGTTCACAGGCTGTCGCCAGCATCATCAGAACGATGACCGCCACAAATTTGATGGGCTGGCTGGTCCAATGGGCCCAGAGATAGGCCATGATCTGGCCGATCCGGGCTTTTTGTTGACGCGTCGTCGCATCATCTTCGTCATCGAAATATTCGGTCATAAGTCACACAGGAAAATCGACAGAAACACCACCGCTGCGGGGCGGCACATCTGGGCACTGTCGGTGGAAGTTCAAGCAAGGCCAGCAATAAGCCGCAGAGGCGGATCATAAGGTCTGGCAAGCCACGAAGGTCATCAGAGTGCAACGCACAAAGATCGTCAGAGCAGGCTCTGAAAATCCAAGCTTATCGGGCGGCGTTGGCACCAAGGCGCGCGCCCCGTGTCAGTAATCAGTCATGCTTGAATCAATCTCCTGTGGATGGGGTGTCTGATAACCAGAGCACCTTGACGTCGTGCATAGTCAGCTGCGCCCACCCCGTAAAGTGCTGGGTAGGTGGCAAAACATCTTGATTTGTCAGCTTATCAAAACCCTGTTGCTAGCCTGCCACAGCAGGACTTACTGGCCCTTGGTGATCCGGTCGTGAGCCAGAATGCCTTGGACAACGGCTTCCAGCTCGGCAAATGGCACCATGTTTGGGCCATCCGATGGCGCTTTGTCGGGGTCAGGATGGCTTTCCATGAAAATGGCGGCTACGCCCACTGCCGCAGCGGCACGGGCCAGATATTTGACCATTGTGCGATCTCCACCCGAAGAATCGCCTTTGCCGCCGGGCTGCTGCACCGAATGGGTGGCATCAAACACCACCGGGGCACCAAAGCCTGCCATGATCGGCAAGCCGCGGAAGTCGGTCACCAATGTATTATAGCCAAAGCTTGCCCCGCGCTCTGTCACCAGCACATTGGGATTGCCCGATCCAGTGACTTTGGCGATGACATTTTTCATATCCCACGGCGCGAGGAATTGGCCCTTCTTCACATTGACGACCTTGCCCGTCTGGGCAGCAGCAATCAGAAGATCGGTCTGGCGGCACAAAAAGGCCGGGATTTGCAGCACATCAACCACTTCACCGACAACGCGGCACTGCTCTTCAGTATGCACATCGGTCAGAACTGGCAGACCCAGTTTGTCTTTGATCTCTTGGAACACCGCCATGGCATTGTCCAAACCAAAACCGCGTGCGCCGGTCAGGCTGGAGCGATTGGCTTTGTCAAAGCTGGTCTTGTAAATCAGGCCTGCCCCGAGACGGCCATAGGTCTCTTTCAGCCATTGGGCGGTTTCGAGCGCATGGTCCCGACTTTCCATCGCACAAGGCCCACAGATAAAGCTGATCGGCAAGGCATTACCAATGCGGACAGCCCCGGCACCGGTACCGACAGTCACTATGGGGGCGGGTTGGGTCATGTCCGATGTCTCCGATTGCAGGCTTTGCCGCGTCAATGGGCGGGCTTCTGGCACAATTTGATGGTCAGATAAACAGATAGGGCTCACAAAGCACGCCCAACAGACCTTGTGGTTAACAGATGCATAAGCTTTGCCAGCTTTAATGCAGCGATGACCCAGTTGGATCCAGCTTTTTCCGGCAAGCTCGCCCCCGTAGCCCCCCAGCGGCCACAGGCGACCCACCCTGCCGCCGCACAGGCGGTCTCCTCCACCCATGCGAGTGGCGCGAAATGGTCATGGCAGCAAACAATCTTGTTTGCACTGGTGGCCTCAGGCTTTTTGTGGGGAATGATTTTCTGGGCCGTGCGTGCTCTGATCGGCTGAGCTATCACAGCCTTCGTGCACCGACAGTGTGCGGCTGAACGCGTCTTTCCAACGCAGGTCCGCACGGTTAGACACAGGCTGATACCGCTTCAGGAAGCCCACCCATGAAACTGATTTCCTATACCCTCGGTTTTCCCCCAACCGAGATGCGCCCAGGCCCCGCCCAACGCCCTTGGATGGATTCCACGTCCGACCGGTTTGCCTACCGCTGCCTGCCTCTCAATATCGCCAATCAATATGGCTGGGAGCTGTTGTGCCCGTGTTCGTTTGAAGTGACCTGGGATGGTGGGCCAAGCCCTGACGCCATGGTGGTGGAGATTCTTGAGGACGGTTGGCCCCATCCGACCAGCCACTTCGGCCATGGTGTCTTGACCTTCCACGTCAACCAGATTTTCCGCACCGAACCCGGCACGCAATTGATGACGACGGGGCCGATGAACAATCCCAAGGACGGGATTTCTGCTTTGTCCGGCATTATCGAGACCGATTGGTCGCATTACACCTTCACCATGAATTGGGTGATGACGCGGGCGTTCCATCCCGTGCGCTTTGAGAAGGGTGAGCCGTTCGCCCATATTTTCCCGGTCAATCTGGCCCAGATCGAACAGGTAAAGCCCGAATTCCGACCCGTTGAAACCGAAGAGGGCCTGCGCGAGGCCTATGAGGCTTGGCAGGACAGCCGCAATGCCTTCAACAAGGAATTGGAAGTGCCGGATTCACAGGCCCGCAAAGACAAGTGGCAAAAGGCCTATTTCCGTGGCCTAGGACCCGATGCCGAGCCAACCACCAAGGCCCAGCACTGGACCAAATTGGACGTGCAGCCTTGGCCAGGCGCGAAAAAGGGCAAGAAATAGCCCCCTCGACAAAAGAACATAAATGGAACATGATGGGACATGCTTGACCCATCGACCCCTGATCTTTTGGCCCATGTGGCGGTTGACACAAGTCTGGCCCCTGCCATGCCAGCGGCCCGGCCAGATGTGACCGTGGCGGTGCGCCATGGCGCGACACGCTGTCTCATCCACGCCGGCTATGCCCCGATTTGGGAATTTACCCTGGCCAATAACCGACGGGCCGACATTTGCGGGTTGAGCCATAAGGGCGAGTTGGTGATTGTTGAAGTCAAATCCGGGGTTGAGGATTTTCGCACCGATGCGAAATGGCCCGAATATGCGCCCTATTGCGATCTGTTTTACTTTGCTGTCGCGCCAGACTTCCCGGTCGACCTTATTCCCGCCCATGGCGATCAAGCCCCCGGCTTGATTGTAGCCGATGGCTTTGGGGCCGAGATTGTGCGCAGGGCTCCCCGCTTCGACCTAGCCCCGGCCCGCCGCAAGGCTGTGACGCTCAGCTTTGCCCGCCATGCTGCCAGCCGTGCCCTCCGCCTTTAGGACCTAGTCGGCAAAGCGGGAAAAGGCCGCTGTTACGGCCGGGCCAAATTTCTGATTGCGCTCCGCATAAAAGCCAGCAAGTCCTGACACGATGTCTCCCGGCGTGCTGGCTGGCGACCCCCCGACAAATGGGGGGGCTGGATCATATTCGATCGCAAGCTGGATGCGCTGGGCGACCTGCTGGCCAGCAATTTCGGCCACAATGGTCAAGGCAAAGTCGATGCCTGCCGTTACCCCGCCACCGGTAAAAGTGCGACCATCGCGGACAGTTCGGCCCTGGGTTGGGATGGCACCCACTTCAGCCAACAGGGGATGATAGGCCCAATGTGTGGTGGCCTGCTTGCCCTTGAGCAAGCCTGCAGCGCCGAGGACAAAAGCCCCCGTACACACACTGGTCACATAACGCGCGCCTGCTGCCTGGGCTTTCAAAAAGCCCATGAGAAGTGGATCTGCCATCGCCTGTTCAACCCCAAAACCACCTGGGACACAGATCAGATCAAGCTGCGGGCAGTCGGCGAATGTGGTTGTCGGCACAAGGCTCAACCCACAATCGCTGGGCACCGGTTCAAGACTGGCGCTGATGATATGTACCTTGGAGTCCGGCAATCGGTGCAGCACTTGCAGCGGGCCGGTGAAATCCAATTGGGTGACATTGGGAAATAGAATAAAGCCAATCTGGAACATAAGCGCGCACCCTTTGGTTTGAGGCGATCGTCACAGCTTTCTAGCATGGGCTAAGAGGCAGGCAAAAGGCCAACCAACTGCCAATCTGCGCTTGTCAGCTTACTCATTCCATGGTGGATCGCCGCCCATGTCGATGCCAACTGAAACCCCACCCCCCGCCCAAAAGCCTATGCCTGTGCCCCGCATGATCGCATTGGGAGCCTTAGGCCTCGGGGTGGTTGTGTTGGGGGCCGCTTTAGTTCAGCGGGCAATTCAGCCAAAAGCTGAAACAGCCGCTTTGCCTGAAGGGTGCAATGCACGCGCCTTTGCCGAGATTGGCGGTCCGTTCAGCCTGGTCAACCAGGACAATGTGGCGGTGACCGAAAAGACTTTTCTGGGCAAGCCAGCCTTGATCTATTTTGGCTTTACCTATTGTCCTGACATCTGCCCCCTGTCGATGCAGACCATGGCGCTGGCGCTCGATGAAGCCAAGAAAGTGCCAGGCTCAAAGGCCAATGATATCCAGCCCCTCTTGATCAGCCTTGATCCAGAACGCGACAGCCCAGCAGCCATGAAGGCCTACATCGCTTCAGCTGGTTTCCCAGCCAATCTTCAAGGCCTGACGGGGACTGTGGCGCAAGTTCAAGCTGCCGCGAAGGCCTATAAAGTCGGTTATCGGAAATCCATCCCAGAAGGTGGTTCTGCGAAGGATTATCTGATCGATCATACCTCGATCTTTTATCTGATTAACCGGCAAGGCAAACTGGCTACCTTCTTTTCCGCCGATCCTGATCCCAAAATGATGGGCCAATGCATCGCCGCTTTGTCGAAAAACGGCCTCTGAGACTCACAGCCACAGGGCGCAGCACGGACTGAGTCGGACGAGAGGCGTCCACACTTCGGTTGTGCACCCTGCGCAACGCAGTTGCAGCATGAAATTACCTTATTGATCCTATGAATAATTTTTTGATTTCCGCTGCGGAAACATACAGATCACTGCTGCGTGATATGGTTGCCAAATCTTCATAGATGCCATGCAATCATGGAGACCTTGGCACCATAGCCGGTGCAAGAAGCAGGAGTCGGCATGCTTTATTCCCTCGTCGAAATGCAACGGGCAGCGTTGATGCCTTGGCGGCTGGCGAATAATTTCCAACGCGCCCTGCTGGCCAATCCGCTCAATCCGATGGCTCAGACCACGTTTGGACGCAATTGGAGTGCTGCCTCCGACCTGTTCGAGGCAATGACCCGGCGCTATGAAAAGCCGGCATGGCGGATTGAGTCGACCGTCATCAATGGCATCACAGTGCCGGTGACGATTGAAACAATCTGGTCGACCCCTTGGTGCAGTCTGGTTCATTTCAAGCGCGATCCTGCCGCCATGGCCCAAGCCCATGGACCGGACTGGGTAGAGCCGCGGGTTTTGATTGCTGCCCCGCTGTCTGGCCATTTTGCCACCTTGCTGCGCGGTACTGTCGAGGCCTTCATCCAAGACCACGACGTCTATATCACTGATTGGCAGGATGCCCGTGATGTTCCCATCTCGGTGGGCCGCTTTGATCTGGATGATTATATCGAACACATCCGCATGATGCTCAGCGAAATTGGGCCCAAGGCTCATGTGGTGGCGGTCTGCCAGCCGGGGCCGCCCGTCTTGGCTGCGGTCGCCCTGATGGCAGAAGACAAGGACCCGGCCCTACCTGCTTCGATGACCTTTATGGGCTCACCCATCGATGCGCGCTGTTCGCCGACCGTCACCAATAAGCTGGCCGAAGAAAAGCCCTTTGCTTGGTTTGAGTCCAAGATGATCCAGACGGTCCCGCCGATTTTTCCGGGAGCTTTTCGTCGGGTCTATCCAGGTTTTGTGCAATTGGCCTCGTTCATGCAGATGAATATCGACCGCCATATCGATGCCCATCGCGACTATTTCAATCATCTGGTTGCTGGCGATGGCGATGAGGCAGAAAAGCACCGCGAATTCTATGACGAATATCTTGCCGTGCTGGATCTATCGGAAGAATTCTATCTTCAGACCATCCAGAAAGTATTCCAGGAATATCATTTGCCGCGCGGCATCCTGATGTGCCGAGACCGTTTGGTGAAGCCAGAACTGATCACCACAGTGGCCCTGATGACGGTTGAAGGGGAAAAGGACGACATCTCAGGGATTGGTCAAACCCAAGCGGCCCACGACATTTGCACCGGCATCCCCAAAGAGATGCAATATGACTATATCCAAGAAGGCGTCGGCCATTATGGCGTCTTTAATGGCCGACGTTTCCGCAGTGAAATTTATCCCCGCCAAAAGCAATTCATCCGCACCTATTTCAGTGCGGATCAAGAGCGTCATTTTTTGGCTGGCGGTTGATGGGTCACGCTGAGGCCAAGAAGTGAGACTGGATCCTTAGCAGACTGGAGTGCTTGGCCGTCAACGGGGGTGGCAGGAGCCGATGACATAATCACCCGTCCACCCAATTCCAGCCAATTCGCAAGCGCCGACGAGAATTGGCGGTCGAATGCCGACCTGTCTTTCTGCGTGCTTGATGCACGCATAGGATCGGCCCATGTTTTACGAACAGCTGCAATGGCCTGAGCATCGCTGGCCCCAGCACGGCTGTTGGAGCCCTTCTTGTCAGGCTCCGTCATGGTGACGAACAGGCCTGCTGCTTTATCGAGCCCACCCAAATCCTCGAAGCCAACACTGCCACTTACAAATCGAACACCGCGATACAGGGCCAAAAGGTCGCGGATTTGCTGGGCTTCGTCGGGCTTTTTCTTCTGATCTTTGGATGACCCAGCGCCTTCAGCGGCCGCAAGGCTCTGCTTAAGTGGTTTGACCACATCCGCGACCGTGTTGTTGCGATAATAATTGGACAAACCGTCGAGTGCCAATTCTGCATTGATCTTGCCCCAGCCTTTGAGCCAGTATTCAAAATTATCGAACTTGGCGACATCGGTGGCAGGATCATAGGAGCCATCAAACCTGAAGACGAGTTCAATCCCGTCGGCCAAAAGCGGTGCCAATCCAGCCATTGGGCCCGCACTCTGCTGCAAAAGGACCTCAGGGACCACCAATTTCATCGTCATAGGCTCGAGTGTCGAGCGCGTGATAAAGCCATTGGCATCCTTGGTTGAGGTGCCAGAAACCTTATCGATGGTGAATTTGAACCCATTATAACCTATGAGCAAATTGGCCATGTTAAAGCCGCCTATCCCGGCATCAAACGGCCCTCCGGGCAGCAAATCCTTCAAGCGTGGGCTAGGCTGTGCATTGGCTTGAGCAGCGGGGGGTGATGCTGGCTGGTTCCGAGCCGCTGCCCCCGACTTGGCCTTTGGCGCTTTTTGGGCTGCACTTGTGGCTTCTTTCTCGCCTAGTGCTTTGAAGATGGCAGACCAATAAGCCAAATTGATGTCGGAAAGCGCAAAAGACTCAATCCCAAAATCAACATTTTGGCCCTGGACGGGAACTTGTAGCAGCAGGTTGGAGAAGCCGAAGCGACCCATGCGATCCTTCTGCCAATCATCGATTTCAAACCGCCCCATGGAGAAATTGACAGGTCCTGTTTCGGCCGTCTTTTCGCTTTGCGTTTCAACAAGCTTGACGTCTTCCAATGCCAGGCGCTTCATGGTCAGGCCGGAAAAGGCGAAGTCTTCAGGACTGCCAAACAGTTTTTTGAGGACGCCGGTCGGGTCCTGATAGGAAAGCTCGCTCATCCCCAGAGACTTCACGGTGATTGAGATATCCGCATCGCCAACCTGAACATCGCGAGCCTGCAGGTCACGGGCAAACCACCGTTGCTCGCTCAACTCTAGACCTTGCAGATTAAAACTCCCAAACCGATAGGTTGAGGGCGTTCCTTTTGAGTCTTTTTCCTCGATCACCACATCCTGCATCCGGATATCGAGGCCGAGATTGAAATTGCCCTCTGGCTGTCGGGTCCCTGAGACTGCTGCCAACAAAAGGGATTCATCTATGCCGAGCCCGACCAACTCAAGCGTGCCAAAACGTGATGTTTGGCCATCCTTATCGGTGGTCCGGCCATTTTGCATCTGAACGTCAAACTGGTCGCCTGCCCCGCCGACTTGGCGCGTGATCAAAACCTGTGCAAAGCTGGAACTAGACCCGTCGGTTTCCTTTGTTGTCAGATTTTCAAGCACCACCTGTGACTCACTCACACTCCGGGTCACAAATTTTGTGGTCTCGGTTGGCCGATCGATTTTCCAAGCCTTGAGGACATCGGCCATTTTCGGGGCGGTCTGGGCGGCAGCTGGTGCCACCATAACGGCACAAAGTGCTGTGGCTGCCAGCAAAGTCTTCAATCTCATCCTGCTACTCCTCATCCAGATCGTGCGCCCGACCGATACACATACGTGGTCGCGTCGCAAATTTGCATGAAAGCGGCCACGTGCCAACGGGCTAAGCCGCCTTGGTGCAGGCATTTTCACAGGTACCAATGCGGGGCTTCAAAGACCTAGCGTGGTGGACCGCTGGCCTCTTGCGGACGGGCTTGCACGTCACGAACAATCTCGTCGAGTGTGCGTGTTTCGGGCGTGGTGCGCGGTGCGGGATTGGGGTTCGCAGCGGGTTGAGCCTCGCCTTTGCCGTCGGGGGCGGCGGGCTTCGGCAAGTCGCCTGTGGCAGCAGCATCAATCGGATCGACCGGCAATGTTTCGACATTTTCGTCGGTTGGCTCACTCAAGGCCCCTGGATCCGGGGGTGGCGTCAGTGGCAAGGCAAAGCCCCGCGGGGCAACACCCTTCATGGCAGAGCCCATGAAATTGCGCCAAATCCGCGCGGGGGCAGAGCCACCGGTGACACGGTTGGTTTTCTGAGTGAAGTCATCATTGCCAACCCAAACCCCGGCCACATAACCGCCTGTAAAGCCAATGAACCACGCATCTGCATAGTCACTGGTGGTCCCGGTTTTGCCGCCGACGGGCCGGTCGGGCAGTTGTGCCGCACGTGCGGTCCCAGCCGATACGACCTGGGCAAACATCAAATTCATATTGCGTAAGGGCCCATCCTCAATCACCCGACGCGGGGCCGGTGGAGTGCGCTCCCACAGAATTTTGCCAGAGCGGGTGCGAATGCGCTTAAAGCCATAGGGCGTGACCGCCATGCCACCATTGGCAAACGGCACATAGGCGGCGGACAATTCCAGCGGCGTCAAAACTTCGGTCCCCAATGCCAGCGTCGGTTGAGGATCAAGGCGCGAGCGGACACCTAACCGGCGGGCTGCACGGATGACCGAGTCCCGCCCAACTTCCTCACCCAAGCCCACAGCCACCGTATTGATTGAGCGGGAAAAGGCGCTGATCAATGGCATCGCACCATGGAACTTGCCATCGTAATTCTGTGGAGCCCATGACCCAACCTTGATCGGTCCATCAACACGCACTGAGAACGGGGTCTCGCCACGTTCCATCGAGGCCAGATAGACGAAGGGCTTGAATGCCGAACCAGGCTGCCGCTTCGCATCAGTTACGCGGTTAAACTCGCTTTCTTGATAATTGCGGCCACCGACCATGGCGCGAACACCACCATCACCGGCAAAGGCCACCAAAGCACCCTGCCCCATGCGCATGGCCCGACCATTCTGGCCCAACTCCTGAACAATCGCGTTTTCTGCCGCGGTCTGCGCCGACATATCAAGCGTGGTCTCAACGATGATGTCTTCCTCGGGCTCACCGACGATGGCCCCGACATCTTCAGCAATCCAGTCGAGGAAATAGGCAGCCCCGCCACCGCGAGAGGTCGGCACAAAACGCAGAGGCTCGCGCACCGCGGCCAGTCGCTGTTGGCGCGTGATGACATTTTGGGCTTCCATCACATCCAGCACGACGGTGGCCCGTTCGGCTGCACGCTGGGCGCTGGAGACGGGATTGAAACGCGAGGGTGCCTTGAGCAGACCCGCCAACAAGGCGGCTTCAGAGATGGTAAGATTTTGGGGGGTTTTGTCGAAATAGCGCCGGGCCGCCTCATCAATGCCATAAGCACCCGAGCCAAAATAGACCCGCGCCAGATAGAGGGCGAGGATTTCATCCTTGCTGAAACGGCTCTCCAACCACACTGACAATAAAAGCTCTTGAGCTTTACGCTTCAGAGATTGTTCGGAGGAAAGAAACAGATTCTTGGCCAATTGCTGGGTCAGGGTCGATCCGCCCTGCACCACACGGCCCGCGCGCGCATTCACGTAAAAGGCACGCGCCAATCCTTCAAAGTCAAAGCCCCAGTGGCGGTAGAATTTGCGATCTTCAATCGCCAATACAGCTTGGGGGACATATGGCGGCAGACTTTTGAGGTCGACGGGTGGTGAATCCGGCGCGCCTCGACGATCGACCACCGCACCATTGATGTCGATGTAGGTAATTGAGGGTCGGTCGGTCTTTTTCCACAAGGCCTCGGGGTCAGGAAGGTCCGATGCCACCCAAATGAAGACACCAACCGCAAACACACCCATCCATAGGACGAGCACGGCCCCCCAATAGAACATGGTGCCAAAAAAGCCGCGACCCCTTTTTCCCCGCCCTTTTGCGGGTCGGGCTTGGGCTCTGCGGCGTGGGGGTGGCTCATCACGATAATCATCACGGCGGCCGCCTTGGACGCCGCGCCGACCGCCATTACTGGAATTTCTTCCACTGCCTGCCCCGCGCCCTGCCAAGATCATAACCTTCCGTAAAGTTTGTCGGACCTGTCCTGCCTGATTGGGGTTAATCGCTGGTGAATCCGGCCATTTCAAGGAGGCTTCGGGACGACTCGGTGGCACGAATCTGGCACTCTTTTTGCGTCATGACCCCTATGAGCATCTTTTCAGGACAAATCATCCTCGTTGGCACCGCTGTGTGCGAAGGCTTCAACCACAAAGTAGCCAAGGGGGCACGCTGCGCCATGCTGTGCGTATGCGATTGTGATCGCATGGAAGCCCAAGGCCGGCTGGCGTTTTATGAGACCGAAGATGGCCTTGATGCTGGTAAGCTGCTGGACGAGACGCTTGGCCAATATGGCTGGGGTGACATTCGCATCAAGGCCTGCCTGCCGGTGTCAGACAAACCCGAAGGCTGGGAACCAGAGCTCGAAGCCCTCATCGGGGCAGCCCGGCGACTGGGCGTCGCTCACATGGTGTTTGAACCCCAATCTGAGCGGCCGACCTTGGTTCATTAAGGCCGGCCTCACATTCAGTAGGTGCCGAGCTTAGTCCGGCTGATAGCCAAAGCCTTGGGCATTGGCCCGCTCTACGCCTTCAATGATCATTTTCTTGGCGACATCAGCATCCTGCCAGCCCTTCAGCTTGGTCCATTTACCGGGCTCAAGATCCTTGTAATGGGCAAAGAAGTGCTCGATCTGGGCAACTTGAATGGCGGGTAAATCCTTATAGCTATCGACCCCGTCATAGAAGGCAGTCAGCTTTGGAATTGGTACGGCAAGGATTTTCTCGTCCTCACCAGCTTGGTCTTCCATCAACAAGACCCCGATTGGCTTAACACGCAGCACACAGCCTGGGATCAGCGCGCGACGGCCAATGCACAAGACGTCCACCGGATCGCCATCACCAGATAAAGTGCCCGGAATGAAACCATAATTGGTAGGATAACGCATCGGCGTATAGAGGAAGCGATCAACAAACATCGCCCCGGAAGCCTTGTCGATCTCATATTTGATCGGCTCACCACCTTGGGGAACTTCGATCACAACATTCACATCATTGGGCAGATCGTGGCCGGGGGAGATTTTCTTAATGTCCATGGGGAGGGGTCCTGCGGTCTCAGCTGGTCGGTTTGACTTTATTGGTTGTGCGAAGGCACATGGTGCCGTCAGGGCTCAGACCCCAGCACGGCCTGCACCCGTTAGGGCGGGCCTTTAGACCAGTTATTGGTAGAAAGCTATTGGCAGATTCAATTCAACAGCCAGAGTCCCACACAATGGACGGATGCAGCCAGCCCACTACCCTGCACGCATCTGTGTAGAAACCAGTTTGGCGATGGCCTTGCCATCTTCCCGCGTGGGCGCGAAGCTCTTAATCATCTATTCATCGGGCCTCAGGCAAGCTCGACCTAGGGGCAGAGAGTTTTGGAGTGCCGCTGATATGAATGAGACCACCGACCAGCGTAAGCAGCCGAAATTTAAGAGCCATAACGACACCGAAAAGCCCAATCCCATCCCCTTCTATGTGTTACATATAGCCGCATTGGGCGCGATTTTCACCGGTGTACATGCGGCTGATCTCTGGCTGGCACTGGGGCTCTATCTTTTGCGTATGTTTGGTGTAACGGCGGGCTATCACCGCTATTTTGCCCACAAAAGCTTCAAAACCAGCCGGGTTTTCCAGTTCATTCTGGCCTTTATCGCCCAAACATCGGCCCAGCGCGGCATCCTGTGGTGGGCCAGCCATCACCGTAACCACCACCGCTTTTCCGACACGGCACAAGACATTCACTCACCCGCCCGTACCAGCTTCTGGTATGCCCATTTCGGTTGGGTGATCGATCCAAAGAACCACGAAACCGATTATGACGGCATAGCCGATTTCACCAAATATCCAGAATTGGTTTGGCTCGAGCGCAATCCCTATCTGCCACCGGTCATTCTGGGTGTAATTGTCTGGTTGTTTGCCGGCTGGTCAGGCCTGATCGTCGGTTATGTGTGGAGCCTGATTGCCTGTTATCACGCGACATTCTGCATCAACTCCTTGGCCCATGTGCATGGCCGCCAGCGCTTTGTGACCGGCGACCATTCGCGCAACAATTGGATCCTTGCTATCGCCACCATGGGTGAGGGCTGGCACAATAATCACCACGCCTTCCCCAATTCGGCCCGCCAAGGTTTCAAATGGTGGGAGTTTGATTTGAGCTTCTTGATCTTGCGCATCTTGTCGTGGATGGGTGTGGTTTGGGACCTGCGCCATCCCCCCAAAGAGATGGTCCAAGGCATTCACTTGCCAGGGCCTGCCCTGATGGAAAAGGCCGCCCAGCAATTGCTGCAAGACTTCGCCGACCGTCTGGCCAAGGCGCGCGAGGGCTGGCGCGTGCCAACCATGGAGGAATTGCGCGCGATAGCCATGCGCAATATGCCGAAGAACCCGCATCTGGACGCAATTCTGGCCCGCGCGGAAGAATTGGCCGCCGAATGGATGCCCGCTTGGCTGGCCACGCAGACGGCCCGGCAACCAAGCTAGCCTGCACGAATGCTCACATCGGGACTTGCCCAACCGCACCTTTGCGATCAGCCATTCGTGCCTCGATAAAGTGAGCCAGCGCGACCACCACAGGGCTGGGACGCGCGGGAGCAAGGAGGCACATGTCCGCGGCATCCAAGACCGGCCAATCGTGGAGAACCTGCACACCGGTTTGGATCAGGCCCCGCGGCATCACCGCATAGCCAAGTCCGGCCCGCACGGCCGCCACGCAGCCTGCATGGCTGGGGCTGGTGAAGGCACTGGTCCAGGGTGCTTTGGCCCGGTCTAAGGCAGCCAAAGCCCGCTCGCGATAGACACACGCCGCAGGCGAGAGCACCAGCGGCAACGGCCTTCCGCGTTGGGCAAACAGGTCGCGGGCTTCGGCAAAGCCCAGCGGAAGGCTCTCCGAGGCGGGACCAACCCATACCAATTCTTCGCGCCAGATTGCCCGCGCACCGGGATGAACCCGCTCGGCCGATTGCTTGATCAACACCAAATCGTGCAAGCCGGTCTCAAACTCATCAATTAAGGCGCGTGTCAAAGCACACGAGACATGCAAGAGAACCTGAGGATGGGCATGCATGAAGGCGGCGAGAATATCAGGCAAATAGGCGGTGGTGAAATCCTCGGGCGAACCAAAACGCACCTCACCTATCAGGTCGTCGGAGCGAAAACGGGTCAGCATGGCATCAGCTGCCGCAATCATGTCGCGTGCATAGCCCAAAAGCTTCTCCCCATCCGGGGTCAGCCGAACATTGCGCGTATCGCGCTCAATCAATTGACGGTCGAAAGTCTCTTCCAGTTTCTTGATTTGGCCAGACACCGCCGATTGCGAGCGGCCGACCAAAATGCCGGTCCGCGAAAAGCTGCGTGTATCCGCCAGCGTCACAAACGTGCGCAGAAAAGCCGTATCGACATCATACATGGACAGACTCATGGAACGATGGCCGCGCGCCGTCAACGCCAACGCGCGGCCATATCAAGCTCAGTGCTTACCGCTGCAGCGGTGCTGGCCGCTCTTTGATCGGCTCAGGCAACACACTTGAATGCAGCATCTGGATACGCCAGCGTCCATCAATCTTTTCCCAGACAAAGCTGTAGCGGGCCGTCACCCAGACAGGTTTGCCGTCGCGCACAAGATCAAACGTCCATATACCGGCATCAATCGCGGTATTCTCATCCAACACTTCGATATGGCGCTCATTGATGCTGGGTTGGGGCGACAATTTCACAAAATCGACGAAATAGGCCTCAACACCAGCCGGTGTGGTGCGCACTTGGTTGGACAAAGTAGGTTCTAGAATCGCATTGGGGGCAAACAGGCCCGCCAGAACTTTTGGGTCCTTGGTGGCAAAGGCTGCCTTGAATGCCTCAAAATTAGCAGCAATCTCTTCCTTGCTGGGTAGGTTTGATTTTGCATGTGCGGGATTGAGAGCTGCAAGGTTGGCCGCAGCCAGTGTGACTGCCAAGATAACTGGGACAAGCTTACTGCGATGGTGGATGTTCATATTCGCCTCCTGTTTTGGCAGGTCGTGAACATACGCACAGGTTAAACACGGACAAGCCGAAAGAAGCCCAATTTACCCACGGTTTTTCCGATAAATCCAATCAGTTTTTCCGGTTTTTCCTGGTGTCGGCACCAGACTAAGAGGCTGCGCAAACAGCTTTAGGCAGGAGACTCTGATGCCGCTCGACACACTTTTGGAAAATCTGATCTCACCCATAACGCTCGCATTTTTGTTGGGAATGATTGCCACTCTCATCAAATCTGACCTCGAAATACCAGAGCCGGTCATCAAGATCTTTGCGATTTTTTTGTTGTTCTCCATTGGTCTGCAAGGCGGCCAGGAATTGGCTGGGGTGGTCTTTGCCGACATTGCCAACGGCCTTGCCGTCATCACAGCCTTGATCTTCTTGCTCCCGCTGCTGGCCTTTCTGGTCGCCAAATTTGTCCTGCGGCTTGATACGGCCAATGCAGCCGGGGTTGCAGCCCTGTATGGTTCGGTTTCATCGGTCACATTCGTGGTCTCGCGCACCTATGCTGAGAGCAAAGGCACCCCGATGGATGGCTATGTCACGGGCCTTGTCGCGCTGATGGAGCTCGCCATTCTGGTGGCCCTGTTTTATGGCCGCTTCACCATGAGCCGGAGCAATGGTGAAACAGGCAAACTGACCGAAATCCTGATGGAGACCTTGCGCGGCCGCGGTCTTGTGCTCTTGGGCGGCGGCCTTGTGATTGGTGGGCTGATCGGGGAGAAGAATTTCACCAAAATCGAGCCCTTCTTTGTGGATTTGTTCCGCGGCGTGCTTGTGCTTTTCCTCTTGGAAATGGGGATGACGGCGGCGCGCCACCTGAAGGAATTCGCCAAAGTAGGCCCTGCCATGGCAGTGTTTGGCATCCTCATGCCAATGGTTCATGGCGGTCTGGCGACCGGTCTTGCCACCTGGGCGGGCCTACCCTTGGGCTCCGCCTTTGTGATTGGCGCGGTTGCCGCCTCTGCGTCTTACATCGATGCGCCCGCCGCGGTGCGCGCGACTTTCCCGACCGCCAACCCGGCCATCTACCTGACCTCGTCACTGGGGATCACCTTCCCCTTCATGCTGATTATCGGCGTGCCGACAGTCTATCAAATGGCGCTATTCTGGCAGGGTGTGCTGGGCTCATAAGCCCGCCCCATGCGGGACCGCGCGACTGAGTGCCTTTGCCGCTGGCTGTGCCGTGGCAAAGGCCCGTGGTGGGAATGGCGGATGACAAGCCAGAAGCGAACGCGCCGCCCCGATCTATAGCCTGATCGGCACTGACAAGCTCAATACCATCGATCCCCAAGCCCGGCGCACGCACCTGCTCGCCTACATGCCCTCCAGGGTGGCTTGACGCATTCAAGAACGCGCGCCCTGGAAGCGGAAACCAACGCCCTAAGCCACGCCGTGGCCCTGGCCGGATGACTACTGTAGATCTGACTTGGATGCACCCCGTATCGGCGCGCAAGCTGCGTCATCACAGCGCCAGCCGCATAATTCTCTTCCACAACCGACTGCTTGAAATTGTCACAAAGGCGACGCCGGCGACCCGTCTCCACAACATCAAGCCGACGCCCATATCCCGCTGCTATCGCCTGTAACGTCTCCATACGCACGCTACCTAGCCCAGTTCATACTTCACCGGTCTATGGCCCTCGGCGAATGGCCACGAATCACAGTCGATTCCACACGATCAAGAGCTCATGGCATTTGTGGATAACTGAAAGTCAGCCCGGACACTTACAGTGCGGTTCATTCATGCCAAACCTCCTCGTCCAGCCAAGGAAAACTAGGGCACAAAACTCGAATTCCGAATGGTCCAAATATTGGGTAGCAGAGCACTAAGTCACGTTGGCGGGCTGGGATCGCCGCGCGTAAAATCTGCCCCGCAGCGCGTTGCGTGTGCAGCTCTTACTTCTCATGAATCAATGCTTTGACACGCTCCATAGCGCGCTGCTTGTAAGGCTCGGTCTCTTCATTGACATGAATAATCTCAAGGGTCTCGAGTAAACCGGGTAAGTCGCTACGGTAGCCGCGGTCCAAAAGTTCATTGACCAGTTTCATTTGGCCAAGTGTGGCGGCGTGAATGACAACGTCAGTGTCGTTCGGAAACTTTGTTTCCAACTTTGCACCATGATCAAGTAAGGCATAAAAAATCGACATGCCATCCCAGACACCGTAGGTTAAGGCGACTCCGAGCGCGGTGTCAGCATCGTCGCCGTCGGACAAATAATTAACGTCAGCCCCATGCTCAAGCAAAAGCCGAACTGAGACTGGACAGCCAATTTGGGCGGCAACCATTAAGGCCGACCAGCCACCAGGATACAGGCGCAGCTCGGTCGAAGTGCCGCTCTCCAACAGTCTCCTTAACCCGGTCTCGTCCCCATCAATAATCGCCTCAAACAAGGGTACAGCAGCTGGATCCTTCTTAGCCTGTGGACCTGAGGCGACTTTCCAGGCAAATGCGCGTTCGTGAGCTGTACCCGCACATTCAGGGATTCTCTTTGTCAGACCATCACTCATAGATGCTGCCCCCAGAGCCAAAGCGAGGAACACACCTGCACCGACAATACCTGCCATGATGAAACCTCTCCTCATCGAAGCCTCCAATTTTGGAATCGAGCATGGTGACATCAATCACTAAAGCCCATACTCCATAAAACACTGCCAATATCATGGGCCTCGACTACAGTTGGAGCGTCTTTTAGCCTAATTTGGACCCCAGGTGGAGGGGTAAGGCGTCTCAAGTTTTTTGAATTGACCCCCAAAAGTCCTTCAGCGCTACCCCTTAAAATGGTAGGTGATGAATTAATGGCTGCCAAACTATCGCCGTTGCGGTTGACCCAAGCCATTGGATCATTTCCGACGTAGTAGTTCTTGATAAACCGATTTGCATTTCTGGTGTCTTAACCATAAATCTGCGTCATAGTTTTGGTCAACGGTGCAGAGTTAAACGTTACCGCTGGGCGATTGACAGTCAACGCCTGAACAACGGCTAATGCACCACCCAAAGAATGGCCTGTAAAAATTAAGTTCGGCGTTTTATTCTCAACCAATTGGCGCGCATTGTCGCGGGCTACCCTAAGCTGCTTTACCGGCTTTTCACCAATCAAAGCTTTGTCGGTCTCAACATCTGCTCTGATACCTGGTCCATCGGTCCCAGCATTAGCGAAAATATAAGCATCTGATATTTTGTCGTAATATAAATGTGCCTTGTAGCCAGAAGCGTCAGACAACTTGACATTGTCGAGGTAAGTTGAATCACTAACCCGATCCAAATTGTCGCCGAGTATGTCTTTATTGCCTTTAGTACCCTCGACATAGGTATTTAGACTTGCAAGAGCCGCCCTAAAATCTTGATAGTACTTTTGAAAAGTTGGCGAATTTTTCCATTCCGGTTGCATGGCCAATATTTCCATTCTATGCCTTGCCAACTTAGCCTTGTCGATCCGTGATAGGTTACTGCCATTTCCCCAGTCAAATGCCCCCACGCCAGTGGATTTCTTGAGCTCTTCGATAATGGCCTCATTCAATTTCTTATCATTCGAAGTCCGCCGAGCCGCCAAGCTATCCTGAATCGCCCCCCCAATCCCTTTGACAATCTTTCCTGTCCCATCCAGCAGGCCATCGGAGAACCGATCAATGAAATTGCCACGCGCATTCTCGTCAGCTGTCGCCTGTTGATTACCAGCGAAGAAGCCCCCTGCGATGGCATTGCCAAGCACGCTGGGTAGGGCGGCGCGCACATTGTCGCCAAAGTCAGTCCCATCGATCAATGATCGGGCCGCAGCATTTCCGACCGCATCAGCCATGCCGGTGACAACACCGCCGACAATAGTGCCAACCTTGCCCGCAAAGTCCGTTCCGCCCAATGCACCACTGACTGCCGCCGACGCCCGACCAGCAAGGCCACCTGCTGCCATGCCTGCTGCGCTACCCACACCCGCTGCTGCAACCGCCGCCCAGCTGAACTTATCTTGCAAGCCAAGCGTGACGCCGATGCCTTGACTGACCGCGCTGCGCACCATCGCTCGGGTGACCTTCTACAGGAAAGTACCTTCCGCACTGGCCCCGCCTGCAAGACCCCCGCTGATAAAGGCCATGCCAACGTCTTTCCATGAGAATTTCTCCTGGATGCCGGTTGCCACACCTACTGCTTGACTGACGACTGAGCCTGCGGCGGCGGCAAGGCCAGAGCCGACAAATGTCGCTGCGGCTGTTGCGGTGGCCGACAGGGTCGTCACCCCAGTTGCCGCTTTCAAAAGCCCAGTAACAAACTTCGTCGCTGCCCCTTTTGTGATAGCAATGACCGCAATGGCGATAATGACGAGGAAAATCTGCCCGACGACGCCACATTTTTGTTTCTTCGGTGGCGCAGCTTGGGGGGTGGTGGGGTTTACGTCGCCGAGGGTGTCAGTGGGATCAGTCGGCGTGATCGTGGCCGCGTTATAAGTATTGCGCATCACGCCTGCTGGAATGCGCAGGGTTTGCCCGGCCGAGAGGGCCACATCGCCCGACAGACCATTGGCTTGGGCCAATTTGTACCAAAGCCCGCTGTCGCCCCACAGGCTGGCAGCGACGGCTTGCAAGGTCTCGCCCCCGCGTGCCGTGATGGTGCCAGCAGCCGAGCCCTGATTATAGCTGAACCATGTATTGCCAGCCGGGCTGCCCGTTTGGGTGTGGCTTTGTTTAGGTCGCTATTTTTTGGTGAAGGGTGTGCTTGGCCTCAAGAATGGGTGACAAGCTTTCAGGCCAACGGTGCCTGTTCAAATGGCGACATCATTGCTGAAGTAGCATCGTGCAAAAGACACTTCAACAGCCTGATCCTCTCAGCGCAGGCTTGGCCCAACCAAGCCACTGCAAAGCTGCTGCTTGCATGACCCAAGTCAAAACACTTTCAGGCCGCGCGTCGCAATGCTCATACGTGAAGCGCACTTTAATAGGACACGTCTCCCCAAGTCTCCTCTTTGGGATAACGCTCACTCTCGGCCAGAACCCGGGGAACAAGCTTCTTGTAAAGCTCAAATTTCTCTGGGTCGTCATAAATGGCATCGATATAGGGAGCTCGCCAATGATTCTCGCCAAGCGCGCGCAACATAACCGGCTCATCCAGCAACCAGCGGATCAAGGCATCTTGATGATGATACAGATGTACTTCACGACCATCATATTCCGAAACCGGAACGCGCCATGATGTCACATGTTGATCATCAAGATAGTAGAGTTCTAGTTCTCTTTCATCAGTAGAAAAATCATAACCTATTCGGCCACGCTTTGAGTAATTGTCCAACTCAGGAGGGAGCGGATAAATACCAATTAATATCCATTTGCCGTAACTGGGTGCACCTTTCATCATCGCCGCGCGGAACTTTATAGGTCCCAAATCTATCGTAGCCGGCTTTTTCTTGCGCCAAGCGGCCAAATGGGCACCTGAAATGACAGTCTGAGACATTGCAACTGTCGCATCAGGGGTAACCTGCGCTAAAAACCATTCATCCCAGCCACATTGGATGGCGTAAACTTTTCCTGTCGCAAACGTGCTTCGGCTTGACGTCGCTAATATGTTTACAGGATCTGGGAGTTTACCAGTGACCATCTTGGAACTTCCAATTGGGATTATTCTTCTGAACTGGCCCAAACAGCTGCCCGGTGCGGAAGCTCGAACCAGTGACCGAACTAACCCGTACGCCGACCGTTGCGTGCGTGATCCCACTAGCCCTCAGCGCATCTCGGAGTTCCAATGCGGCACCATGAAATTGCGCTTCCGACTCAAAGCCTAGCGGAACAGTGCGCGAAGCTCAATTAACAGGAATGCTCTCTGCGGCAAAAGAATTGAAGCCACTTAGGATACGCTTTCTGAGTGAAAGCATCAAGACCTCGAATGATTTCACGCAATTGAGACATGCCTTTTTCGTTCCAAGTCCTGATAGGCCCAGTTATCTTGCCTCAAAGTTTAGGTTTCCGGCCCGCATGTTTGGATAGTGCATGCCCGACGACCGTAGTTTGTTTGTAAGACGCTTGCGCTGATGTCAGTACAGTTTCAATCTGAACGATGGAATTTGATTTGAACGAGGGAAGCTCCGCTCGGCATCCGCCCCTTCCCCACAGCCCGCCGAATAGGACCGGCTGCCTTGCCGAGAATGGTGCCAGCACCTTCGGCGACAAGTCCACTTACGAACGCATCAAATGCCGCATTTTGCAGAGTAGGCAACATGACCCGCAGGCCAGTATCAAGTCCATCCCTTGACATACCAGAGGCAACGACACCCCGATCAATCGGGTTATCGCTATTGCGAGCAGCTCTCATACAGTCCATGGGGCTTCCATTGCCCCCCAATTCAATGGGTCATCGAGGCGTGGGAAAAGCAACTTGTCAAAACTCCCTTGGGAACTTGCCTTTGCATCTTTGATTTTCCGGAATTCCGCGCCCTAAGCCACGCCGTGGCCCTCGCCGAATGGCCACATCGCGGCGGAGCCTTGTGCCGCTCTATCTACAGATCAGGGCCAGCGCGGGCTTTCGCCGGGGCGAAGTCAGTTCAACGTGCATAATCCAGCCCAAGAACGCCAACGATTCCAAGCCCCCGCGCGCCGCCCCCGTCACTTCACCGTCGCACGTCGGATTTGACGGAGAAGCTGCCACCACCCCAAAGCGCCACTTTATCCCGCAACATCAGCACCATCCACCCGCAAGCCCTCGCGTACGGTGTGCCGGTCGTAACTCGCTTCGATTTGGCGATCCGGGGATAGGGCCTGATTTGGTTCAGGCGGATAGGACGGCTTCAACCTGGCCGATGCGACGCAGTTCCTCCGGATCATTTCCTTGTGGCGGTTCTGGTTGAACGACAACGATTGAGCCCAGCCCTGCAAGAGGTATCACAGTCGCGAAGGAAGGGGCTGCATTGATCACGCGGGGCACGTAAACCATCCAGTCAACGAAGGGGTAATCGGCGTCGAAGTCACGATCTACAATTGCTCGCTTTGACATGATCCCCGCCCATTGCGGTTGCCAAGTTTCCGCAACCAACGCGAGAAGCGCAGCTGCACTTTTGGCGTCACCAAGGTTTCGGGACTGCATTGGAAGGTCCAGCAGGACATTATTTCCAACCCGGTCGTTGAAGCTGCCGCAATGCACACTCAGAGACGCTTCACCATCATCGTCCATCGCACCGTTCCATAGGCCCAAATTGAAGCCAAGGTCATCTATCACACCGCCACCCTCATCATACCTGTTTCGTCCTTTGAGGAGCAATGTTTGCAGCCGTGACGGATCAGCATAATCGACTGTGCGAGTGAGCGCGTCTTTGCGCGAACGGCCACGCTCAAACCAGTGCGACAGGGCTGGGTCGATAGTTGCCATACCGTTCAACAGACGGCTGACCTTCACCGCGCAGTCGTCTGCACTTTCGCGGCGAGCATCCCAATATGCCCCGAGGAAAAAACGAGATGTCATTCGCGCCTCCTATGGGCCTACTGGTGTATGAACCACGGTTATACCTTTGACTTTGTTGGTCGCAAACAAAGCTCGCATCGCATCGGCTGCTTTCGCTTCAGCCACATGCCAAATAATCGGCGTGCCGTTTGCCGCAGCGACCTGCCGCTGCACTTGGCTCACAAGGGCATCTTTGCCCGTGAACCAACTCCTGAACTCGCCATTCTTAACGAACGTAGCGTAACCAGGCCCCTTGGCTTCCAAGAAAGCCCCAGCTTCGAATCCGTCGAAGCGAACCCCATTAGCCACAAAAGCTTCGCCACTACGACCTGTGATTTGAGTCTGATAAGCCAGCGAACGCGCTGACATCGATTCATTCACTGTGCGCCAGGCACCCGGCAATGCGCTCTCTGCGGCAATAAATACCTAGTTTCCGTACACAGTAGCCGCGAGCAGCATCTGAGCGGCGATTCTCCAAGTTATTTTACTAGTATCAACCGCCTCACCCATATTTTTATAATAGCCGTCCATATCCTGAGCAAAGCCCGACAAGCCGCGCATATAGCTAGAAAGGTCGGTATTCTCCCATTCGCCCCCTCCCGCCGCGAGGTCACGACTAAGCTCACCGACAAAGCGTACAAACTCCTCTCGCGAGTTCACCGCACCGGCCATGTCGAACAAATCGTCATTTTCCATATGTCACCTTATATTGATTGAAGCGCCGTTATTGGTGGTCGTAAACTTGAACATCTGCCGTTTCGGAACCGCGTCCAGTTTCTGGTATGGAACCTCGACCCCCGCCTTCTGGAAAGCGTACAAGCGCCGATTGTCCAAGGTAAAGATCATTCCATCCTTCTGGACTATGCGGATCGGCTTCACGCTTGCTGGATCAACCGTTCGTCCCAGCGAGGCTGCAAAGTCATCAACCGAGCCGTAGGGCGGCCTGAAGTTGGCGGAAGCGCTATCCTGGCTGAAGCGGATTAACTTGGGATCGATCGTGCCGGTTCGCGGTAGCCTAGCGAAGTCGTCAACCGACAGGAATATTCTCTCTGCGGCAACACATCAGTCTATTTGGGACAACCTCTCCACATCATCCCAGTTTGCCGCACGGCCGGCCTCCTGCATGTAGCTTTCGAAGTTACTACCTTCTTCGTCCGAAACAGGCTCAGCCGAACGCCATATGGAATCGCATTCAAAGCACATTTTGAAGGCTACGCGTGGCTCAGATTTCAGCCGCACGTTCCATACAACATCTTGGCCACAATAGGGGCAAATCAGCATTTTATTCTCCTATTCGGGGAATGAAGTTATGACTCGGGTCGTACCATCACGCACGACAATTCGCACATGTGTTTGACCTGCGGTGCCGACCTGACGACCCATATCCACCGACCAATACCTATTTCCGTTTTTCTGAAGAATCCCAGGCCCAGATCGAGCTGTCCACGCCTCATCGATCAGGCCGAGCACATCACTGCGACCAGCGTCAAAGACCGAGTGCACCGGCTTGTTGGGGTTCGCCGTCGAATGATCCAAAACGTGCTTGATCCGATTACCGTGCACAGAACCTTGCTCGTAGATTAGACCTGCCGGACTCGTCCACGACTTCGTTGCTCTGTCAAAGGTAAGCTTCGTCCCCTTCGGCAACACCCCCAGCCCCGGAAGTTCCCCCGCCACTAAGTTTCCCCTTTATATGGGCGATGCCGATAGCGCCGACACCACCTGCCAGAACCTCAACGCTCAGTCTTAGCCCAGCAGCTGCCCGCCGCGGCCCAGCATAGACAAACCCTCTGTTCGCATAGCACCTGCAAAGCTTGGCGCTGGGTTTGTTTGTTGATCCGTCACTTCCGCGTCACGATCCAGCACATGGGCCTGAACCAGATCAGGAGATCAGCGAGACCGTTCCGGCAGAGATCAGGCCGCTCGACTGAGTGCCTTTGCCGCTGGCTGTGCCGTGGCAAAGGCCCGTGGTGGGAATGTCGGATGACAAGCCAGAAGCGAACGCGCCGCCCTGATCTATAGCCTGATCGGCACTGACAAGCTCAATACCATCGATCCCCAAGCCTCGCGCACACACCTGCTCGCCAACATGCCCTCATGGCCGACTTGACGCATTCAAGAACGCACACCCTGGAAGCGGAAACCAACGCCCTAAGCCACGCCGTAGCCCTGGCCGGATGACTACTGTAGATCTGACTTGGATGCACCCCGTATCGGCGCGCAAGCTGCGTCATCACAGCCCCTGCCGCATAATTCTCTTCCACAACCGACTGCTTGAAATTGTCACAAATGCGACGCCGACGACCCGTCTCCACGGCATCAAGCCGACGCCCATATCCCGCTGCTATCGCCTGTAACGTCTCCAAACGCGCGCTACCTAGCCCAGTTCATGCCTCAACGGTATGTGGCCCTCAGCGAATGGATACGACCAATCGGGGCTCAGGTCACGATCAAGAGCTCATGGCATTTGTGAGTAATTGAAAGCCTCGCCGGAGGATACCCTTCATCAAAAGTGAGCACTCTATCAAAATTTAAGGGGTCAATTCTGCATGCACTTTCACAACCGGCCCTACGGTCCTGCAACGACCGTCAGCAAACTCATGCAACCCCGCGAATAATCCGGGTTAGCTCCCTGAGCCACGCCGTGGACCGCGCCAGATCGATACGATAGAATGGGTTCCACTCATCAGCGCTTCGCGTCGCTGTCGAGCAGTAGGTCTTCCATTTCGTTGATAAGTAAGTAGCCTTTGTGCGCTTCGCCGTTGGTGTCGTCAGGGTCCGCCTCGAAATGCGCCCGCATCCGGTTTGATAACTGGAGCAGCTTGGCGTAGCGCTCCTCGCCCAATTTCTTGCTCACGCGCGCAAGGCCCTCATTAAGGGAGTAAAAGCGACTATCAATATTCCAGAACGGGAATTCTGGATGCGTCATTGTCGGAGAACTTAGCATCATAGACCCTAAGTAGTCCACAACCTCACTGATCGTCCCGGGAATGTATAGCTTCTCCATCACGACCTCCTACTTGGGACTGCCGGGCGGGCAATAGAATAAGAGCCACCTAACACGGTCGGCCTGACGATCACCACATCAGTTTGCGCAGAATGCGCGCTGAGGCAACGTTAAGCTCCAAAGCCTGCACAGTGCAGATTGTTGCGGGCCCGAGTTTAACGACCACATCAAACAAGGCACAGCCCGCCAATCTGCTGGACCAGAGTGGGGCCAGAGCTGGCGGCGTTCTGCGCCACACACCTGCCCTCAGGCGCGGGCGGTTTCGGACAATTCCTTCAGCTGGGTATTGGCGATGGCGAGTTTGGCGAAGCTCCAGCCACCTTGGCTGGCGCGCAATTCGCTCAACGCCGAGCGCGTCCGGGCAAGCTCACCATTATTCAGTTTGGACCAGCTTTCCACCACCGCCCGTGCCCATGCCGCGCTGGCCCCGGCCTGGCCGAGATTGGCAGCATGATCACAGACCGTGCCAGTTAGGCCGGCTTGCTCGCCCATGAATTCCTCGATCAGACGGCGTGTCGCCACCCGGTCCCAATGATCGGGCGTTGAGGTCTGGCCCGCAGCGGCGCGGATCTCGTCAAAGCCAACCGCAGCGCCCAGCGCATGATAGAGCCGGGCAACAGCCTCAACCGGCAAGGCCTTGGCAGCAGCGATATCGACGATGTCGGTCGCCGAAGTCAGCGGCAAGAGCCCCGCAATCGACTTGGCCAAGCCTGCCGGTGCCCCGGCCTCGGTCAGCGCCGTCACACGTGTCTCCAGTCGGGCTTTCTCAAACGGGCTCACCACATCCTGGATCAGACCAGATAGGGTTTGCACGCCGGCGGAATAAGTGGAGACCAGATCGCCAACCGACCGCAAACCCGCGCCATCTCCCCGGCTGGCGCGCCGGGCCAGCCAGAAGCTTTGACGCCGCAACACAGTGAGGATCTCCATCATCAGGTCCAATTGGACCGATGCGGGCACTTTAAGATCAAGCCCGTTGACCGCATCAATCGCCCCATCAAGCCCGAAAATGGCGCGCGCAGCGGCAAAGGCACGTGCGATCGAGCCGGTATCTGCCACTGCACTTTCGCGCACCCGGTCCATAAAGCCCGCACCACCCAGATCCACCATCTTGTTGGACAGAATTGTCGCAATGATTTCACGCCGCAGACGGTGATTGGCCATGGCCTCGCTGAACTGACGGCAACCAGGCGGGAAATAAGTGATCAACGTGTCCTCAAACCACGGATCATCCGGCGCATCTGAGGCGATCAGATCGTCAAACAGCGCGAGCTTGCCATAAGCGGTCAAGACCGACAGCTCTGGCCGCGTCAGGCCAGCCCGATTGGCGCGGCGATTGCGGAATTCCTCTGTCGACGGCAGGAATTCGACCTTGCGTGACAAGCGCCCTGAGGCCTCCAGCCGTTCGATGAAGCGCTCATGCGCATCAAGGTCCTGACGGGCGGTGGCTTCTTGCAGACTGATGGCCAAGGTCTGGGCATAATTGTGCCGCAGAACATGGGTGGCGACATCGTCGGTCATCTCCGCCAGCAGCACGTCGCGGGCCTCCATGGTCATATGCCCCGCGCGGACCAGACCATTGAGCAGGATTTTGATATTGACCTCATGGTCGGAACTGTCGACGCCAGCGGAATTGTCGATGGCATCGGTGTTGAGGCGCACACCGGCTTGTGCCGCCTCGATGCGGCCACGCTGGGTCAGGCCCAGATTGGCCCCTTCGCCGATGACTTTACAGCGCAAGTCCTGGCCATCGACCCGCAAGATGTCATTGGCCTTGTCGCCAACCTCGGCATGGCTTTCGCTCCGGGCCTTCACATAGGTGCCGATGCCGCCAAACCAGATCAAATCGCACGGAGCTTTGAGCAGCGCATGCATGAGGTCGGTGGGCGAGGCTTCAGCGCCCTCCAACCCGGTCAATGCCTTGAGTTGAGGCGAAAGCGGGATGGATTTCGCCGCGCGTGAATACACCCCACCACCGTGCGAGATCAGGCTGGCATCATAATCCGCCCAAGATGAACGCGGCAGAGTGAACAGGCGCTGACGCTCTGCAAAACTTGCGTCCAGATCTGGTTCTGGGTCGATGAAAATGTCGCGGTGATCAAAAGCGGCCACCAGCCTGATCTTGCGCGATAGAAGCATGCCATTGCCGAATACATCGCCCGACATGTCACCCACGCCAATCACGGTGAAAGGCTGGGTTTGGGTATCATGACCCATTTCACGGAAGTGGCGCTTGACCGCCTCCCACCCCCCGCGCGCGGTGATGCCCATTTTCTTATGGTCATAGCCCACAGAGCCACCCGAGGCGAAAGCATCACCCAGCCAATGGCCATAGTCAGCACTGATCGCATTGGCGATGTCAGAGAAAGTGGCCGTCCCCTTATCAGCGGCGACCACCAGATAGGGGTCATCTTGGTCCCAGCGAATGACCGAGCGTGGCGGGATAATGCCACCATCACCGGCAATATTGTCGGTCAGATCAAGCAGCCCGCGCAGGAAGGTCTTGTAGGCCTCAATCGCCACGGCCTGAATATCGTCGCGACTGCCATTGCGCGGCAAGGTCTTGGGGAAGAAAGCGCCCTTAGAACCCACAGGCACAATCACGGCATTCTTCACCTGTTGGGCCTTTACAAGACCCAGCACTTCGGTGCGGAAATCATCCCGCCGGTCCGACCAGCGCAAGCCGCCGCGCGCCACCGGGCCAAAGCGCAGATGCGCCCCTTCGACTTGGGGCGACCAGACCCAAATTTCCCGATAGGGCTTGGGGTCGGGGACTTCATCAATCTCACGCGTAGCGATCTTGAAGCTCATATAGGATTTGGGCCCGCCATCAGGTCCGGGCTGATAATAATTGGTGCGCTGAATCGCCATGACCAATTGAGCAAGCCGACGCAGGACGCGGTCTGCATCCAGACTGGGCACCTGATCAAGCAAGCCCAGAATTGTCGTCATTTCGGCCTTGGCAGCCGTCTCGCGCGCCTTCTTCGCGCCGAAATCGGGATCAAAGCGGATGCGGAACAGGTTGAGGATGGCGCGGGTAATCTCTGGATATTCGGCCACGGCCTGTTGTTGAACGACTTCAGAAGGATCAAGCCCGGTCTGGCCGCGCCAGCGGGCCAAAGCGCGCACAAGGGCAGCCTCACGCCAAGACACGCCCAGCTTCAGGATCAGCCGGTTAAAGCCGTCATTCTCGGCCCGCCCGGCCCAAATGGCAGCGACCGCCTCTTCAAACGACCCTTCGACGACTTTGAAATCGAGTGGCTTGCCATTGGCGGTGCGCATCGACACATCTTGCACCCACACAATCTCATGATTGTCTGGGGTCTTGCGGCTGACCCGATGTGGGGTCTCGCTGACCACATAAAGACCCATGCTCTCAAAGATCGGCACAGCAGCCGACAAGGCAGTGGGGTCACCCATTTTATACAGTTTGGCGCGCAGAATGGTGTTGTGATCATCGTCACGACGATAAGCGCGCACACGCACATCATCGCCTTGGACCTGCTCTAGCTCTTCAATGTCACGCAGGGCTTCAGCGGCATCAAAAATATCGCGATAGCCGGGTGGGAAGCCCCCCAGATAATTCTGGAAGGTCCGCGGCTTGCCCTCAGCCAAGGCTTCAACCCCATCCTCCCACGTCCGGGTGATGTCGGCGATCCGGGCTTCCAAGGCCTCGACCTCGGGATTGGCGTGCTGGTTGGCGGTGACGCCAATCACATAATGGACCCGCGCAAGAGGCGCGTCGCCGAACAAGGGGTAAAAGGCCGACAACCGCCCGCCATAGGCTTCCGCCAAGGCCAGACCAATCTTCTCGCGCACGTCAGAATTGTAACGATCGCGCGGGACAAACACGAGCACAGACATGAAGCGGTCAAACCGGTCGCGGCGCACAAAAACCTTTGTGCGTGGTCGATCCATCAAATGCTGGACGCCAAGCGCGATGCGCAGCAGATCGTCTTCCTCAATTTGGAACAATTCATCGCGGGGGTAATTTTCCACGATATTGCGCAGACGCTTGTCATTATGGCTGCCGGGAACCAGGCCAGCGCGGGCAATCACACGTTCGGTCTTGCCGCGCAGCATCGGTACATCGCGTACCATCTGGTCATAGGCTTCGGCTGTGAACAAGCCGACAAAGCGGTCCTCACCCAGAACTTCGCCATTATCGCCAAAGCGTTTGACGCCAATATAGTCCATGACGGTGCGACGATGGACGCGCGAACGCAAGTTGGACTTGGCAACAATGATGGGCGAGGGCTCTTCAATATAGGCTCGCACGGCATCACTAAGGACCGAAGGCTCATTCAGACGGCGCAGAACCATGCGTAACGGGTCGCGCAAAATCCCCAGATTGAGGTCTTCGCGGATATCAGGCTCATCCTTGATCCAAGCCCCATTGGTGTCGCGAGGATAATCATAAGAGCGCACGCCAAAGAACACGAAGTGATCGGCCACCAACCATTTCAAAAAGGCAATGGATTCGGCAATCTCATCAGCGGTGGCTTTTGTCTTGGCCACGGCCAGATCGCGGATGGCGTTATTCATCCGGCTCTTCATCGCCTGATAATCCACCACTGACAGGCGCACATCCTGCAAGGTCTCGCGCACACCCATCAAAATCGCATCGCGCTTGGAGGGGGGTGTAGGTGGCAAATGCACTTGAATGAAAGATTCAGCGGCTGGCACACCGCCGGGCTGGCGAACACCATCAGGATCACGGCTTAAGGAGACAATGGGATGGAACATGGCGCGCACTTCCACGCCCTGGGCCCCAATCTCGCCCATCACACTGTCAACGAGGAAGGGCATATCCGGCCCGCAAATCTCCAGAATGTCACGGCCCAGCGGTTTGCCGTCCGCCCCCTTGCCCTCAATCAAGCGAATGTCTTGTGCATCTGCGCGCTTATGTGAGGTCCAGCGCCAGAATCCATCGGCCAATGCAGCCAGATCAGCGGACGTCAGCCCTTGGACATCATCCTCGGTCGCGTCCTGGGCGATCTGAGTGAGAAATGATTCAGCGGCAGCATCCAAATGACCGCCGGATTTGAAACTTGGAAAAGCCAGAGCCGCCGAGATCAGATCATCTGGCAAAATGCGCCGATCTGTTGCGTAAACCGACATGGATATCCTCCCGTGCCTGACCAGCAGGCCATACAACGCGTCCTGATCACAGGCCCGGCGGGCCAGAGCCGATCAAGACGGCTTTACTTCTATTTTGCTTGGATCATCCTGCGAAGTGGTGGTTTCTTCCTTAACAGCTCCTTGCGTGTGTGCAGCAGACACTGATTTAACACCCGACTGATCAGCGTCATCGGGATCCGGGTTGATGTCGGGATTACCATTATTGGACAAAAGGACTGCAATCCAACGTGTGGCGGAAAACTGGGCCAGCACAATCATCAGCATGACCGTCAGCGGTACGGCCAAAAACATACCCGGGCCTCCCCACAACTTGCCCCAAAAGGCCAAAGACAGAAACACCACCAAAACCGAAATATTCAGGCTGTCGCCGGTCATGCGCGGCTGGATGATATTGCCAACGACAAATCCGATGGCTTGGGTCCCTGCCAGAATGATCACGGCTGGAATGGGGCTGGTGAATTGAACCAGCGCGAAAAGAGCGGGCAAAAGACTGCCTGCTGCCCCGCCCACCACGGGAATATAGCTCAGCACAAAAATGATGATGGCCCAAAACAACCCGTTTTGCAGGCCGACCAGCGCAAACAGCACCCAGCTGGCCCCAGCGATCATCAGGCCCGTGACCGTCTGGACCCAGAGATATTGTTCCATCGAACGGGCAATCGCCCGACCCGTCTGTGACGCTTTGGCCCGTTCGGCCTCATCGGGAAAGATTTGCGCCATTTTGGCGGGCATGCTCGCTTGGGCTGCAAACAAACAGGCGACATAAATGATGACAAACAGCGCTTGGCCACCAAAACTCTGCAGGGCGTCAGCGACTCCACGCAAGATCAAAGCCGGATTGACCTTGGCAAACATCTCACCCACCGTGGGTGCTGTTCCCGACAGGCCCAATAAAGCATAGGTCTGATGGATTACCTGATCGAGCCGCTCCTGATAGGCCCCGATCGAGCGGGAGAATACCGCAGCATATTCAATAACAAAGCCGACAATGCCGGCAAGACTGATAAAGACAATCAGCACCGCCAAAGGGACTGCTGCCACCCGAGGCAAAAAGGGCAAGCGGCGGCTTAAGCTCTGTGCAAAGGCGTCCATGGTCAGCCACAAAAATATGGCCAGGGCCAGCGGGGTCAAAAGGTCAGCAAACCAATAAAGGCCTGCAATGATCGCCGCGCTTGCCAAGAGCAAGCGCGACGCACTGGAAGTCGACTGCGCTTTCATCATGGGCTTACCAAGACCTGCATTGCCCCGAAGGTCAAGCCGTGCGGCAGTTCAGCTTCCCTCTGGTCAGCCGCCTCCTCAATTCCCAGTCTTCGCGCCGTCTTTGGCGGCAGGGCCTGTGCCCAGCTGGCGATAATGCACCTTGGCCTGTTGGACGACATAGGCGCGAATATCTTCAATTTCAGCAGGGTTGAGCCATGAACTGAAAGAGACCATGCCGCGGCTGGCATTGGCCCCGTCAAACACGATCTGTTTCCAGGTTCCCGCATCTTGAATGGCAGGCGAATAACGCAGATCGGGCAACAGGCCGCCGGTCGCACTGGCCCCGTGGCAGACTTGGCAATGGCGCATGAAGTGGTTGAACCCGGCCTGAGGATTGCCAGGGGCGAGCGTCGTCGACAAATCAAGGGCCACTTTTTCAGGGATCACATAAGGGGTGGCCTTGGCGGTCCCACCAATCTTAAACACCATCAAACGGCCCTTGAGACTGACTGGCCGATCCGGGGCTGCCAAAGGGGCCGCGATAATCGCCCCGCCATAGCCAACCATCACCGCGACATATTGCTCCCCATCAATCTTGTAGGTCATGGGCGGGGCGATAATGCCGTTCTGGGTCTCATAGCTCCAGACTTTTGTGCCATCGGCGGCATTGAAAGCCTCCAAAAAGCCCTCTGAGGTGCCTTGGAAAACAAGCCCGCCCGCAGTGGCCAAGATGCCGGAGTTCCAAGGGAATTTGCGCGGCACAGTCCAGCGCGGCTTGCCCGCGACCGGATCCCACGCCACCAACATGCCTGTCAGCATGGCGCGAATGGCTTTGCGCTGGGCCTCATCATCAGGCAGAGCGGCCAAGCCCATATTGGTGCCGGTATTCCAAGCCCCGGCGATCTGGCGATAGGGCTCGGCCTGATTTCCCGTCGCCGCCGGCACCAGCATAGCCGGCACATAGACGAGATTTTCCTTCGGGTTCATCGCCATCGGGTGCCAATTATGCACCCCGAATGGGGCGGGGAACACCAAAGCCGGGGCTTTGGCAAAGCGGGCCGAGGGATTCTCATTGGGCCGGCCCGTCTTCAAATCGACCGAATGAGCCCAAGGCACCGGCATACCGGGGGCAAGGTCAGCCTCTTTCGGCATGGGGAAAAGCGGGTTGGCGGACAAGAGCTCACCTGTGGCGCGATCCAGCACATAGAAGAAACCGTTTTTCGGCACTTGCATGATGACTTTGCGCGTTTTGCCGCCCATCGGCAGTTCGGCCAGCATCAAATGCTGGGTTGCAGTAAAGTCCCAGGAATCCCCCGGCGTAGTCTGATAATGCCAGACATAAGAACCTGTATCAGGTCGCACCGCCACAATGGAGGAGACAAACAAATTGTCGCCCTTGCCCCCGGAACGGATTTGATGGTTCCACGGCGAGCCATTGCCGACCCCAAAATACAAAAGATCCAACTCAGGATCATAGGCCATGGCATCCCAGACGGTGCCACCGCCACCCGATTGCCGCCACGCCCCCTCACCCCACGTCGGCGCAGCCTTTGTCTTTAAAAGGGCGTCAGATACCTGGCCGTCAGGTTCGCCCTTGGGATTAGGCGTGGTGTAAAAGCGCCAAACCATATCGCCGCTATCGGCATCATAAGCGCTGATATAGCCCCGCACCCCATATTCGGCCCCGCCATTGCCGATCAAAACCTTGCCCTTAACCACCCGGGGCGCCCCGGTAATTGTATAGGCCTGACCTTGATCGACCGTCACTTTCGACCAGATTTCCTTGCCATTACGGGCATCAAGGGCAATCAGACGGCCATCGAGCGCACCGACAAAGACCTTGCCTCCCCAGACCGCCACCCCGCGATTGACCACATCACAACAGGCCTTATGGGCCGTCTCACCGCGCACTTTCGGATCATAGGACCACAGAAGCTTGCCGGTCTTGGCATCAAGGGCTGCCACTTTCGACCAAGAGGTCGTGGTATAAATCACCCCATCAACCATGATGGGGGTTGCTTCGTGGCCGCGGTCTGTCTCGAACTCATGCACCCACGCCAGACCCAATTGGCCGACATTGCCAGTATTGATCTGATCGAGCGGGCTGAAGCGCTGCTCGTCATAGGTGCGGCCATAGCTCATCCAATTGTCGCCATCGGTCGCAGCAGAAGACAGACGGGCGGCATCGACCTTGGCAGCAGGAGAATTGCTGGTGTCTGGCGCACAGGCAGCTGTCCATAGCCCCATCATGACCGCACCTGAGGCCAAAATCCGTCTGATCATCATTTCCTCCCCTGACCGGTGGCACGCCTGTGGCGCGTCCATCTCGTGGTCACGAAAGCGAGAGTATCGGCTTTGGGAATTTGGGCAATAGGGCCGGTGCGTCGGCCAAGCAGGTGGCGATCACGACGGGTCTGGGGCGATTTGTAAAAGCTTGCCATCAGGCCCGGCCACCGCGCGATAGAAGCAGGATGTAAAGCCGACATGGCAACACCCACCATCGCCATCGACCCGCACTTTCATCACCACCGCATCCTGATCGCAGTCAATGCGCAATTCCTGCACATGCTGGAGCTGGCCCGAGGTCTCACCCTTCTTCCACAGGCTCTGGCGTGAGCGCGACCAATAATGGGCAATGCCGGTCTCAATCGTCAGAGCCAAAGCCTCCCCATTCATCCAGGCCAGCATCAGCACCTCTCCTGTTGTGGCTGATTGGGCGACCGCCGGGATCAAACCGTCGGCGTCAAAGCGCGGGGCCAATGTCAAACCGCGCTCCAGCGCCTCGGTAGAATTGGCCATCGGGAATTGTGCAGAGGACGACAAATCTTAGCCTCAAATCAGGGTTTATCCCTTAGTCAGGTGTCGGCTGACCCATCAGGAGCTTTTGAGTTTTGCACATCTATGATCTTGCCCGCAATGGGGCACAAAAGCTTTATGCCACCGGGCGGATCTGGTCCGAGGGCGCGCCCTGGCGTGGTCCGGTTTTTGAATTTGTCATGTTCGGGGTCAAACAGGCGTGGGCCTGCCTCTATGGCGGCACGATGTTATTGCTCCTCATCCTCACCATGTTGTTCTGGCCCACGCAGGATGTGTGGTTGAGCCGGTTCGACTTTCTGTTTCTGGCCGCTATCGCCTTGCAAGTCCTGTTGGTCGCGCTGAAGCTGGAGCGCTTGGAAGAGGTCAAGGTCATCGCCATTTTTCATATTGTCGGGACCATTATGGAAATCTTCAAAACCCATGTCGGCTCGTGGTCCTATCCGGGCGAGGCCTTTTTCAAGATTGGTGGCGTGCCGTTGTTCAGCGGTTTCATGTATGCCTGCGTCGGCAGCTATCTGGCGCGCATCAGCCGTCTGATGGATCTGCGCTTTGCCCCCTATCCCCCGATGTGGATGACCTGGCTTCTGGCTATCGGTGCGTATGTGAACTTTTTCACCCACCATTATGGGCCAGACATACGGGTCGGATTGTTCCTCTTTTCGGCGGTGATCTTCTGGCGCAGTCGGGTCTATTTTACCCCCGACCAGACCACGCGCTGGATGCCACTCTTGGTCGGCTTCCTCTTGGTCAGCCTCTTTATCTGGTTGGCAGAGAATATTGGCACATTCACCAATACGTGGATCTATCCCCACCAGAGTGAAGGCTGGCACATGGTGCCTTTGAGCAAGATGGGGGCGTGGTATCTTCTGATGATGCTGAGCTTTGTGCTGGTATCAACCGTTCACAAGCCCCGCCCGCCCGATGACCTTGCAACAAAAACGCCGGACCCGTGAGGGCCCGGCGCATTCGCACACCAAATCGGGGAGGATTTAGTTGTAACCTGCCAAACGCAGGAAACGGTCTTTCAATTCGCGGTCGGTCTTGAATACGCCGGTGAATTGGGTGGTGATGGTGGCCACATTGGGGTGATGGACACCACGTGTGGTCATACATTGATGCTTGGCATCCAACAGCACGGCCACACCGGCAGGGCGCAAAGCCTCGGTGATGCAGTCGGCAATCTGGGCCGTCATGGTTTCTTGGGTCTGCAGGCGCTTGCCAAAGATTTCAACCACACGGGCAATCTTGGAAATGCCGACAACCCGGTTGGTTGGCATATAGGCGATATGAGCCCGGCCCAAGATGGGCACCATGTGATGCTCGCAATGGCTTTCCAGATCAATGTCGCGCAGCATGACGATATCGTCATAGCCCTGCACATCTTCAAACGTGCGGCTCAATTCAGCGGCTGGATCCATTTCATAGCCAGCAAAGAATTCCCGATAGGCTTCCACAACGCGCTTGGGCGTGTCGATCAGGCCTTCCCGCTCTGGATTGTCGCCTGCCCAACGAAGCAGCGTACGCACAGCGGCCATCGCCTCTTCCCGGGTAGGGCGGTTGGTATCATTGACCTCAGAAATGAGGCGCGGGTCTGTAATCGCATCCATGAGCTTATGCCCCTGTTAAAGGGGTCGGAGGTCGAGCCGGGATCACCCCGGACTTAACGCCCGCCCTGATTTCGTTTCATGCCCCTGCACCTGCAGAGGCACCGTTCATGCCGTCTTCGCGTCAGCCAATTTTCAGTCTAAAGGACTGAGACAATAACAAACACGCAAACCACACAAGAGTCTACGTTGGCTCTTCGTCTTGGATCACATGATGGCTGAGATCGAACTGTTCAATACCCTGCAGCGGGAAAAAGTCCGCTTTGTCCCTCAAGATCCAAGCCGGGTGACACTCTATGTCTGCGGACCCACCGTCTATAATTTCGCCCATATCGGCAATGGACGACCCGCAGTGGTGTTTGACACTTTATTTCGGCTTTTGCGGGCCATCTATGGGCAAAACAACGTCATCTATGCCCGCAACATTACCGATGTCGACGACAAGATTAATGCCGCCGCGCGTGAGCAGGGCGTCGACATCAGCCAGATTACTGAAAAATACACCCGCATTTATCGTGCAGATATGACTGCTTTGGGCACGTTGCCCCCGACGCTGGAACCCAAAGTCACCGGCCATATGGACGACATCATTTCCTTGGTTGGCCGTCTCGTGGACAAGGGTCATGCCTATACGACGCCGGACGGGGTGTATTTTCATGTCCCCTCCATGCCAAGCTATGGCCAATTATCGGGCCGCAATCTCGATGACAATGAGGCCGGTGCGCGCATCAGCGTGGATGAAAACAAGCGCGACCCTGCCGACTTTGCCTTGTGGAAAGCCGCCAAACCCGGTGAACCAGCCTGGGATGCCCCATTCGGAGCTGGTCGGCCCGGTTGGCACATCGAATGCTCGGCCATGATTGAGACCAATCTGGGCACCACGATCGACATTCATGGGGGCGGCCACGATCTGATCTTCCCCCATCATGAAAACGAGATTGCCCAATCGGTCTGCGTCCATGACGGTGTGCCACTCGCCAATATCTGGATGCACAATGGCTTCCTGACCATGAATGCTGACAAGATGTCGAAGTCACTCGGCAATGTCGCTCTGGTCCATGAATTGGTACAGCGTTGGCCGGGTGAAGCCTTGCGTCTGTCACTCCTGTCGGCCCATTACCGCGCCCCGCTGGATTGGACCGACGAGTTGATCCTGCAATCAATGAAAACCTTGGATCGGCTCTATCGCGCACTCGCCACAGTGTGGGATGAGACAGCAGAGCCCATCTTGCCCGATGGCGTACTGGCGGCCCTGTGCGATGACCTCAACACGCCCAAGGCTCTGGCCGAGCTTTCCATGCTGGCCCGCAAGGCCAATAAGGCTGAAACCCAGGACGAGCGCCAGCGTGCCAAAGCAGAACTCCTGGGGGCAGGCCAGCTTTTGGGCATTTTGGATCAAGACCCACAGAGCTGGCTGTCACGCGCCGGGGCCACGGTGGATGAAGATGCAAGTGCTGAGATCACTGCCATGGTGAATGCCCGCTTCCAGGCCCGTCAGGACCGCAATTGGGCCGAGGCGGATCGGTTGCGCGCAGAGCTTGCCGCCCGGGGGGTGGAAGTGACCGATGGCAAGGATGGCTCAAGCTGGCGGTTCATCGCATGAGGCTGCGATGGCTCGCTCTGGCGTGTGTTTGTCTGCCGCTGGCGGCCTGTCAGCCCCAAGGAGGGCAGGATGGCGAGCGGCAAGGCCAGGTTGAGATTGCCCCCGATGCTACCGCCACCGCTGATGTCGACAGACGTGCCACGCTTGCCCTCAAGCAGGATCTGGTCACCCGCTTCCCTCAGAACAGCCCGACTGAGGTGGTGGAAGAAGGTCTTAAAAAGGACGGGTTTGACTGTGGCCCCAATCCGGCCAAGGCCAGCGAAAGGGCCTGCCTGAGAGCGGTACGCAAGGAAGGCTGCGAGGAAAACACCATTGTGCGCACCAAGCCTTATCTGCCCGAAAAGGCCCAATTCATTCGGATCTGTGAAATCGTGCGCTAAGTTAGCCGTGCAGGGTCAAATAGGCTTTCCCGGTCAAGGCGATCAGGGCACCCAAGGTCAACACAGCGCGCAAGGGCCGGTACCACAAGGGCCATCGGCGCATACTGCCCCCGGTGGACAAAAAGTCCCATGCCCACAACAGAATGAAACCCCCGGCAAACAGGCCTAAACCAACCAAAGGGGCAACATACTGGGTTACCATGGCAAATGCGCCGATCAGGGACGGGATAACTGCAGCCGATAAGGTAAAGAAGTTGGGGGCTTCGGGACGGGCTCCAATTTCAAAACCCCAACGTGTCCCACCCAAAAAAGACAAGATCACAGCGGAATAGGCAAAAAACAAGGTTGTGGACACCCCATCATAGGGTGAGGCCGCCAAAACACTCCCGGCTAAGGTCGCAAAGAAGGGTATCAGACCCAGGACGCCCAGCACCCACGGACCTATTGGGGCAATATCGCGACGGCGCATGAACCTCTCCTTTTGCCAGCGACCACTTACCCGGGCCTAGGCGGGGGCAAAACGTCTGACCAACCCAGCCGCACCGACCCCAGCGACCAAGGCCAGCAGCACCCCTGCCAGCCCATGCAATACAGCATGATCTCGTGCAAATTCAAAGAGGGCGCGTTCGGCCCCCACTTTCGAGACAACCAACGTGGTCAAGGTCGATTGGGCGGGCCGTCCGTTGCGAAACACCATGACTTTGGCGGTATATAGCCCCGGCGGTGTGCGATCTGGCATTTGGATATCGGCGCGAAATAACCCCCCTTTGAGCAGCTTCACGCCATTGGGATCGTCGACATAGAGTTTTTCGGCCTGCCGCTGGGCCACAAAGGCATCAATCAATTCTTCGGCATAGGGCGCATCGGCGCTGGCCTTGGCGACATCAAGCTGCCCGCGTGGCCGCAAGCCATAAAGCGATAATGTGTCAGCTGGGGCAATTTGTTCCAGCGGGCGGGCGCTGGCCACGCCGAAAAATGTGGGTGCAGCTGCAAAGCTGATCTGATCCTTGCCGATCCACAAACCCGCTGTGCGCTTGCGTTTGGCAATCCAAGCTGGACGGTCCGGCCCGCGTACAGCCACCACAATGTCGGTTCGCCCCACATTTCCCGCGCGTACTGAGCCGAACACAGTGACTTTGGCCCCGGTGAAGCTGGACGTCACCAGGACCGCATCTTCCAGGAGAGCCGCAGAGACCTGTGTGCTCTGGGATTGGGCTGCAGGCGCGCCGAATAGCAAAGCGGCCAAGATGGCGAACAAGCCAAAACGCTGTCTCATAGGCCACCGCCGGGTGAGGACAACTCAAACAGATTGGCGGGAACGAAAACAAGATCGGCCGCCAGCCGCAAAGCGACCAGAAGCACCAAAGCGCCTAAAAGCGCACGCAATTGCTCACCCTTGAGCTTGCGGCCAATGATCACCCCCACTTGGGCCCCCACCACGCCGCCGACGATCAGCAATGCCGAAAGCACCAAATCAAGGCTGCCATTGGCCGCGGCTTGTATGAAGGTGGTGGTTGAAGCGGTAATCAAAACCTGCAGCGTCGAGGTGCCCACCACAAGATTGGGCGGCATGTGCAACAGATAGACAAGCGCGGGGATCAGGATGAAGCCGCCACCAACCCCCATAATGGCCGACAAAACGCCTACGCCCACGCCGATGGCCAAAGGCGGGATGACGCTGATCACCAACTTGGAGCGTGGAAACCGCATTTTGAAAGGTAAGCGGTGGGCCAGGTCTTGGGTGGTTCGCCGCGCCAGTGCCGGGGCGGTTCCGCTGCGCATCCGCACCATGGCCCGCACACTCTCCCACACAAGGCTTGAGCCCAAAGATCCCAACAGGATGGTGTAGGCGATGCGCACGGTCGCTTCGGCCGCACCTTGTGATTTAAGCCAGCTAAACAGGATTGAGCCAAGTCCAACCCCAATCACCCCGCCGAGCGAAATAACCAGACCCATTCTCAAATCGACACCACGGCGCTCAAACTGCCCCATGACCGAGGACATGGAAGAGGCTGCAGCCAGATTGGCACCCGCAGCCACAGCCACCGGCGCAGGAATGCCCATCAGCATTAGCAGCGGGGTCATCAAAAAGCCGCCGCCAACGCCAAAGATTCCCGACAGGCAACCGACCACCAGCCCCAAAGTGGCCATGAGCCACGGGCTTACCGCCATTTCAGCAATGGGCAGATAAACTTGCATGCGCGCCGCCCCGGTGAATCGGCCCACCATAGGCTGGAGTGGACGGCGTAGCTATGGCATCGGGTCACATTTGCAGCAACCAAGATCGCCTGACGAGGGGTATAAAAGGGGCAGATTTAGCCGATCCGCTTGCGCGTCGCCTTGGGCCCGATCAGCAACCACGCAATAAAGCCAATATAGGGCACGAACAGCACCAATACCGACCAGACGGCCTTGCCAAATGGGCCCGTCCGATCATTTTGCAGCACATTGATGACGGCCCAAAGGCCCAGCACGAGGGCAAACAGAAAGCCGAAGGTGAATCCGTTATTCCACTCCATACCGAACATGAGTCAGTTGCTCCTACACAAGGCCCTGCAATTGCCGCAGACTTATGATATTGGGGCCGCCCGCTGCTGGCGCAATGGCCAGTTGTCACCCCAATGCGCGTGAAAGCACAAAGCCGCCTGTCATGACGACTGATGTCCTGCCACAGATCGAACAAGAGGTCGCAGACCCAAGCGGGACGGTCGAAACCATCACGCTGGGCTGTCGTCTGAACCTGTATGAATCCGAAGCCATGCGCAATTTGGCCCAAGAGGCGGGGCTTGCCAATGTGGTTCTGGTCAATACATGTGCCGTTACCGGCGAAGCTGTGCGTCAGGCGCGCCAGACCATCCGGCGCGCCCGAAAGCAAAAGCCCGATGCGTTGATCGTGGTTACGGGCTGTGCGGCCCAAATTGATCCGGCCATGTTTGCGGCCATGCCTGAGGTCGACCGCGTCATCGGCAATGCTGAAAAATCACAAGCATCCACCTATCAAAGCCTCGCCAAGGGTGACAGCGAGCGGGTGCGCGTCAATGACATCATGAGTGTGCGCGAAACCGCCGGTCATCTGATCGATGGTGTGCAGGATCGCGCACGGGCCTATGTCCAGGTGCAGAACGGCTGCGACCATCGCTGTACATTCTGCATCATCCCATTCGGGCGCGGTAATTCACGTTCCGTGCCGGCCGGCGAGGTTGTGGCCATGATTGGCCGACTGGTCGCTAAAGGTGTGCCTGAAGTGGTGCTGTCAGGGGTTGATATGACCTCTTGGGGGGCAGACCTGCCCGGACAGCCCACACTTGGCGAACTTGTTCAGCGCATCTTGAAATTGGTCCCCGACCTAAAGCGGTTGCGATTGTCCTCGGTGGATGCGGTCGAGATTGACGATGTGTTGTTCCGCCTGCTGGTGGAGGATGAGCGCATGATGCCGCACTTGCATCTGTCGCTTCAACACGGGGCCGACCTGATCTTAAAGCGCATGAAGCGTCGCCACACCCGGGCTGATGCCATTGCCCTGGCGCAACGTCTGCGCGCGGCTCGCCCCGAGATCGCTTTTGGCGCAGATTTGATTGCAGGTTTTCCAACCGAGACTGAGGCCCATTTTGCAGACTCGCTGGCTCTGGTGGATGAGGTCGGACTGGCCTTTTTGCATGTCTTCCCCTTCTCACCGCGGCCTGAAACCCCCGCAGCCCGCATGCCCCAACTCGACAAGGCGGTGATCAAGGCCCGGGCGGCGGCTTTGCGTGCCAAAGGTGATCAGGCTTTGACGGCCTATCTGGACCGGCAAATTGGCTCGGTCCAAACCGTTTTGATCGAGCGCGACGGTCGGGGACGGCTCGACAGCTTTGCCGAAATCCATGTCGCGGGCGGACAGGCTGGCCAATTGCTGCAAGCCCGCGTCATTGGGCGGGGCACGGGGCATTTGATTGGTGAAGCGCTCGCTTAAACCTTCGCCGACGTCGCCACGCCCCGCACTGCCATTTCCTGAATACTTATAGTCATTACGTTAACTTATAGTGGGGCTACCACGGTTAAACTCGTTAAAGAATGATTAAAATAGGCTTGCCTAGCGCACTTCCATTATGTACTCAGGAATTCTGGAAATGTAACGAGTAGGGCGATTCCATGGCCACCATAATGAATATTTTTTCTCGTCTTGGCTCAAGCGGCACTGAGCGCCAAGATGCTGAGTTTGATACCCAAATTGGCGAAAAATCTGCTGCGAACACCTCAATTCAGGACATTGCTGCATTTGAATTGCTTGGGCAGCACCAACAAATGATCTCAAACGGCGTTGATTCCGTGATCAAGGACCTTGATACAGTGGCCGCGCTGGTTGGCCAGCTCTCCCACATCAAAGGCGATATGGCCCGAACCTTTGAGAGCCATCGTAAAATGGCCCTCGAATTGGCCGATGTGATCAAGGACAAGGAACGTGCTGAAGCCGGTTTGCGCGACAAGAGCACACAGAATGAATCCCTCACCGCAGATTTGCGTTCGACACGCGCAAATTTGGAAGAGACCGCGCGTAATTTTGGCAAGGCCAAGAGCGAATTAGAGGCGCTGGAAAACCGCTTCCATCTTCTGGGCGTGTCCAAAAAGGATGTGGATGATCAATTGCAGCGTTTGCAGTCGCAACTGACCAGCATTCAGGATGAGGCAACCTCGCTTGAGCGCGAAGTGGCAGGCCTGCGCGAGAATGGATCAGTTCAGGCCTCGCGCATTTCCGAACTGACTGAGAAGTATAATGATGCCAATAATAAGTGCATCTTCTTGACCAATAAATGCGAAGCTCTGGAACTCAATCTGCAGGAAAAGATCAGTGAAATGGTCGGTCTGCGGGAATTGGTCGATCTGCTGACCCAGGAAAAAGAGACCGCTTTGGTCTATGGCCGCCAGAAGGAAATGGAGGCCACTCAGGCACGAACCGAGGCCAATCGTCTGTTCCAGCAAAATCAGCAGGACAAAAAGACCCGTGAGATTGACGCCAATAATCTGCGTCTGGAACTCGACACGGTGCGCTCGAACCTCAAGACCCATCAGGATCTGGTGGCAGAGCTGCGCAACATGAATGAGCGTTTGACGGCTGATCTTGAACTGGCTGAAGAGCGTAACAAGACCCTGACCGCCAATAACAACCGGCGTGAAGCGTTGATCACGCGGATTTCCGCCAAGCTGGAAGCCACCGCCACCGCCCGCTCGCAGATTGAGCAGTCACGCGCGGTGATGAGCTCGCGGCTTGAAACCATCACACAGATTCTGGCCGAGCGGGAATCGGACGTGAAGCGGCTTGAAAGCGAGCTTGAACTAGCCCTTTCCCGTCATCACGAACATGCCGGCATGGCGGATGACAAAATCGAAGCGCTCAACAACCGGGTGTTCGAACTGGAGAAGGAATTGAGCTCGAGCCAAAATGAGGCGGCTTTCTACTCCAGCCAGCTTGATGCCATTCAGCGCCAACCCGTTCGGGCTTAAGCCCAACAAGGGCGCATGACCCTTGTAAAAAGGACAGCAGGCATGACCCCGTCGCTTGGCGGGGTCATTTCTTTTGGCGACGGGCCAAAGCAGGCGCGATTTGCTCTACCGCATCGGTCCACACGCCCACGCCAGCAGGCAAGTCCTTCAGCAATTCGGGATCATTGAGGCCAGCCAATTGTGAGTTGGCTCCCTTGGGAATAGGCCCTGTCACCAGAACCAGACTGCCTATAGTGGCCATGCGGGCGGCAAAATCGCGGTCCCACCCCCACATCAGATGGGTGTGGCTGATGGGGACCAGCACAAGCGTATTATGGCAGGCTTGGGGAATTGTGCCCGACCAGCCCAGTGAGACATAACCCTTGAGGCAATCAGCCACCTGCTTTTTGGAAAAGGCAATGAAACCGGGGCCAGCGGCCTTCACGAAGGCCTCAACCGGCACCTCATGTCCATAGACCATAACACGGTCTGGGCCGATCTGGCGGGCGGCCAGATAAGCCGCCAATTTGCGACCTTCTTCGGGGTCACGGCTCTTGATATTGATGAGGAGGCGGGTCTTCGGCACTGCCGTCAACACCTCATCCAGATTGGGGATCAGCCCCACACCCTTTCCGCGCAGAGGAAAGGTGGCACCCTCGTCGGCACTATAGCCATAGCCAGCATCCAGGCTGCGCAAATAGGCCATGTCGTGATAGCGGGTGACACCGTGTCCATTGGTGCGGCACTCCAGCGTCCAGTCATGGAAAACGGCAAAATCGCCGTCCGTGGTGGGATGGACATCAATCTCGATCATGTCCGCACCTAATGCGACGGTCGCCGCAAGCGACGGCAAGGTGTTTTCGATCAATGTGTGGGTCGGGGGATTAATCCGCGTCGCCGTGCAGTCATCTCGGCCGAGGTTTTCGCGCGAATAGGTCTGGTGCACACCGCGATGGGCCAGGATCGGGTGGGCGGAAGGGGTTTGTGCATGTGCCAGGCTGAAAGACCAAGCGGCGATTGCGACGGCTGCACTTAGGCTTAAGCTCAAGCCTTGACCATTTTTCCTGCCCATCAACAGGCCCTTTCCTCAATTGACGCGCTGCTCCTCATAAGGGCTATCGAGAGAAAAAGCCGGAATTTGGGCATCAAACGTCTCCCCATCTTCCGTCTGCATCACATAGGTCCCCATCATGAGGCCCGATGGGGTGCTGAGCGGGCAGGCCGAGGTGTAGAGGAAACTGTCACCTTCGCGCAGGATAGGCTGCTCGCCCACAACGCCCGGGCCTTTGACTGTCTGGGTCTGGCCATGCTTGTCGATGATGGTCCAATGGCGCGCGGTCAATTGGACTGTGGTGTGGCCTTCATTGGTGATCTCCACATGATAGGCCCAGACATAGGTATTTCGGGTAGGGTCTGACTGGTCTTCCAAGAATTGCGGTGTCACAGCGACGCGGACGCCGCGGGTCAAAGCTGAATAGTCACTCATGGGAGGATCAACCGACGTAAGACCCACATGATGTGGCCCTCACACGTCAAACACCACGCCCTGCGCCAAAGGCAAGGCGGTGGAATAATTGATCGTCTGGGTCTGGCGCACCATATAGGCTTTCCAGGAATCCGAGCCGGCTTCGCGGCCACCCCCCGTCTCCTTTTCACCCCCGAACGCCCCGCCAATCTCGGCCCCTGATGTGCCAATATTAACATTGGCGATCCCGCAATCTGAGCCCTGATGTGACAGGAAAGTCTCAGCCTCGCGCAGGTCCGTGGTGAAAATCGCTGAAGACAGGCCTTGCGGGACATCATTTTGGATGGCGATGGCCTCAGCGAGGCTGTCGGCCTCGACAATGTAGAGAATAGGGGCAAACGTCTCATGCCGCATGATGGCGGTTTGAGCCGGCATGTCGACCAATGCAGGCTGGACATAATGGCCATGTATATGTCGGCCTCCAACCAGAATCCGCCCCCCTTCGGCTTGGGCGGTTTCAAGAGCGCCCTGCATGGCTTCCACCGCCTGTGCATCGATCAAGGGGCCGACGAGGGTTTCAGGCTTGCGCGGGTCGCCAATGGGCAGACTGTGATAGGCGCGGACCAGACGCTCAACAAGTTCTGCCTTAATACTGGGGTGTACGATCAGGCGTCGCAGCGTTGTGCATCTCTGCCCCGCGGTGCCGACAGCTGCAAACACGATGGCGCGTGCGGCCAGATCAAGGTCCGCACTGGGCCGCACAATCATCGCGCCATTGCCACCCAATTCCAGAAGCACGCGCTTAAGACGCGTTGCGCAAGCCGAAGCCACCAACTTGCCCATTGCGGTCGACCCGGTGGCAGACACCAGACGGACATGGGGATTATCAACCAAGGCCGCCCCAATATCACCCGCCCCTTGGACCAACTGGACCAAACCGGCCGGCGCTTCAGTCCCAAATTTGGCAACCGCACGGGCAAAGATGGCACAGGTAATCTGGGCACACAGCGGGGTCTTTTCTGATGGTTTCCAGATCACCGGATTGCCACAGACCAAGGCCAGCATGGCATTCCATGCAAACACTGCAACCGGGAAATTGAAGGCGCTAATCACCAAAACCGGGCCCAAAGGCTTCCAGCGTTCAAGCAAATGATGGCCGGGACGTTCGGACGCCAACGTCAGGCCCGTCAATTGGCGCGATAGACCGACAGCATAATCCGCCATATCGATCATTTCCTGGACTTCGCCCAAGGCCTCCGATCGGGTCTTGCCCGCCTCCAGCGTCACCATATCGGCCAATTCCTGCTTGCGCAGGCGCAATTCTTCACCCCACAAACGCACAAGCTCGCCCCGACGCGGGGCAGGCAGATTGCGCCAGACCAAAAAGGCCGCTTGGGCGATGTCGCCTGCAGCCGTGCACTCATCAAGACTGGCGGCGGGAACCTCACCCAGCTTTTGACCATCGATGGGAGACAGTGACGCAATCAGCATATCAGGACCAAGGTTGGAACAATTTGGACAATTTCAGGCCTTGGCCCTGATAATGGCTGCCGACATCACCATAAAAGGCCGCAGGCGCGGCAGCCAGTGGTTCATAGACCAGACGGGCAACAGGTTGATCATGTTCCAAGACGAAAGGAACATCCCGGCCGCGCACTTCCAGAACCCCGCGCGCACCGGGCCCGCCAGCCCCATCGACCCCAAAACCAGGATCGAAGAAGCCCGCATAATGGGCACGGAACTCGCCCAAATCTTCCGCGGTGGCGACCATTTCTGCGGCCACGTTGCGTGGGATCGACAGGCCGGGCTGGCTCGCCAGAATGTAAAACTCACCCGGATCTAAAACGAGGCGACCATCACGGGCCGTCAGAGGCTCAAACCAATCGTGGGGGGCATGGCCACCCACTTTGGCAAGATCAAGCAAAGGCGCATGGCGGCGGGCCCGATAGCCGATGACCGAGCCCAAGGAGGCATGCGACAGGTCGAGATTGAGGTCGAGGCGGTTTAAGGTCGGCGTCTCACCCTTTTTGAGACGTAATTGCGCCAGCCGATCACCGGGGCGCGCCAGGATGGAGAAAGTCCGCGGGCAAATCTCAACCCACAACGGGCCCTGATAGCCTTCCCGAACCCGGTCAAAGCTGGTGGCCCCATCGGCAATCACCCGCACAAAGACATCAATCCGCCCGGTGGAGCTTTTCGGATTTGCCAGCGCCCGCACCCCGAGTGGCAAGGCGAGGCTTTCCTGTAATGGTGCCAGATAAACACAGCCTGTTTCCAGCACCGCCCCCTCGCGCAAGTCCAGGCGATGAAGCACCAAGTCGCTTTCATCCAATCGCTCCGCGACGGAGCGACCTTGACCCGGCAGAAAACTGGCCCGGATGCGATAGGCATAATCGCCAAGCCGCAAATCCAGGCTGGCGGGCTGAATCTGGCGGTCTGCCAGTGCATGGGTGGCCGAAATCGCTCCCTGATCGGCCAGAGCCTGCAAGATATGGTCGGGCAAGACCCCGTCAGCGATGGAATCGATCATGGTCTCTCCCATAGCGGTTTTGCTCGGCTTTCTCTACCGGCCTTCCCGCGATCAGGCCAGTTCGCCAATAGCCCAGCGCGCATGGACGCGATAGGCCGCCAAGAAGGCATCGACTTTTGCCGGATCAAGACCCTCGGCATTGGACAATTCCGCCGCATGAATACCCCCGGCCACAAACAGGCAATCCAGTTTCTGTCCATGTGCTCCGGCAACATCTGTTTGCACACCATCGCCGATGCACAACAGCCGTGACCGTTCCAGCGACTTGCCAGCCAAGCGTTCGGCGGCAGCAATCGTTAAGTCGTAGATCGGGGCATGGGGCTTGCCCGCCATAATGACGGGGCCACCCAATTCCTCATAAATATCGGCCAAAGCCCCCGCACACGGGATGAGATGGCCGCCAAACTGCACCACACGGTCAGGATTGGCACAAATGAAGGGCAGGTTGCGGGTTGCAAGGCCCGCCAATTCCGCGCGATAGCTTTCAGGCGGCTCAGCCAATTCATCGCGCAGGCCGGTACAAATGACATAATCGGCCGTCTCGGCGGCTCGAAAGTCAACCGGCAATCCGTCATAGAGACCTTCATCCTTGGAAGGGCCAATCTTATAGGCCCGCGGCCCGCGCTTTTCGATCTCTGCCCGTGTTGCATCCCCAGAGGTCACAATGGCGTCCCACGCATCACGACGCACGCCCAAAGCGTCGAGTTGGCGCGGAATGAAGCTCGATGGCCGGGGCGCATTGGAGATCAGCACGACCGGCTTGCCGGCATCGCGAAAGCCTGCCAGCGCATCACATGCTGCCAGATAGGCCGCACGGCCATTGTGGATGACACCCCACACATCACACAGGACGGCATCATAATGGTCAGCAATATCGGCGAGGGCGGAGATGATTCTTGTGGTCATAGGGCCTGATACTGCGACTTGATGACAAGGTCGAGAATGGGGTGTGTGGCTGGGTGGCAAAACGGACTACGCGCGCTTTCCCCTTCACCACCTTCGCCACCCCGCAAGCGTGACTGCGCCGGTGCTTAAATGCCCCTTCACCTGCTTCGCCGGACATTGGCGCATGCGCCGAAACCCTGTGAGCCGGGAGTTGTCGCGAGGGGATTAAAGGGGCTTTTCCCCTATCCATTTTTCCTAGAAGGCTTTGGTGCAGGCCCTGCCTGCCCCAAAGGCCAACCTCGGTTATTTGTGGGCGATTTGACGGGTCAAGTCCGCTTCGCGCCGCTACGCGGCAGATTTCTGAAGGAAATCTGGACTTGACGCGACAAGTCGCCCAACCACGCTCCCTAGAACGGTTTGGTGAGACAGAAGGATCAACAAACCGCGTCCAGACAAATATCCTACCCCAAACTACCGTCACCCCCGCCGAAGCGAAGAGCGGGGACCTTTTGGGTTTTCACCATCACAAGGTCCCGGATCGGCTGCGCCGTCCGGGATGACAGCGTTGTGAGAGTTGATCTCCTCCCCCGCGTGCGGGGGCGGGGGAACCCATCCCTGGCCGCGATGGTCGCCACGAAAATCCCTGTCCGAAGTTTGAGACTGCGTAAACGTCCCTACCAAACGCCTGAAATCCCTGAAACCCACCATAGACCTTTAACCATTTCCGCGCTAAAGCAGCCACGCTGCCGGTCACGGTGGCGATCCGCCGGTCGATACGCCGCTCACAAGCGCGCGACCCTTGCGGGCGATAAATCGGTCGCTGCTGTCCTCAACCCTCAGGGGCGGCCTCTTGATGATCAACTCGCTCGAACAAAGGACGGCTCAACATGCCCTCACTCGATAGTTTCAAAGCGCGCCAGACCCTGAATGTTGGCGGCAAAACCTATGTCTATTATTCCCTCGACGCGGCTTCGAAGAATGGCCTTGGCGATGTCTCCAAATTGCCGGTCACGCTGAAAATCCTGTTGGAAAACCTGCTGCGCGCTGAAGATGGCGTCACGGTGACCAAAGCCGATATCGAAGCGGTTGCCAAATGGGTCGACAACAAAGGCAAGGTCGAACATGAGATTGCCTTCCGCCCTGCCCGCGTCTTGATGCAAGACTTCACCGGCGTGCCCGCCGTGGTCGATCTTGCTGCCATGCGCGATGCAGCCGCCGCGCTGGGGTCCAACCCAGAGAAGGTCAATCCCCTGATCCCGGTCGATCTGGTGATCGATCACTCCGTCATGGTTGACCATGCGGGCAAAGGCGACAGCTTCGCCAAGAATGTCGATCTTGAATATGAGCGCAATGGCGAGCGTTACGCCTTCCTGCGCTGGGGCCAAAGCGCCTTTAAGAATTTCCGTGTGGTGCCGCCCGGCACGGGCATCTGCCATCAGGTCAATCTGGAATATCTGGCCCAGACCGTGTGGACTGCCGAGGATGATGGCGCTGAAGTGGCCTATCCCGACAGTGTGGTCGGCACAGACAGCCATACCACCATGATCAATGGCTTGGCTGTTCTGGGCTGGGGCGTGGGTGGTATCGAGGCCGAAGCAGCCATGCTGGGCCAACCCATCTCCATGCTCATCCCTGAAGTGGTGGGCTTCCGGCTTGATGGCAAATTGCCTGAGGGCGCTACGGCCACCGACCTCGTGCTGACAGTGACCCAGATGCTGCGTAAAAAGGGCGTAGTCGGTAAGTTTGTGGAATTCTATGGCCCTGGCCTTGATTCCATGACGCTGGAAGATCGTGCCACCATCGCCAATATGGCACCCGAATATGGCGCGACTTGCGGCTTCTTCCCAGTGGCCGAAGACACGATCAATTTTTTGCGCGCCACGGGCCGCGATGGTGATCGCGTCGCCCTTGTGGAGGCCTATGCCAAGGCCAACATGATGTGGAAGCATGATGCCGGCCAGCCAGTCTTCACCGATGAATTGGCATTGGATCTGGCCAGTGTGCAGCCGTCACTGGCAGGACCCAAACGGCCACAGGACCGGGTGTTGGTGGCCGATGCCGCCACCGCCTTCAAAACCGCTCTGGAAGGTGAATTCGGCAAGGCCGGCGAGGTCGCCAAGCGCGTGGGTGTGGAAGGCCACAATCATGATTTGGGTCATGGCGATGTGGTGATTGCAGCCATTACGTCATGCACCAACACCTCAAATCCTTCGGTGCTGATTGCCGCTGGTCTTGTTGCCCGCAAGGCGCGCGCCAAGGGCCTAACTGTCAAGCCTTGGGTGAAGACCTCTCTGGCACCAGGGTCGCAAGTGGTCACTGATTATTTGACCCAATCGGGCCTGCAGGCCGATCTCGACGCGATGGGCTTCAATCTGGTCGGCTATGGTTGCACCACCTGTATCGGCAATTCCGGTCCCCTGCCTGAAGCCATCACCAAGGCGATTGTGGCCGGTGATCTGGTTGCGGCCTCTGTGCTGTCGGGCAACCGCAATTTCGAAGGCCGCGTCAATCCTGATACGCGGGCCAATTATCTGGCCTCGCCCCCACTGGTCGTGGCCTATGCCTTGGCAGGATCGCTGCAAGTCGACCTCAATCTCGATCCGATCGGTACCAGCAGCGATGGTCAGCCTGTCTATCTGAAGGACATCTGGCCAAGCTCAGCGGAAGTGGCCGCCATCATGCGTGAGCATGTAACCCCTGAAATGTTTGCCCGTCGCTATGCCGATGTGTTCAAAGGCGATAAGAATTGGCAAGCGATCAAAGTGTCAGGTGGTCAAACCTATGAATGGCCCACCAAGTCGACCTATGTCGCCAACCCACCTTATTTTGAAGGCATGACCATGACCCCGAAAGGTGTGGAAGACATCCTCCATGCCCGCGTATTGGGTCTGTTTGGTGACAGCATTACCACCGACCACATCTCGCCTGCAGGCTCCATCAAAGCCTCAAGCCCGGCGGGTAAATTCCTGACCGAGAATGGCGTCTCTGCGATTGACTTCAATTCCTACGGGGCCCGCCGGGGTCATCATGAAGTGATGATGCGCGGCACCTTCGCCAATATCCGGATCAAGAACCAGATGGTTCCTGGGGTCGAAGGCGGCGTGACCAAGCATTGGCCCGACGGCGATGTGATGCCAATCTATGATGCCGCCATGCTTTACAAGGATGCTGGCACCCCGCTCGTCATTTTTGCCGGCAAGGAATATGGCACCGGATCATCGCGTGACTGGGCCGCCAAAGGCACCAATCTTTTGGGTGTACGGGCTGTCATCACCGAAAGCTTCGAACGTATCCATCGGTCGAACCTGATTGGCATGGGTGTGCTGCCCTTCCAATTCCGCGATGGCGTCACGTGGGCGAGCCTCAATCTGGTGGGAGATGAAATGGTGAGCATTTATGGCATTGCCGACATCGCCCCACGCAAAGAGATGGAAGTCGAAATCCGCCGGGCCGATGGCTCGGTTGTGATCGCCCCAGTGATTAGCCGGATCGATACGGCCAATGAGCTGGATTACTTCTTCTCTGGCGGCATCATGCATTATGTGCTGCGCCAATTGGCCCGCGCGGCCTAAATCAGCCAAAGCGCCTCATTTCAGCCCCCCAAGCCAAGCTTGGGGGGTTTTTTGTTGGTTCGTCGGGAGGAGGTTTGCATCAAGCCCATGTTTGTGCAAATTTTAGGTCATGACGAAGGAAACACTTACCTATAATGCATGCGCTCAGATGGTTGAGGCGGCGGGAAAGGCCTGCCAACCAGTAATCCAAAGCCCAGTAATCCAGCCCAATCCAAACTGGGATGCGATGGCGGTATCCTTTGCTTCCTTGGCAAATGCGCTAAGCTGGGGGTCGATCGTCTTGGCCGTTATCGGGCTATTGGGAGCGGTAGCTTGGGGCAAAATCGTCACAGATCGCGCAAGTTCAGAGGCACGCGATCTGGCGCGCAAGCTTGTAGATGATTATATCTCCACATGGCTCGCCGAAGAGGCACCCCAACTTATTCGACGGCAGATTGACTTAATCACGGATGCCACACTTGGGTCTGGCGACGATATGGTTGCCGCTGATCAAATCGGCAGGGAGGCGTGAATGAAAGACCCCATGTTGGTGATCGCAGAATATTGGGATCGGTCACCGGTCCCGATTGAGGCCATTATCAGGGATGTCGGTCTCGATCTGGCGTTCGAAGACTTAGACGATTCCATTTCAGGCTATATTGAAAAGGTAGGAGAGACTTACCGCATCGCTGTCAACCTGCACCATGCCGTCACGCGGCGGAGATTCACGGCCGCTCATGAACTGGGCCATTATGTCTACCATCGAGACTTGCTGGGTAACGGTGTTGGCGACAATCGAGCTTACCGGACCGACGGGACAAATCGGCCGAACCCCAAAATTCGCCCAATCCATGAACGTCAAGCCAATGCGTTTGCTGCAAACATCCTTATGCCTCGCCATCGATTGATTGGGATTGAGAACGAGACAACAGAATGCTTGGCTGAACGCTTTGGCGTATCACCAGCGGCGATGCGAATCCGACTGGGCCGTTGATCCATCAGCTGTGCTGATGGAAGCCATGACCAAAGCTTACCAATCATTCATCAGGCAGGGCCTTTTTTTTGCCCCACCGCCTTCTTAAGTGAAAGAACGAGCGCCGGAAGGAAGCCGTTTCCTGCCCCGACGCTCCTGCCAAGACCGGGTGCAACACCGGTCACACCCTTGGGGAGTGGACATTATGACTCGCGCACTTGCGCTGACCGTCGGCCCGGAACTGGGCCTTCAGCGCTACCTGACCGAAATCCGCAAATTTCCCATGCTGGATAAGGATGAGGAATATATGCTCGCCAAGCGCTGGCGTGAGCATCAGGATACAGGTGCGGCGGAGAAACTGGTGACCAGCCATTTGCGCCTGGTGGCGAAGATGGCCATGGGCTATCGCGGCTATGGTTTGCCCGTCGCCGAAGTGATTTCAGAAGGCAATATCGGCCTGATGCAGGCGGTGAAGAAGTTCGACCCTGAAAAGGGCTTCCGGCTTGCCACCTACGCCATGTGGTGGATCCGCGCCTCAATCCAGGAATATGTGCTGCGCTCGTGGTCGCTGGTCAAAATGGGTACCACGGCTGCGCAAAAGAAGCTGTTCTTCAACCTACGCCGCATGAAGTCGAAAATGCAGGCGATTGATGAGGGTGACCTCAAACCTGATGAGGTAGAGCGCATCGCCACCCAATTGGCGGTGACGAGCGAAGAAGTCATTTCGATGAACCGTCGGCTGGCCGGACCTGATGCCTCGCTCAATGTGCGCGTCGGCGAAGATGGCGGCGGGGAATGGCAGGATTGGCTCGCCTCTGATGAGGATAGTGCCGAGACCGAATATGCTGAGCGCGAAGAACATGATGAACGCATGATCCTGCTCAATCAGGCCTTGTCGACCCTGAATGAGCGCGAACAACATATCATCCGCGAGCGCCGCTTGCGGGAAGATCCGGTGACGCTTGAAGATCTGGCCGACCATTATGGGGTCAGCCGGGAGCGTATCCGCCAGATCGAAGTGCGTGCATTTGAGAAAATGCAGGCCAATATCAAGAAGGCAGCCTTGGAAAGCGGTCTGATCAGCGCTTGATCTCTTGCCTATGAACGGGGCTAATGCTGATCTTGGCACCGAAAGGATCAGCTGATGTCACAGACCCGCCGAGACGTGCTAGCGTCAACCCTTGCCGGTGCCGGAGCCCTCATGCTGGGCCCGACCGCCAGCTTGGCCAGCACGGGACCTGCCCATCCCGCCTTCTATTTCGGGGCAGACCTGTCTTATGTGAATGAGATGGAAGATTGCGGCGCAATCTATCGCCGGAACGGCAAGCCGGTTGATCCCTATCAATTATTCGCAGACACCGGCCACAATCTGGTGCGGCTCAGACTATGGAACAATCCCGATTGGACCCGCTATAGCACGATTGAGGATGTAACCCGTTCCATGCGCCGGGCAAAAGCCAGCGGCCAAGGCGTGCTGCTCGATTTTCATTATTCTGATGATTGGGCCGATGGCGATAAGCAATGGATCCCCCAAGCCTGGGCAGGTATCCCGACCACTGAGGGGCTCGCCGCTGCGGTTTATCAGTTCACGTTCGACACTTTGATGCTGCTGGCCCGCGAGGGGCTGATGCCGCACATGGTCCAAGTCGGCAATGAGACCAATAAGGAAATGATGGGCACGAAGGACTGGGCTTGGGAGACCCGACGCACCGATTGGACCCGGAATGCAGCCCTTTTCAAAGCAGGCATACAGGCCGTTCGCGATGCTGGCCGCGCAGCTGGCAGCGCCCCGCGCATCATGCTGCATATCGCCCAGCCCGAAAATGCAGAGCCCTGGTTTGCCGCCGCCACAGCAGCAGGTGTGACAGATTTCGATGTGATCGGCCTGTCTTATTACCGCAAATGGTCACGTGAGGGCATAGACGGCTTAGGTGCTGCGATCGCGCAGCTAAGGGGTCGGTTTGGCAAGGATGTTGTGGTGGTGGAAACCTCCTATCCTTGGACCAATGACGGGGCGGATGAGGCGGCTAATCTGTTGGGACCTGATACATTGATCCCTGAGTTTCCCGCGACACCAGAAGGCCAGCTTGCCTATTTGACCCGGATTACCCAGACCATCATCAGCCATGGCGGCAGCGGCATCGTCTATTGGGAGCCTGCTTGGGTCTCAACAAATTGTAAGACACGATGGGGTACGGGCTCGCATTGGGAGAATGCCACTTTCTTTGACTTCAGGCGCGGCAACGAAGCCCTGCCCGCCTTTTCCTATGTCCGCCACCCCTATGACTGGACAAGGATCGAGGCGGTTAAGGGCTGAGGCAGCCATTCCTTAACCCCTGTCTGCTAGTCTTTGCGCATGACAACACTGACTTTTGCGTTGAGCGATTTACCCGATTGCGCCGTTCTGGCGGGCAAGAATGGACGGGTCTTGGACGCCAATCCCTTGGCACAGGAATGTTTTGGCGAGCAGGTCGGGCTGGGGGCCTTTGCCCCTTGGTTTGATGCCCGCGCGGGTTGGCATGTGCAGGACCGCGAGGATGGCAGCCAATTGGGTCTCTATCGACCTGATGCGGACGAAACAGCCCGCAGCAAGACCATGTTGTTTGCCACATTGAGCCATGAAATCCGCACGCCCCTGAATGGGATTCTGGGCATGGCTGGCCTGTTATCAATGAGCGAATTGTCGAGCGCCCAACGCACGTGGCTGGGTGCAGTGACTGATTCAGGGCAACGGCTTTTGGCCCTCCTCAACGACATTCTCGACTACGCCAAACTCGAGAGCGGCAAGATTGAGCTTGAGACCATGGTCTTCAATCCGGCCAAGACGCTGCAATCAGTTGCCGAACTTTGTTCGCCCCGCGCTCATGAGAAGAATATCGAAATTGCACTGGCCGTCGCACCAGATGTGCCGATTGAAGTGGCCGGTGATGACGGTCGCCTGCGTCAGATCATTTTGAACCTTGCCGCCAATGCCGTGAAATTCACCTATGAAGGCGGCGTTCTGTTGCGGCTAGAAACACTGGGTGCCAACAAATTGCGCTTCAGCGTGGAAGATACGGGCATTGGCATCCCTGATGATAAGGTCGAACGGATTTTCGAAGAATTCCACCAAGCCGATTCCTCACATACGCGCCGCTTTGGCGGCACGGGCCTTGGCCTGGCGATCGTGAAGAAATTGTCCAATGCCCTGGGTGGCAGTGTCCACCTCACCCACCGCGAGGGCGGTGGTAGCCGCTTCTGGGTGGATATTCCCTTCGAGACCATTACCCCAGCCCCTTCTCCCACGCCGCGGCTGACAGGAAAGACAGTGGCTATCCACAGTCAGTCTGCGCTTTTGATTGAAGCCTTGTCGATGGCGCTCGAAAATGAAGGGGCCAAGGTCAAGAAGGCCATTACACCGCGCCAAGCACGTGATGCCGATGTCATCTTGCTGGATCACCATACCGACACCGTCAAAGCCGCACCTTGGCTCAAGTGCGACAGCCCCGTCGTCGCCTTGATCCCACAAGAACGACGTGACCTGATTGAGGACTATCGCGCCAAGGGGGCGATTGGCTATCTGATCAAGCCCTTGCGAATTGCATCCTTGATCGAGCGGGTTGAGTTGGCTGCCGGTGCCGTGATTGATCAACGCCCAGCCACGGCTACGGATGAACGTGCCGATGCGATGCCATTGGCCATTGGGCTGCGGGTGCTCTTGGCTGAAGACAACCCGATCAATGCGCTGCTCGCCAAGTCACTCTTAATGCGCAATGGCTGCCATGTCGTGACGGTTGGTAATGGGGCTGAAGCGGTTACCGCGCTGCAGGATGCGCCCTATGATCTGGTGCTGATGGATGTGCACATGCCCGTGATGGACGGCTTTGAAGCAACCCGTGCGGTGCGTGCCATGGGGGGAAGGGTTGCGCAAACCCCGATCATCGCGTTGACCGCTGCAGCGATGGAAGAGGATCGCCGCGCCTGCAAAAATGCCGGCATGGATGACTTCATCACCAAGCCGTTAGACCCTGCCATGTTGTCTTCTGTATTGGAACGCTGGACGAAACCGACCAGACAGGCCACTTTCGCCGCCTGAATCAGGACGTTCACCCGAAGGTCCTGCGCGCGACGAGGACCTTTATGGCAGGCACACAGGCAGATCCGACCGAGCAGGAATTGGGTGCTGACGCAAAAGTTGGCATCGGAGCCTTTTTCGAACGGCCCTCACTGGTCATGTTCGGCTTGGGCTTTGCAGCAGGCATGCCAAACCAATTGGCAGGCTTGGCTTTGGCGATTTGGCTGCGCGAGGCCGGTGCCTCGCTGGCTTTGATCGGGCTCATGGGCTTGGCCACCCTGACCTATGCGCTCAAATTCCTGTGGGCTCCTCTGGTTGACCGCGTGGCCATTCCGGTCCTCGACAAAGCCCTAGGGCGTCGGCGCGCCTGGATGCTGCTGACACAGATTGTTGTCATTGTCGGTCTCTTGTTGATGTGCACCCGTGACCCCGCTTTGGCCTTTACCCCCGCCGGGGACGCCACCGCGGCCTTCATCCCATTTGCAGCCTGTGCCGTTATCATCGCCTTAGCCGGAGCCACGCAGGACATCGCCATTGATGCATGGCGCATCGAAGTTGCGCGCGATGCCAATCGCCTTGGCGTGCTGACGGCTACCTATCAATGGGGCTATCGCGTCGCCATCCTGTTGTCAGGGGCATTGCCATTATTTGTGGCCCAGAGCCTGAATGGCGATGATTATGGCTGGCTTGGCTGGGCGGTCGCTTTTGCAGCCATGGCCGGTTTTATGGGTCTGGCTATTCTGTCTACGCTTCTGGCCCCGCGTGAAAGCGTGGCCGCCGCCCCGCGCTGGGAACCACCTGCCGATGTGCCCGACCGAGGCTATGGCGATTATCTGGAATGGGCTGCGCGACTAGCCCTAATGGGGCTTGCGGCCTGTGTGCTGGCAGTCGGATTGGCAGGTAAGGCAGAGCCTTTGGCCTGGTTGGTTGGCGGGCTTTACGGCGGGACGGCAGCGATGGGCGAGGCTTTGGCCGCCAAGCCATGGGGTGTTTGGCAACAGGTTGGCTATGCGCTGTTGGGTCTGTCCTTAGTGGTTGTGGCCTGCCTGCAAGTGCCCGGCATCAAGACCCGACCTGGGGCCTATTTCAAAGCCGCGCTGGCTGATCCATTGGCAGACTTTTTCAGTCGCTATAAGGAATTGGCCAGCCTGATCCTGGTGTTCATTTGCGTCTATCGCATGGCAGACTTTGTCCTCAACATCACCTCGACCATGTATCTGGATGCAGGATTCTCCAAAGACACAATTGCGGTCGCACAAAAATTCTTCGGGGCGGCGATGAGCGCGATTGGTGCGGGCCTGTCTGGGTGGCTGGTGTTGAAGTTTGGCCTATTCCGCTGTCTGGTGGTCGGCGCTTTCCTACAGCCGATTTCCAATCTTGCCTTCATCACCATCACCCTGACCGGACCCAATATCCCAGCTCTCTATGTGGCCATCGGGATCGACAATTTGTCGGGCATGTTCGCAGGCACCTGCCTCATTATGTATATGTCTATGCTGACCAAAGAGGGTTTTACCGCCACCCAATATGCGGTGTTCTCCTCGCTTTATGCCTTGCCGGGCAAGATCATCACAGCTCTGTCGGGCCGGATCGTGGAAGGTGCGGCCAAAGCGTCTGAAACGGGCTGGCTGGCAGCCATGAAGCCCTGGTTCAACCATTTGCCAGCAGAAGCCTTTGCCGCTGGCGGCACCAAGCTTGGTGTATCAGGTCAGGCATTGGCGGCAGGCTATACGGCTTTCTTCTTCTATTCCTCAATCATCGGCATTATCGGCATTATCATGGCGCTGGTGATTTCGCGCGGACCCGCGCGGGCCATTCTGGAAGAAGAAAAACGCGCCGAAGCCGCAGCGGCAACCTAAGCAGGACCCTCAGTCAATCGCCTCGGCATCCTCGCCCATCAGCCGGGGCAGATCGACACGGAAACCTGTCCCGCCGGGTCCGGTTGCCACCAGCACAATGTCCCCACCGTTGAGACGGGCAAGTTCGCGCGCAATGGCCAGCCCCAGACCTGAGCCTCCCGACAAGCCGCTGCCGGTAAAGGGCATGAACAAATTGTCCTGCACGCGCTTGGGCAGGCCCGGCCCTGTATCGACAATATGCAATCCAATGCAAGCCCCAGACAGGTCGACAAAGGCACGAATGCTGCCGGGCTTGCCGGATTGAACAATGGCTTGGGCCGCGTTGCGGATCAGATTGGTGAGGATGCGGTGGAGATGCTCACCATCGGCCTCCACCTCCAGATCGTTTGGCACGTCATGGCTGAAGGCAACCTCCAAGCCCGACCGGGCTTCTTCGGCGGCTTCATCGAGAACATCTGCGAGATATAGCAATTCCAATTCAGGTGGACGCTCGCGCGCTTTGCCATAGGTCAAGGTCGATTGGGCCAAGTTGACCGCACGCTGTAAGGCCCGTTCAAGCCGCGGTGCCGTTGCGCGCACCACAGGATCATCAACTGAAGCCAAACGCTCACTCACCAATTGGGCCGCACCCAATGAATGGCGCAAATCATGGGAGATTTTAGACACCGCCATGCCCAATTGCGCCAAGCGATCCTTTTGAAGAAAGGCTTGACGCACCGTATCCTGCATGTCGGCAAACGCGACTTCGGCTTGACCAATCTCATCGGTCCGGCCCGATGGCACCAGAGCGCGGCTCGCATCGGTTGGGGCATTACGGAAGCGCGCGATGGCACGGGTCAGACGCCGCATCGGGCGGACAAAGCCATCGGCCAATGCCGCATAGATCAAGGCACCAATGGTCAAGGATAGCGCCAGAGATGACAACAAAACCTGCCATGACGAGCGGATCAGACTGTCCTTCAAGGGTCCTTCTGCGACCACCACTTCAAGCTTAATGGCCGCATTGGTCTGAGGGCGGCCGACAATGCGCAGATAGCGGCCCTGGGGCGCGGCATAGGCTTGCAAGACACCAGAGAGTGATCGGCCGATTGTTTGGCTTTCCAGATCAATATCAACGATCGGACCACGGACCGACTCACTGAGAACAGCCAGCCGCGTGGTGTCTTGCAGAATCGTGACTGATTTAATCTCGGCGGCGCGCACCAATTCAGAGGTTCGCCCGCCCATCAGGCCGTAAGAATCAGGCGCCGTAACGGCCAATGCAACAATCTCGGCGGTCTTGAGGCGATTGAGCAGCCACTCATCGCGCAGACTGGCCATGGTGGGCAGGAAGAACAAGGAATCGGTTAGAAAGATAAAGCCTGCCCCAATCACCAACAGGCGCGTCGTCAAGCCCTCTTTGAGCTTGACATCCGGTGTCAGGGCGTCAGTCGTGGCGTCCAAGCCTTCAGGGGATGTGTCTAAGCTCACGTTTCCTGCATACCCTTGCTCAAGTCATTCGTGCAAGCCAAGCGGTCTCGCCTTGGGCGCGCGGGCGGCCTAATACAGGCTTACATGTAGGTGCGCTGGCAGAATGTCACCCCCTTTTGTGCGGTTTGTCCAAAGACTGCTCAAAACATGATCGTTCTGGCCCATTACCTCCCCGCAATCGGAAAAACACAGCAAGAACTGACATTCCCAGCTCGGGTGAATTGCATTTGCAAGTCATTCGCAATAAGAGTCGCGAATGATTATCACTTCCAAAAACAACCGCCTGCGCCCTGCCCTTCTGGCTAATCTTGCCTGTCTTGGCGTGCTGGTTCCCTGTTATGCGGCGGCAGCAAGTGCTAGTGCCGAAGCCAGCCAGGTTGAGACTGTGATCGTCATCGGCCAGCGCGATGGTCTGCGCACCATTGCCGGATCAGGGTCAACCATTGAGCAGACAGATTTGGTCAAGGCGCGCGTTCTCAACGTCAATGAGGCTCTGCGTCAAGCGCCGGGCGTGTTTGCCCGCGACGAAGAAGGCATGGGGTTGCGACCCAATATCGGCATTCGGGGCCTGTCGCCGACGCGCTCGTCCAAGGTTCTCCTGCTCGAAGATGGCCTGCCGTTGAGCTATGCGCCCTATGGCGACAATGCGACCTATTATCATCCCCCCATTCGCCGATATGACCGGATCGAAGTGCTGAAGGGGGCAAGCCAGATCCGCTTTGGCCCCAATACGGTGGGCGGCGTGATCAATTATGTCACCCCACGCGCACCCGATGTGCTGACCGGCCAGATCACCCTGTCGGGGGGTGATCGCGGATATGGCGAGGCAGACCTTAATCTGGGCGGGCCGATCGGGGATGTTCGCGCGCTCTTGCATGCCAATGCCACCCAGTCCGACGGGGTGCGCGACAATCAGGCGCTTAAGGTTCAAGACATTTATCTGAAGCTGGAAAAGAGCTTTGGTGCCAATCATGATGTGGCTTTGCGTCTCAGCCGCTATCATGAAGATAGTCAGGTGACTTATTCGGGCCTGACGCAAGCTGAATATCTGGCCAATCCGCGGCAGAACCCGTTCGTCAATGATGGATTCAAGGCCGTACGCGTCGGGGCTTCGGTTCTGTGGGCTTGGTCACTTGATGAAACCACCACGCTCAAGACTTCAGCCTCATTTTCCTGGTTTGATCGCGATTGGTGGCGCCAATCATCCAATTCCGCCCAGCGCCCCAATGATGCCAGCGATCCCAGCTGTGGCACGATGGCCAATCTCTTGACGAGCTGTGGCAATGAAGGCCGTCTGCGTGAATATCAGACCTATGGGCTTGAAAGCCGGTTGAGCCGGGTCGATGAGCTGGGGCCAGCCAGTCTCGAGAGCGAATTCGGCCTGCGCTATAATGATGAGCGCCAGAACCGGTTGCAGATCAATTCCGACACCCCCACCGGGCGGACGCCGGGCACCAGCATCAATGCCGGGGTTCGGGAGAATAATCTGCGCTATGTTGAGGCTTGGTCCGGCTTTGCCACCACCAAAGCCACCATCGGGGCTTGGACGATCAGCCCGGGTCTGCGCTATGAGCATATTGACCTGAAGCGCATCAATCGCCTCAATGCGGCCAGCCCGATTGCCGGTGAAGACAGGGTGGTCGCATGGATTCCAGGTCTTGGCATCTCGTATCGGATTCAGCCGCGACTTACAGCCTATGTCGGCGTACATGAAGGCTTCTCCCCGCCACGGGTTGAAGATGCCATCAACAATTCCACCGGGAGCTCAGTCAATCTCGAGGCTGAAACCAGCACCAATTGGGAAGCCGGCCTGCGGGGCGATATCGTCAAAGGCCTTGGCTTTGATGTCACCTGGTTCCGCATGGCGTTTGACAATCAGATCGTGCCAAGCTCGGTCGCAGGCGGCATTGGTGCCACCCTCACCAGCGCAGGCTCAACCTTGCATCAGGGGCTGGAGGCCTCGGTGCGGGGCTCATTGGTCGACATGGGTGTGATGGCAGGCGATGACCTAACCTTTCGGGCTGCTGTCACCTATGTCGGTGACGCCCGCTATGACAGCCGCCGTTTCTCAGCCGTGCCGGGATCAAGTGCGGTCCAAGTAACCGGCAACCGCCTGCCCTATGCACCCGAATGGCTGATCAATATGGCCGTGGGCTATCAATGGGGCACGGATGCGGACGTGCAGATTGAATATGGCCACACGGGCAAGATGTTTACCGACGATCTCAACACAGTGGTCCCCACTGCCGATGGCCAGCGGGGCCGGATCAAAGCGGCTGACAATTGGAATGTGACCTTGAACCTGCACCCAGACACGTGGCCAGTCGGTGTCTATATCGCGGTCAAAAATGCCACCGATGCCCGCACCATTACCGACCGCTCACGCGGGATCCTGCCCGGCCCACCTCGGCAGGTCCAGTTTGGGCTAACGAAGGCGTTTTAGGGGGGGGTGTCGGTCTAAATGGCGGGTGAAGTTCACATAACCAGAGGAGGACATAGCGAATTCGAATACTTCGAAAACCAAAAGCGAACTTATACGTAGACAATAATAAACAATATTCAATCAAAACACATGGCACAAACATACCATTAAAATAGTGGCGGAATCTATGATTTTCCAAGCATCATCTCGTAGTGCTGCTCTTGACCGAAAGTCTCAAATACTTTCCTGAATGTTTTAAGAAAAACTTCGAGTTCACAGTGGACTGGGGCAATGTAGACTTCGTCTATTGCTCCGTGCGAACCCATGTTTGCCCATGATATCATTGAGTTGAACAGGATTTCGTCTGCATCAGGAAACTCTTTTTGTAAAGAGGTCAGTTCTTTCCCGCCCAAAAAACTGAAGTAGTGCTCCAAAATTCGACGAATTGTATTTTGGAACGAGGCGCTCACGTGACCGCCCCCCGGGGAGTTGATGGCATGCCTTACTTCCTGCCATAGAAGTTCATATCCGCTTGTGATCGGGTTCTTCGCGCCGTACTTGCAGACTGTAGATACCCTATCCGCCTTTTTCGTTACCCAAAATCCAATATTTACAATTTTGATTTTTGGTTTGTTATCATTCTTGATCTCCTCGATAAAAGGCTTATAGGATAGGTTACTGGTGATATTACGATGAAAATAGACATTATGAGTTAGAATAAAAATTTGCTTTATGCTTCCATCCTTTTTGAAGACCATTTTGAACAACTTTTTCAAAAGGCTACTAATTATAAACAAAACATCACTGTCCAAGCTGGATACTGGATCGTCAATCACAATAATTCTACTAGCAACAACTTCTTCGGGTTTGTTTGCTCCCATAACAAGGTGGTAAAAATACAAGAAGGCGATAAAAGTTCGCTCTCCCTCACTCAAGCTGGTGCAGGCTAGCTCGCCATTCTCACGCTCAATCTGATAACCGTCTTCAGCTGCCGTCAAGGCGAGTTTAAAACTGTTGAAGCCAAATCCCTCAAGTAGCTTATTCATAGCTAACATAGTAGGCTTGATACTTGTTCCCCGAGCTGAAATTTCTGCTATAGTACGCCCCCTAACCTCTAGTTTTTCATTTTCGTCTTTAACGATTTTCTCGGCTTCGGCGATCTCGGAATCAAAGATACTTTGTTCGGAGATAAAATTCTCAATACTCGCTTTTATTTTCTCAATGAAAAGCCGCCAAATTTTGTGCTTTAGCTCTTCGGTTTTGCTCTTCAGGTCACCAACCAGTTTATTGTGTAGAATTACCTTTTCCGATATTGATTTCGATAGATTCTGAATTTCATCGGCCACTTCCTTAGATTTATAAAGTTCGACTTTCTTACTTGGCTCCTTCCACTTTTCACGAATTTTTTCTAAATTCAACTTTAGGGACAACACGAAACTATTTAGTTGATCCCTAAATTTTTGACTATCGACAATAGACGTTGGGAACTCAGGGAGTCGCAATATCAAGTTCTCGATCGCTTCAATTTCCGCTCGATACCTCTGACCGTACTCCTTGATCGTGTTCATGGCCTTTTCGTAAGTCTCGTCAAACAAATTTTTCAATGCATCCTTGAATGCTTCATCGGTTTGCTGCTGACAAAACGGACAATGGTCGTCGCTTAGTTCGTGAAAGTGAATTCCACTTCTTACCCAGTCTGCGTTGTCTAGTTTGGAAATCATTGAAGATAGGTAGGTATCGGCGCTTCCCAAGACTGGTGTTTGAAAGATAACTTCATCCTCGATTGATTTGATTATAGATAAATCTATCGGGGGAAAGTCGGCCAGTTCCATTGGTTTATCACCAAACAAAGAAGCCGCTTCATTTTCTAATTCTGATTGTTCAAATATCTTGGTCTTGCTTCGATCATTATATTTTTCAAGGACTGTGTTCTTGAATGCTTCTTTTGAATTAAGGCTGCCCTGAAATCCATCCCTCAATTTAGGAAAATTGTCTTTTTCCTTCCAGCATAAATCGACAAAGGTCTTTATGCTTTTTTCCTTTCTGGTTTTTAGTCCTGCCTTTTGTTCATCCCCTTCCAGTGAATTTTTTGCCTTCTCTGCCAATTCTTTGGCAATTTTTGATTCTTCGATAGCTCTTTTTAGATCTTCAGCCTCGTCACCCTCATCCTTTCCTAAGGTGAAGACGCCCTGAATATCACTGTCCTCGCGAAAATTTTCTTCTACAAAATCTGCATTGTAGACAAGCGCATTGATCGGAATGTTGTCGACCCAATTCAACTCGCAATCTGGGAACTTTGTATTGTCACGCAGAAGCCGGCTTATGGTTGTTTTGCCTGTCCCATTTGTTCCAAAGATAAAGTTTAATCTCTTGAGATCGTCTAAGACCTCACCATTCTCAAACGTAGCAGCATTGTTCAGAGTTATTTTGGTTAGCATTTTTCGCTCCTGAGTCACATCCCCTTACGTCGCCATGGGCTGTTAAGAGGCCCACTGAATGCATGGTCCAAAGAACTCACACTGAAATTGCTGACCACTTCAATCATCACACTTCACTGACCGACCTTAGAACAAATTCCATTGACGAAGAGCCTGAACACAGAACTGATCTTGAGCGTCGTACATCGAGAGTTGGTTCAAAGATTGAACTTTCTAGTCACAGCAACACAAGATTGTTACACACACGATTATCAACCTGCAAGTTTGACAGTCCATGCCTATTCTCATTTATCTCATACGAAGCGCTATAGCGAACTCCTTCATGGCACAGATGTATGTGAAGTGACCACGAAAGAGCCGTGAATACAACTAGTTATGAGCTGTTAAACTGGTCCAGCTCAACGCATCGCTCTGCTTGCCTTGAGGGTGCACGACAAATCTTCTTAGGAAGGTTGGGGGTGAAACTTGATTATCGCCTTTGTGGAAGCAGAGCCTGCTGCAAAGGCGATCCAAAGCAGAAGAAGCTTCAGCCGGTGGCGATCAGAACAGTGCATTCACGGCGGACTGCAGCCTATGGGGCAGGCCTCAGGGCTGCCTATTCGTCTCTCAGGCCCAGCTTAGGCTCCTCGCCCTCGGGAGGGCCTTCAGGTTGTTCCCCTTCTGGCCAAGGAATATCCTCGCCCGTCCGAATATCGGTGCGGTTATAGCCAGAACCTGGGAAGATCGGCAGATTGTGCGCAATCAACTGCGCATCACCAAAGTAAAGCTCGGAATAAGCGATCAGTCTTTTATCCTTGCGAAGTCTGTTGGCCGCTGACATCTCGTCAACAGTCTTTCCAACCTTCATCGCATCCAATTCTTCGATGGTGAGCAATTCTATCATATGTTTTGGAATGTCTGCTTCATAGACAATATCAATGGTGAAGCGGCCATTCTCGATCAACAGCCGAATATCGCGCTTGGCACCGCGGGCATCTTTCTCGGTGGCGTCTTCGACTGCAAAAAAGAACCCTAATTCAATGCCTTTATCATCTGCCTCAACACGAATGCGCCCTGGGGCCTCTTCCGTAAACAAGTTGAGTGTCCATCCATCATTATATGAACCTTGCAAAACAAGGAGCATTTTGTGGGACCCATACTTGCCCTGCGCCAAAATGAGCTGTTCGGCCAAAGCTTCCGCAGCCGCATGAAGTTCAGTGTTCAGCATTGGATTTTTCCGAGTCTGTGCGTTTGACGGTGACGACTTCTTTGCCAATCCCTGAGGCTGCACCTCACGTATTGGGCCTTGCTGTGCGGCCACCATAGCTGGTTGACACGTCAAACCGAGCAGAACGAGGGCTGCTCGTCGCAGCCTATGAGACCACAGAGGCAATGTAGCTTGATCAATCATGCGACGCATTCAGATAGCTCAACGAGATGTGCCCATAGGATCATGAATTATCTATCCGGTAAATAGACACCTTTGGGTGTTGTGAACGTGCCGTCTTTCCAAAATGCAGCTCATACGCCAAGCCCCCCTATTCCCGCTCCATCGCCCCCTTACCGCGCAAGATTTTTGGACGATACTTTTCGATCCGCGCCCGGCGGGTGACGGGGTTTTGGCTCAAGCTGAGCGCGATGGCATAGCTGCGCTGTCGGCCTGGGGTTAGATCGTGGAAGGCGTGTGCCAGCTCTGGATCGGCATCGAGGGCCTCGATCAGCTCCTCGGGCAAGTCGAATTCTGCTTGGGCTCTGGGGGGCTTGATGCCCTCACGGGCATAGCCAATCGCCTCAGCCAAATAGGCCCGCAATGTCGGGGCCAAGGCTTGGACCTCTGTCACATGATTAAACCGCACGAGGTCGGCTGTCTGGCTATTGGGGCCAGCGCGCTTTAGGATTTGCGCTGGGTCTTTTAAGAGCGCGGCATTGACGAAGGTCAGAATAAAGCCATCGCGCTGCGCGCCTATGAGCGCGATGCTGCGGCCCCCCTCCTGATAACAGGGATGGCCCCATTTCACAGTTTCAGTCAGGCCAGCTTGCCGGCAAATCTGCCGTAAGGCCCCAAGTCCTGCCCCCCAGAGATGTACGGAACATTCCGGCGTTTCAAATCGCCCACAGCGACCACATCCCTTGGAGAAATAATCGTCGCTGTGGGAAATCATCGGCAATGGGCCGGTCTAGCCTTCGTTCAGACCATCGGGTACGCCGACGACATGGAAGCCAGCATCAACATGGATGACTTCAGCCGTGGTGGAACGGCCAAGGTCCGACAAGAGCCACAAGGCGCAGCCTGCGATCCCTTCCATCGTGGTGTCTTCTTTCATCAGCGACCATTCGCGCCCGGTATTGACCAGACCGCGGCCGCCTTGAATGCCCGCTAAAGCAAGCGTCCGCATCGGCCCGGCACTGATCGCATTGACGCGAATGCCACTGGGGCCCAGATCACGTGCAATATAGCGCGTCGCAGCTTCCAGTGCCGCTTTGGCCACGCCCATCACATTATAGGACGGCAAAACCCGCTCTGCGCCCAGATAGGACAATGTCACCATTGAACTGCCCGGCCCCATCAGTGGGGCTGCCCGCTTGGCACAGGCCACCCAAGAAAATGCCGAAATATCCATCGTGCGCAGGAAGTTTTCCCGCGTCGTGTTTTCAACAAACGAGCCTTTGAGCTCATTCTTATCGGAAAACGCAATGGCATGGACAAGAAAGTCGAGCCGACCCCATTTTTCGGCCAAAGTCGCAAACACCTGATCCATCGCGGCATCATCGGTGACATCACACGGCAGGATCAGGCTGGAGCCCACGCTTTCGGCCAAAGGCCGCATGCGCTTTTCCAATGCCTCCCCCTGATAGGTGAAGGCCAGTTCTGCGCCCTGGGCAGCCAGCTGGCTGGCGATGCCCCATGCAATCGACTTGTCATTGGCCACCCCCATCACAAGGCCACGCTTGCCTTGCATCAAATTGCCGGTGGGATAGCCATTTTCCTTGGTTTCGCTGCTCATGGGCGCTCCTGACACTGCCAAAGCCTGCGATCATGCGGCTGGCACATGACACATGGGGATTACTTATGCGGCTTCATTGCCGCGTCCGGGCCGGGGGTCAAGAGGCTGGTGCTGGCAGGTGGGCAGCGCCGGGCCGTCTCAAAGCGCCATCACACTCAATGGCGGGTGAACAGGCGCTGCAAGAGGCCCAAAGCCCCGGTCAAAGCGATATCGCCTTCTTCCACCGTCAAAGCCAGGCAGACAGGGCCGGGCAATGCAACCGGGTGGTGCACTTGCCCCTTGTGCTTGACCGACAGATCGCCCGGCCCGAAGCGGCCGGTTTCATCGGCAAACGCCCCGCAGACGACCAAAGTATATTCAGTACCCGTGTGGTCATGATGGGGGGCCCCATGGCCGGGCTCTATCCGCATCAATTTGGTGCGCAAAGTCCCGCCTGTGTCCAGCACCATCGACTTCACGCCGGGACCTGCAAAGGCCCAGCCGTCACGGGCAATGGCATCCAAACTCAAATCCCGCAGGGGTTGGGGCAAGCCCAGCAATTCATCCAGCGCCCGCCCCGCCGCCTGAGCCGCCTCGCGCATCTGGGTCTGATCGGCCTCCAGCGCCTCGATCCGCTCTAAGACATCGGTGAAAAACGAGGCTGACACCTCAGAGGCAACTTCTGCTTCCAAGGCAATACCACCCACGCAATCGGCCAGATCCGCTGCAACATCAGCCCCAAATTGATCCTCACCAATCAAGGCTGCCCGGGTGTCGATCAAAAGACGCAGGGCAGGATCTGCGGCCAGGATGTCATCAGAATAAGCGCTGATCATCATCTTCCCCAGCTGGTGCCCTTCACGCGGCTGCCGTGGTTCCGGCAGGCTCTTCTTGATCGTTCAATGGATAAGGTTTGCAAACCGGGCGGCGTCACCCCCCGCCCAACACACACTTACAGGATATTGATTGCCATTTCCTAACGTCAAGGTCAAAGCCCGACAAGACCTCAGTCGGGACTGTCCAGCTTGGCGCGTAGCTTGAGAAAAGCCAAGCGCAACCGCGACTTGACGGTGCCAAGCGGCGTGCCGGTTTGTTCAGCGATTTCACGGTGAGACAGGCCATCATAGAAAGCCTGCTGCAGCAGCAACCTTTGTTCCTCTGGCAAATCAACCAAAGCCGCGCGCACCAATTGATCACGCTCTGCCCCGCTTACGAGGGAATCAGCGGCTTCGGGTGCAGAGGGCAATAAGAGCGGATCATTGGGGTCAAGCTCAGGCTTGGTGGTGCGCCGGATCGCATCAATCCGCTTGTTACGGGCGATTCTGAACAGCCATGTTGAGACTGACGCCTGGGTGCGGTCAAACAGGTCGGCTTTGCGCCAGACTGTGACCATGACGTCCTGTGCAAGTTCCTCGGCCAATGCATTATCGGCCCCCAATCGCATGAGATAGGCCTTCACGCGTGGACCATAATAGGAAAACAACGTGGCAAAGGCCGACTTGTCGCGATGTTCGGCCACCGCCTCCATCAAATCAGCAAACTTGTCGCGCTCTGCCTCGCTCAAAACACCCAGGCCCGACAGCGCTTTTGCCGAGCCTGAAGGGCTCGCAGCGGGCTTGCGGGAGGACGGGTCGGATGATGACATGAGAGTGGTCGTTACTTTCGAGGACGCGCAGTCTGACAGGCTCTCCACCTATCAGGGAAAGCCCCGTACGCCTACAGCCCTTGCCAGCAGACTGCGCGTGGCGCACGATGCTGCAACAGTCTGTAGTGGGGGCGTTTTTTGGCGTCAAACCTTGCCAAACCATGGCAGGATTGGCCCTTGGCCCCAAAAGAAGCGCAAATGCCAGGCAAGATGGCCAAATGCGACGCAGCGTCAGACATGATCAAGAATCTTCGCCACTCCACCAGGCGGATAAGACCAGCCCATTTTGCCTGTGTGGCTGAACCGGGGAGACACAGACCATGGCAAAGACACAGCAGCGCATGGGTGCCTGTCTCACTTTTTGTGTTGTCCTTATGGTCAATTGGGCTGGGGGTAGCTCTTGGGCGGGGGTACAGACCGGCACCCCACAGCTTAGCCAGTCTGCGGCGGCGATTGAGCCTGACTTTATGCTTGACCTGTGGCCGGGTGAGGTGCCGGGCGCACTTGAGCGTCTGCCCCACGAAACCATGGTTCAACGCGACAACCCCTTTGGGTTGGTGGACCGTGCCGTCCACAATGTCAGCCGTCCCAATCTGTCCGTCTTTACGCCCAAAAGACCCAATGGCGCGGCCATTCTGATCATTCCAGGCGGGGGCTATTCGTGGGTGGTGGTAGACAAGGAAGGGTATGAAGGGGGCAAGCATTTTTCTGAGGCCGGCTTTCAGGTCTATGTGCTGCGCTATCGGCTACCACATCAAGGCTGGGCTGCAGGACCCGACACGCCTCTGCAGGATGCGCAGCGGGCGATGCGGATTATTCGGGCGCGGGCCTCACAGGACCGGATTGATCCGACCAAGATCATGGTGATGGGGTTTTCAGCTGGCGGTCATGTGGCTGGGTCATTGGCGCTCAAATTCGACCAAGCCACCCAAAGGCCAGTCGATGACATCGACAAATTGTCTGCCAAGCCAGACCTTGCCGTGCTGATGTATCCGGTTGTGACCATGACGGCCCCTTTTGCCCATCCCAAGTCACGCGACAATCTGATCGGAATCGCACCAACGCCGGAAGCCATTGCGGCCTATTCGCTGGAACAGAATGTCCGCCCTGACGCACCACCCCTGTTTATCCTTCATGCCAGCGATGATCGTGCCGTTCCAGTCGACAATGCGCTGATGCTCGCCCAAGCGGCGCGGGCGCAAGCCGTGCCCACCAGCCTGCATGTGTTTGAGACGGGCGGGCACGGAATTGGGCTCAGGGGGATTGCGGGCACCCCGCTCGCCGTCTGGCCGATGCTGGTGCTGGACTGGGCGGCCGCACACGGCTTTCCCGCCGTTGCAAGCCAGAGGTGAGACAGCCCTCAGGTACCCCGTGCTTTAGCCCCTGAATCAAGCACGTCTGGCCGCTTGGGCTCCATGGTGTCCAGGTCCCAATCTTCGGGGACAAAGGCTTTATAGGTCGGCTTTTGTACCGGATAGCCGCCCACTTCGGTCTCGCTGTCGATGATATGGCCGCGACCCTCGGCAATATCTGCAAGAATGCGGACGTCATGGGCATCACGGTCCCAAGGACGCGCGCCGACATGGGTCAATAAATCGCGCTCCAAACCCGCTGCGGGGCTGATCGGCAGGCGCGGCGGCAGATCGAGGGGTTGTTTGGCCACATTGATGGCCGCTGTCCCAGATGTGTAGCGCCCCACTTGCGGCAATGCTTTGCCGTGCAGGTCTTGGGCAAGATTGCCTTGTAGATAAAGGTCAAGATCGCCATGGCCTCCTAGCATCACCAATGGCAGACCGGGCGCGGTATCATGCCCCCCGCGCAAAGCATTGCCAATCACAGTCATGCGGCCGGTCTGGAAAGGCTTATCCCCCCACTCATTGGCCATCAGATTGTAATGGATGGCCCGGAAGCCCGGATTATAGATCAGATTATTGACAATCGCCCCCCGCACCCCGCCTTTAAACAATGGATTACGCTCAACATTATGGGCATAGATGTTGCGGTAGATCAGAATATCGCTGACATTATCGTGGATGAGAGAGCCTTTGGAATGTTCGCCTTTGGCGTGGGTCGCATGCGACAGGCTCTCCGCAATCAGATTGTTGGAATAGGTAATCCGGCGGGAGGTGCCCTGCCGCCACGCGTCGGGCGTCGTGCCGGTAAATCGCGGCCCTGACGCGGAGAGATTTTCATCGGTTCCCCAGGTCAGACTGCAATGGTCGACGATCACATTGCTGGCCCCGATGGTGGAAAATGAATCAAAGTCATTGCCACTCATTTTAGGCTTACCCGCCTCCCCGGCGCGGATGCGGATGTGGCGCATGATGACCTCTGAGGCGGTCACGTCCAAGCCGCCACGGATCAGCGTAATCCCGGGCGACGGTGCTGTCTGGCCGGCTATGGTGACAAAGGGTTCGGTCAACCGCAAGGTGGTTGCGTCAAGATCAATGACCCCACCGACCTCAAAAACAATGATGCGCGGGCCTTTGGTCTCCAAGGCGGCGCGCAAGGACCCTGGGCCGTCTTTCGCCAAGGTCGTCACCCGCAAGATTTGCCCCCCGCGTCCACCGCGGGTTTCTGCCGCCCAGCCCACGGCGCCGGGAAACGCCAACGGGCCCGTGGCAGAAGCTGACGCCTGCGACCCGGTCTTGGCTGGTGCGGCCGACACAGCCCCGCTCAAACAGCCCAACACAACACCCGACCCCGTCGCCAATAGCTGCCTGCGGTTCATGCCGCCTCTCCCCCCATGCGTGGGTCCAATGCCTGTGCTGACCCACAATTTTGTCTGGTTCAGCCATATTGACACCGGTTTCCAAAATGCGCAATCATGAAATTCGAAGGACATAAGTACCCATGCTTCAGACTGGCCAAACCATTCAAGAGCCCGACAGCATCCCAAGCGCCATCGCTGAAAGGTTCCGCATTGCCCGCCTGAACCGGACCCCGCTCGCCACCTTTCCGGGGCCAATGCCGACGGCTTTGGCCGACAGCTACCGCATTCAAGATGTGGCCATCGCCACATGGCCAGACCAGCTCATTGGCTGGAAGGTTGGCCGGATATTGGGCGAGTTGGTCGATGTATATGGCACGGATCGGCTGATCGGCCCCATTTTCGCAAAATCCTTGAGCCGGATTGAGGCGCGCGAGGAAGCCAAGTTCGCCGCCATCGAACATGGCTTTTGCGCAGTAGAAGGCGAATATGTCTTCGAATTATCCGATGATGCCGATCCGGCCAAAACCAATTATGACGCGCACACAGCACTCGAATTGGTCGGCAATCTGTGGACCGGGATTGAGCTGGCCGGAAGTCCATTGGCCACGATCAATGAATTGGGCCCGACCGTTGTGGTCTCGGACTTCGGCAATAATTGGGGCTTAATCTTGGGCCAACCCGTCGACAACTGGCGCGTGCGCCTCCATGGCTTGGCATGCAAGGTCAGCATCAATGATCATCTGGTCGGACAGGGCGATGTGACCGCCTTCCCCGGTGGCATCACCCAATCATTGGTCTTTGCCCTCAATTGTGCGGCCGCGCGCGGTCTGCCGCTGACGCGTGGGATGTTGGTGTCAACCGGGGCGGTCTCGGGTGTGCATGATCTATTGCCGGGCCAGCATGCTGTGGCGGACTTTGGCCCTGATGGCACGCTTGCCTGTCATTGGCCGCTGACCTCCTTGGAAGGAATCCCATCATGAGGCTAAACCGACGGTTTGTTATGGCTTTGGCGGGTGGGGGGCTGTTGGCTGCCTGCGAACCTGCCGACCATGGTGGCGTGCTGACTGCCTGTGATGTGCACCGTGACGGCTATCCCACGGTTGAGGCGGTTAAATGGCTCGGGCAAAGGCTCAGCGAACAAACCCAAGGCCGGCTCACGATTCGCAATTATCCGTCCGGACAATTGGGGGTGGAGGATGACACGATCGCGCTTGCCCAATCCGGTGTCATTGATATGTGCCGGGTGAATGCTGCTTCCCTCAACAATGCGTTTCCATTGACCCAAGTGGTCTGCATGCCATTTGGCATCGAAGATGACGCGCATCTGCATCGGGTGCTGGACGGCGCCATCGGGCAAGAAATCCTCAACAGTTTTGCAAATAGGGGCCTGATTGGGCTTGCGGCTTATGATGCAGGCGGGCGGTGCTTCTACAATACCCACCGGCCAATTGTGCAACCTTCTGACCTCAAGGGCCTCAAAATCCGAGTGCCGCAATCAGATGTGTTCATAGATGCAGTCGCTGCCATGGGGGCAAATCCCACGCCTTTGGGCGTTGGCGCGGTTTACTCTGCCTTGCAGAGTCGATTGATCGATGGGGCAGAAAACAATTGGCCGACTTTTGACTCCTCCCGTCATGTGGAAGTGGCCCATTATTGGTCCAATACGCGCCACTCTTATTCGCCTGAATTTCTTCTGATGTCGGCCAAGAGCTTCGCGCGTTTGAGCACAACCGATCAGGCGACCTTGCGCGAGCTGGCCAAAGCCTCGGTTCAGGTGATGCGTCAAAACTGGGCGCGTTTTGAAGCCGAGTCGCGCGATCGCGCCCTAAAAGCGGGAACCAAAATGGTCGACGTGGACCGCGCGACCTTCAAACAAGCCTGCGAGCCCGTCAATCGCGCCCGCCTTACACATCCCGATGTCGCGCGTTTGTTCGCCGCAGTCAGAGCCATGGTGTGACATGACTGAAGATGACACGCCCTTGTCGACCCCAAGCTTTCTGGACCGGCTGGCAGACCTTTGTCGGGCTGTCGCGATGACAGGATTGGTCATCATCACTTTGGTGCAAGCCTGGCAGGTGTTTGCCCGTTATGTTTTGAACAATTCCCCCGGTTGGACTGAGCCTGTTTCGGTATTCTTCATGGGCATGACCGTGATGATGGCCGCAGCCGTGGGCGTGCGCGATGGCACACATTTTTCCTTTTCCAACATTCTTGACGCCATGCCCGCAGGCCTTGGCGGGCTGGTCCGGCGGCTCTTATTGGCGCTGACACTCTTGGTTGCGCTGCTTCTGGCCTATTGGGGCGTCATGCTGGCGGCGGACAATTGGACCGTTCAAATGGCCGGCGCACCTTTGCCCGCAGGCCTGCGCTATGTGCCTTTTGCGGTCGGGGCCAGCATCATGGCGATCTTTGCGCTTGAGCGTCTGCTGGCGCGTCAATCTTCTGGGGAGGGCTAAGACAATGGCACTTGCGGCACTGTTTCTCGTCTTTGCCCTGCTGCTGGTCTTGGGCGCGCCAGTCGCTATCGCGCTGATCGTGTCGACCATTGCGGCGGCCTTGGTGGTTGGCATCCCCCCGATTGTGGTTGGTCAACAGGCCGCAGCCGACATTGCCTCAGTCGGCCTATTGGCGATCCCGCTGTTCGTGTTTGCGGGGGAGCTTATGCTCAAGGGCGGGATTTCGGCACGGATCATTGCGCTGGCAAGCGCTTTGGTCGGCCGCTTCCGCGGGGGTCTGGCCCAAGTTAGCGTGGTGGCCTCGACCTTGTTTGGCGGGGTTTCCGGGTCAGCCATTGCCGACATTTCCGCCGTCGGCGGCACCATGATCCCGCAAATGGCCCAGCGCGGCTATGATCGCGACTATGCGGTCAATGTCACGATTTCAGCTGCCCTTGTCGCACTTTTGGTGCCACCCTCACATAATATGATCCTGTTCTCGGCGGCAGCTGGCGGCGGTATTTCGATCACCGCGCTGTTTTCGGCAGGCATTATCCCCGCTTTTATGTTGGCAATTGCCGTCATGATCACCGCTTATGTGCTGGCGGTGCGGCGAGGCTATCAGGCCGAAGGCCGGGTTGCGCTTAAAGCCATATTGACAACATTGGTCACGGCCTTGCCCGCACTTGTTCTGGTGCTCATCATCTTTGTCGGGATCAAGGCAGGCATTTTCACCGCCATCGAGAGCGCGTCTGTCGCTGTGGTCTATGCGGTTCTGGTGACTTTGCTGGTCTATCGCAGCTTGAGTTGGAAGGCCTTTGTCGAGGCAGCGCGCGGTGCGGCCCGCACCACAGGTTCGGTTCTGTTCGTGATTGGGGCTGCCGGCGCCTTTGGCTGGATGATGGCCTATTTGCAAGTGCCAGCCCATGCCGTCGACGCCATGAAGGCCATCGCCCATGACAAGCTGACCGTCTTGGCGCTGATGGTGTTGTGCTTGCTGGTTCTGGGCACCTTTATGGACCTTGCCCCACTGATCATTATTTCAACACCCATCTTCCTGCCCGTCGCAAAGGCCTATCATATTGATCCGGTTCATTTTGGCGTGGTGCTGATCCTGTCTGCCGGGATTGGTCTTGTCACACCGCCAGTGGGCTCAGTCCTCTTCCTGGGGGCCTCCATCGGCAAGATCAGCGTGATGGAAGCCGTCCGCGGCATGTGGCCCTTCTATCTGGCCGCCCTGATTGTGCTGATCCTCGTCATGATCTTCCCAGCCCTGTCATTGTGGTTGCCAAGCCTGGTGGCTTAGATTTTGCCATCCCCGCCGAAGCGAAGCGAAGAGCGGGGACCTGCTTACGCTATTGCGGCACAAGGTCCCGGATCGGCTTCGCCGTCCGGGATGACAGTGGTGTAGGTTTGGCTTTTCTACTCAGAACCGTTTGGTGAAACCTGTGTTTCACCAAAACGGATGGTCGAGTTTGAGCGCGACATCTGGGTCGTCAAGTGTCGGTTTTCTTTGAAAACCGATCGCATCGCGACGCAGCAAAGCTGCGCACTTGACCACCCAGCTGTCGCAAGAACAATTGAGGTTGCGGTTTGGTGACCAGATTGGGCACCAAAGCGCTTCTAAGTTCTTTCGATGTCATCCCCGCCGGAGCGCAGCGGAGAGCGGGGACCTCCATGCGCAGGTGCGCCACAAGGTCCCGGATCGGCTTCGCCGTCCGGGATTGTCTGTTTGTGATGTGTCAGTATGGTTGGGCTGGTTAGGCAATTTGGTGGGTGGCCGCCCACCAAATTGCCGACGTTGGTACGACCGTGCCGGGATCGGGTTTGAGGCCCGTTGTCAT
>NZ_BFBR01000008.1 GCF_003112735.1 Candidatus Phycosocius bacilliformis
ATGACAACGGGCCTCAAACCCGATCCCGGCACGGTCGTACCAACGTCGGCAATTTGGTGGGCGGCCACCCACCAAATTGCCTAACCAGCCCAACCATACTGACACATCACAAACAGACAATCCCGGATGGCGGTAGCCGATCCGGGACCTTGTGGCGCATTTTCACGAGGAGGTCCCCGCTCTCCGCTACGCTCCGGCGGGGATGACATCGTTTGGAGTTGGTTGCATTTATAAATGGGTGTCATCCCGGACGGCGAAGCCGATCCGGGATCTCATTGCACATTGCACGAGGGGGTCCCCGCTCTGCGCTATGCTTCGGCGGGGATGACATCGTTTAGTATTGTCAGCCTATAAACCACGCTGTCATCCCGGACGGCGAAGCCGATCCGGGACCTCATTGCGCCGCACGTGCGCATAGAGGTCCCCGCTCTTCGCTACGCTCCGGCGGGGATGACATCCTTTAGTTAGGTCAGCCAATAAAGCGCGCTGTCATCCCGGACGGCGAAGCCGATCCGGGACCTCATTGCGCCGCACGTGCGCATAGAGGTCCCCGCTCTTCGCTACGCTCCGGCGGGGATGACATCCTTTAGTTAGGTCAGCCAATAAAGCGCGCTGTCATCCCGGACGGCGAAGCCGATCCGGGATCTTGTGCCGCAAAAGCGCAGAGAGGTCTCCACTTTTCGGCACGATGTATTGTTCTCTTTTTCTCGCATCGTTTGCGCCGAAAACCGGTCCCCACTTTTCGGCACGATGCTTTACGATGCTTTAGCCAGGCGGCAGGGCGCGGAAGCTTTGCACCAAGCTTTCTGCGACCAATCGCCAGCCATCAACCAGCACAAAGAAGATGAGCTTGAACGGCAATGACACCACGACCGGGGGCAACATCATCATCCCCATCGCCATCAAAAGTGAGGCAACCACCAGATCAATAACAAGAAATGGGACAAAGAGCAGGAAGCCGATTTCAAAGGCTCGGCGCAATTCTGATACCATGAAAGCAGGTGTGACGACCCGCATTGGCAAGGCTTGGGGCGATTGGGGTACGGGGATGCGGGCCAGACGCACAAACAGCTCCAAATCCTTTTCCCGCGTCTGGGCCAGCATGAAGCGCTTCAAGGGCTCGGTCGTGCGCGGCCACGCCTGTTCCATCGTCAATTCTTGGCGCGTCATCGGCGCAATGCCATCATTCCACGCCCGCTCGAACGTCGGTTGCATGATGAAAGCGGTCAGGAACAAAGCTAAAGACACCATCACGGCATTGGGCGGGGCTTGTTGCAGACCAATGGCGGTGCGCAGCAATGATAAGACCACGACGATGCGCACGAAACTGGTGGTCATGATCACGACCGATGGGGCCAATGACAGGATGGTGATCAGAGCCACCGTCTGGACGACGCGTTCAGTCAGGCCGGTGCCGCTGCCAAGGTCAAGATTGATCGATTGGGCCGCTGCTGTGGCCACGCCTAAAAGTGAGGCGGCACATGCGCTCAGAAAAATGATCACCCAACGGCGCAATGTCTGTTTGAGCGCATGGCGTGAGGCAGGATGTGTCGGCGCGGTCTTGGAGGTCATAGCTCTTTGCCTAAAGTCGGGCTGGTTGGTGCAGAGGCTGGCGGCAAGGGGTGGTTTTCTGGTTGAGCGGGCAGGGCCGCAATGGGGCTTGCCCCGTTTGGGGTTACCAAGATCAGATGTTCTTGATTGTCACAGCGGATCAACATGGCCCGGGTCCGGCCAGCATCAAGCCAGACTTGCTCAACCAGTTTGAGGCGGCCTTTCCCAAGCGACGGCATCTGGCCTTGCATCAGACCATAGCGGCGCGCCAGCCAAGCAGCGCCCACCAGCAGGCCAAGTGTGACGGACAAGGCCGCCAGCGCCCGCAATAGGTCGAAGAAATCCATGGGTCGCCCTCTGTTCTGGATGCCGGTCCAAGGTTTTGTTGCGCATTTGAGCGCACACAACCCGCGTCGCCCGCTCCGGTTAATCAAAAGTTAATGATACCGGCTTCGGGCTCTTAATCAGTGCTTAACCATGATCACTTCATCATTACAGGTGCGAAGAATCGCGAGGAGCCGATCATGGGCATCACCAATACCCCATTCTTTGACGTTCTGCGCGAACGCATGGGGTTTTTGAACGAACGCCAGAAGCTGTTGGCTCAAAACGTGGCCAATGCCTCAACGCCCAAATATGTGCCCAAGGATTTGGATGAACGTGCCTTTGCTGAGGCTGTCGCCCGCCAAATGCCAAGTGCCCGCAAAGGCCTGGCTGGGGCAGCACCGGTTATGCCGGTGCGGATGGCGTCGACCCAATCTGGCCATCTTGATGGCGGGGCTCCTGCGGCGGGTGCAGGTCGGGCAATCAAGGCACCCGACAGCGAGGTCACATTGGATGGCAATGCCGTGGTGCTGGAAGAACAAATGATCAAAGTGGCCGATACACGCATGAATTATGATGCGGCCCTGGGGCTTTACCAAAAGGGCCTGCAATTGATGCGCCTTGCCGCACGCAAGCCGCAATAGGAGATTAGGCCATGACAGACATGAATGCGGCCTTGCAAGTAGCAGCTTCTGGATTGCGCGCGCAGACCGCGCGTATGAAGGTGATTGCCGAAAACATCGCCAACGCCAATTCCACCGCACCCAATCCCGGTGCCGACCCCTATCAGCGCAAGGTCAGTGTGTTTGGCCAAGTGCTCAATCGCGAGAATGGCACAACCGAGGTCAAAATGACCAAGGTCCAGCGTGATACCTCCGATTTCCGCTTGCGCTATGACCCGACCCATCCCGGTGCCAATGCCGATGGCTATGTCAAACTGCCCAATGTCAACACGCTGATCGAAAGCATCGATATGCGGGAGGCCCAGCGGGCCTATGAAGCCAATTTGAACGTGGTTGAAAGTGCGCGGGCCATGATGACGCGTACGCTCGACCTCTTGCGCCGTTAAACCCACGGCGTGCGCCGCACGCCTGATCAGGAGAAGCCTGACCAATGAATTCTGCTGCTCTACTTGCCGCTAAAGCCTATGGCGCTGCATCCGGGGGTGCGGCTGCGACAACCGGTCCTCAGATCGCCAATGCCAATTTTGATTTTTCCTCCATGCTGGCTCAACAAGTCTCCTCAACCGTTGAGGCCACCAAAGCTGCTGAAACACAGGCCGCTCAAGCCGTGACGGGCAAAGCGGAAATGGTGGATGTTGTCACTGCGGTTGCGGCCGCTGAGGTTCAGCTTGAGACCATGATGGCGTTCCGCGATCAGGCCATCCAAGCCTATCAGGAAATCATGCGGATGCCGATCTAAGCCAAGCATTGCGGTGCGACTGATGTCGCCTGCTTGCATGGCGCATTATTCTGGCCCAGAGCAAGCCGATGAGCCGTCCTTTGATCTATGGTGAAGTGCCGCCAGGCCTGGTTGAGATTCCAGCCGGAAGCCTGCAAATATCCCCCCTTGTCCCTGGGTCGCCTATATTGGACGGCCTTGCGCCTGAGACTTATGCGGGTCTGTTGATGCGTGCGCCAGCCAATACGTTGGAGCGTCGCCATGAAATTGGTTTGGCGCTGCGCGCCCTAAAGCCCGGCGCGCCCGTGATTGTCCTGGCGGCCAAGGATAAGGGCGGGACGCGGCTCGCCAAGGAACTGACGGGTTTTGGGCTGTGTGTGTCTGACACACCCAAACGCCATCACCGTATCTGTGAAGGGACCCGCCCAGACCATGTGGTCGGCCTTGATGAGGCATTGGCCGAAGGTGGCATGCGCCATCACGCCGGCCTTGGTTTTTTCAGCCAGCCTGGCCTGTTCAGCTGGGACCGGGTGGATGCGGGAACCTCTGCCTTACTCAGCGTCCTGCCCACTGATCTGGCCGGTAAAGTGGGGGATTTTGGCTGTGGCTATGGGCTATTATCAAAAGCGGTCCTCAAAAGCCCCAACGTCAAATCGGTCACAGGCTATGATATTGACCGCCGGGCCTTGGCAGCAGCGCATTTGACGATTACCGACCCCCGCTTTGCCACCGTCTGGACCGATGTGGCAGCCCATGGCGCGGGGCAAAGCGATTTTGATGTGATCGTTATGAACCCGCCATTTCATCGGGCAGGCGTTGAGGATCAGGGCCTTGGGATTGCGATGATCGAGGCGGCAGCCAATGCGTTGATGCGCGGTGGGTGTTTGTGGCTGACCGCCAATCGCCATTTGCCCTATGAAGCTGTGTTGCAGAAGCGCTTTTCCACCGGCCAATTGATCGTGGAAAGTGATGGCTTCAAAGTTTATCGGGCCCAGAAATGAGTGGCCCAGAAATGAGTGGTACAGAGGTGAGCAAAAAGGTCGCCAGCGTGCGGCTTGACCGGCTTCTGGCCAATATGGGCTATGGATCACGGCGCGACATTGGCTTGATGGCAAAGGCTGGCTGGCTGCAGTTGGATGGGATGGTGCTTACGGACGAGACCCAGCGCCTGTCCTTAAGTGCGGACTTGGCCGAGCGGCTGACGATCAAAGGGCGGCGGATTGATCCTTTGCCGGGCATGGTGGTGATGCTGCACAAGCCTGTGGGCGTCACCTGTTCGCGCAAGGAAGCAGGGACCCTCATTTATGAGCTGCTACCTGACCGCTGGCGGGTACGCGAGCCGGCCTTGTCGACTGTGGGAAGGCTCGACAAGGACACCTCCGGCCTGATCCTTCTGACCGATGACGGCGATCTCTTGCACCGCATTATCTCACCGCGCCATCATATGCCGAAACGCTATCAGGTGACCTTGGCCCGCCCGCTGAGCGGAGAGGAGGGGCCACGATTTGCCGCCGGTGATCTGATGCTCGATGGCGAGACCAAACCATTACTCCCCGCCGAGCTTACGGTGACGGGTCTTCAAACTGCCAGTCTGATCTTGCATGAAGGGCGTTATCATCAGGTCCGGCGGATGTTTGCCGCCTTGGGAAATCATGTTGCGGCTTTGCATCGTGACCGGATTGGCGGTCTGGACTTGCCGGAGGATTTGCCTGCCGGTCAGCACCGCCTTTTGGGGCCGGATGACGTGAGCCGTCTGTTTGCAGGCTGAAGACATCAGCCATCCATCACAAGCGCGTCATCCGTCGCTTATCGGGCAGTCATCTCCATCCTCGCGCAACATGAGGCTGATCAATCAGACTTGGCCAGTCTGATCACGATACTGGCCTGAGCAGTGTGAGCATGATGATATGAGTTTTTGGGCCGCCTTTCTATCAATTCTGGGCTTGGCATTTATTGACAGCCTCAATCCCTTTTCGATCGCTGCCTGCGCCATCGTCATCGCTGGCCAGCAAAGCCTTGCGCGCGGGGTAATGTTCGTAGGTGCCACATTTGCCGCCTATTTTATCGGTGGTCTTGCCTTGGTCAGTGGCTGGGCAGAGACCCTCAAACTATTAGCCCCCTATATCCGGCCTTGGATGGCGGCATCAGCTTGGAGTGTTTTGTGTTTGGTCAGTCTGGTCGGGGCCATCATCTTGTGGCGCAGGCCCAAATTTGATCCCCACAAAAAAGCAAAACAGCCCGGCGTTGCCGCCCTGATCGGTGTGTTCGCGTTTGCACTGTCTTCGACGCTTTCGGACTTGCCAACGGCTTTGCCCTACTTTGGCGCTATCCCGATCATGGTGGCGAGCGGGGCGGATATGCTGGGGCTGGTCGCCTGGCTGGGGTTTTACAGTTTGATCTATGTGAGTCCGCTGATCGTGCTGGTCTGTTTCCGGCAATTGGCCCACCATCGCTTTGCGCCTTTGACGCTCAAAATCAATGGGTTCATGGACTGGTCCATTCGACGCCTGACACCGGCTTTGCTGGTGATTTTGGCGGGATGGGCAGGGTTTGAGGCTGCCCAAGTCGTCTCACACATCGTCTAACTGGGCCTATGAGCCTGCTGCGAGATAGATCCACGCCTGAAGCGGGCCCTCGTCGGTTTCAACCCTCACCAAAGCGCGCTGATACTCACTGCCTTCAAAACCATCCAGCCAGTCCCACTGGTCGGCCAGCGCGTCGCTGACCAGCACTTGGACGGGGACAAAGTCTGCAGAGGGATCAAGTGTTAAAGCCGGATAGCCCATTGCCGCACCCCAACCTGTTGCGACCAATGTGCCGCGCACTTTGCCGGCAATCCAAGTCCCACCCAAATGGGCGAGGCGGTGGTGATTGGGTTTGCCGGGGGCCAAGGTTCCATAGGTGGCTAAACAAAAGTCGACCTCGTTCATGGGTGCCGGCACCTCATCCCCGTGACGGGTCAAAAAAAGGTCTATCCCCCGCAATGGTCACCCGCTCCATAATGCGCACTGCAGGGAAGTAATCTGAGGCGGCATAATGCTGGCAGGCGCGATTATCCCAGAAGGCCAGCGAGCCTGGTGCCCAGCGGAAGCGGCACACATGTTCTGGCACAGCGGCAAAGCTGTACAAATGGTCGAGCAGCCAATCGCTCTCCTTTTTGGAAAGCCCCAAAATGCGGGTGGTAAAGCCTGTGTTGACATAAAGCGCGCGCTTGCCCGTCTCTGGATGGGTGCGAACAACGGGATGGACCTGGACCGGGAATTTCTCGTGCAGCTTCTCAATGTCTTGATTGAGCCGTTTGGCAAAAACCCGGGCAATATCATGCTCGGCCTCCAACGTGCAGACAAAGGCCTTCATCGCCGGACTGAGGGCTTCATAGGCGGCATACATATCCGAGAACAGGGTGTCGCCACCGACCTCGGGCAAGTCGATGGCGCGCAAAATAGAGCCCAACGAGGGTTCTGCCCGCCACGTCACGTCCGAATGCCAATTATTCTCAACCCCGCGCGAGTTCGGGCCATGGGCAATGCGCAAGACTTCTGGATCGGGTTGATCGCGCGGCGTTGCGGGGTGGATTTCAAGCGGCCCAAACCGGCGGGCAAAGGCCAAATGCTGGGCTCGCGTGATGTTTTGGTCACGGAAGAAGACAACTTTGTGCGCCAGAAGAGCAGCACGAATGTCGCCAATCATGGCATCATCCAGCTCTTGGCTGAGATCAAGCCCCAGCAATTCCGCGCCAATATTTGGTGTCAAAGGGCGGACTTCAAAGCGGGTGAACTGGCTTTTCGGCACATGGACAGTCATGGCAGCGTCTCTCCCAAATTATTGTTTGAGAGAGATCGTATCCTGCATTTGGCTTTCGGCAAGCCTTAGCGAAGCCGGACTTATCCGGGCACAGATTCGCTGGCTTCCAGCACGTCTTCAAAGGTGCGCAAACCGGGCTTGGGGGCGGAAACAAGCACCGCCATATTGCCGGGCAAATGCTTGTTATCCAGCATTTTTTCATGCGCCAGCGGGATATCGGCCCATTCAAAAACTTCAGACATACAGGGGTCTATCCGCCGCTCGATCACCAATTGATTGGCCGCGCTGGCTTGTTGCAAATTGGCAAAGTGGCTGCCTTGCACACGCTTCTGCCGCATCCAGAGGAAGCGGGCATCCATGGTCAGATTGAAGCCTGTGGTCCCCGCACAAATCACCACCATGCCGCCGCGCTTGGTGACAAAGACCGAGACAGGAAACGTGCTTTCGCCTGGATGTTCGAAAACGATATCGACGTCGCGATTACCGGTCACATTCCAGATGGCTTTGCCGAATTTGCGGGTCTCTTTCATATAGGCACCAAATTCTGGCCCATTGACGATGGGCAATTGGCCCCAGCAATCAAAGTCCTTGCGGTTCAAAACCGCTTTGGCGCCCATCGACATCACATAGTCGCGCTTGCTTTCATCCGAGATCACCCCGATCGCATTGGCACCTGAAACGGCGCACAATTGGGTGGCAAAAACGCCAAGGCCGCCCGACGCTCCCCAGACCAGCACATTCTGACCGGGCTTCAAGACATGGGGACGGTGGCCGAACAACATGCGATAGGCCGTTGCCAAGGTGAGGGTATAACAGGCGCTTTCTTCCCATGTCAGGTGCTTGGGCCGGGTCATCAATTGGCGTGACTGCACACGGGCAAATTGGGCAAAGGCCCCATCGGGTGTTTCATAGCCCCAGATGCGCTGGCTGGCTGAAAACATCGGGTCGCCACCATTGCATTCCTCATCATCGCCATCGTCTTGGTTACAATGAACCACAACCTCATCGCCAGGCTTCCAGCGTTTGACGTTTTTGCCGACGGCCCAGACAATGCCGGCCGCATCCGAGCCCACCACCGCATAATCCTGATCATAATTGTCGAGCACACTGACAGGTTCACCCAACCCCGCCCAAACGCCGTTATAATTGACGCCAGCTGCCATCACGAGCAGGAGGACTTCATCATTATCAATCTCAGGGGTTGGCAGAACTTCCAGCTGCATTGCCTTCAGTGGGCGGCCATGGCGCTCTTTACGGATCGCCCAACCCCACATCGTCTTGGGGACATGATAGGCAGGTGGGATTTTGCCGACGGGATAAAGATCGAGCAGGGGCTCACCTGAAACCTGGGGGGCGGCTACATCAGTTGTCGTCATCCCTAATACTCCCACTTGCCGCGCTTGTTACGGCGAATTTTCCATTTTGAGGAATCTGATTTCTCATTTTCCGGGATTGCAGGCAGAAACATGCGCCAAACCTGCAGAACGGGCGATCCAGAAACCAAACTCTTCTGCTGCGCTGCAGCATAATTTGTCAAGCTGTTTTTAGTCCCGCTAGTAGAACCACTCTAACTAGCGGACAAAAGGATCACTGCTTACCTAGGATTTAAGTGAGACGATGTGGGAGTTAGGCGTGAATTCTTTTCAGGCAAAGATTGGTCCTCCGCGCATTTTTCTGGGTATTATCGCGATTGGCTACGCGCTGATAAACATCGCCTTTGTCATGCTGACACGCGGTGAGTTTGAGCCTTTGCGACACCTGGATGAGGTTCTGGCTTTAGCCTTTGGTCTACTTAATCTCATCCAAGAACTGATTTTATCCCTTTTTCGGAACCGCTTCATTGTCGTGGAGATGAACGAGCAGGGCCTCTTTGATCGTCGGATCATGTCTGAGCGCTTGGCATGGGAGGATATAGAGTGGATCGACCCCCATCCTGGTGGCGTACCCGATCGACTTCGGGTGAAGGCAGAGGTTCGGTTGACCCCTTTTGGCGCGGTGCGCAACCGCTTACTTCGCCTGATCCGTTATCTTCCGCCGGGTGAAGTTATCGTGACTTTTGGCGGCTTGAACAAGGCAGCGGCCCAAGCTGCGGCGTGGCTTGCCGATCATCAGCCCCGCTTGATCCCAGACGCTTGGAAGATTGCGACCGTTCAGCATGCGGGCGCGATCCCAACTGAGCATCGTGATATTTGCCTGCGCGCCTTTGTCTATCCCCGGGCGTGGCTGGGCTATCTGGTCAGCGGCGTCATTGTTGTTGCCGTACTTTTTGCTTTGGTGCCCAAACTTGTGGCCACCAGTATGGTCAATGGGAAGGTATCCGAAGATCTGGCGCAATTTGCCTTGATCTCTTTGATTGCCGCCGCGGCGATCATTGGCGGGATTGTCTTGGTCCTAACCTATGTGCGCCTGTCCAGTGCCCGCGATGGTGTTATCATCCTCTCGCAAACGGGGCTGACTGACATCCGCATTTCAAGCCAGTTTATCCCGTGGAACCATATCGATCACGTGACGTTTCACTGGCTAAACGATGGTCGACTGGTCAATGAGAGCATTGCGGTGGAGGTGAAGTTGCAAGAAGGCATCAAGCTAAAGCCACCTGAAGGTGGCGTCTTTTGGCTGGCCCATCTGTTCCGGCAGATTGCGAAGCCAGAGCTTTTTGACGTGCGGCATGCCGGAACAACCACCAGTGTGAGCGAAATCATCGATCATATCGAACGCCACAACCTGCCGGTTGCCCTGAGCGAAATTGCGCGGAATTAGCGGTTTGGGTTCGAGCTGTGCGGCCGATAGCGCATGGCCACGTCACAGCGCTCATAGCTGCAGCCATAGCGGTCCATGATCTCCTGATCATGGACAAAGCCCAGCTTCTCATAGAGATGGATGGCCGCTTCACAGGTGTGATTGGTGAGTAGGAAGAGGGTTTCTATCCCCCGTTCTCCGGCCCGTGCTAAGGTTGCCGCCAATAAATGTTCACCCGCCTTTTGTCCGCGTAAGGAATCCAAGACACCCATTTTGGTCAGTTCAACCGCTCCATCCTCGGTCGGCATCAGGGCACAGGTGCCCACGACACCATGTTTTTCGGTTGCTATAAACAAAATCTCGCCGCCTCGGTCGAGGATTTCCACTTGAGGATTACTGAGGACGTCAATGTCATGCTCCTCCAGCTTGAACATCGCCGATATCCACGCGGCATTGATGTCGTAAAAGGCCTTTGCAAGCTCTGGCGTGATGGTGTCAGCCACTTGGATCACAGAGAAAGGATTGGTGACACGCTGCAACATGGATCGCTCCGCTAGATGGGTTTCAAAAAGGGTGAGAAGGGCCAGAAGTTCATGTTCACGCCCTCCGGCAAGATCTGAGACGGCGGAGCCGACTTTGGGCCAGACGCGTTCTCGGGTTTTCACCAAGATGGCGCGGCCAGCATCGGTAAGGGCGATCTGCTTTGCCCTCGCATCGCCGGGATCTTGGTCGGTGTTGATCAGGCGAGCGCCACGCAAGGCGGCAACGGTTCGCGTCATAGCAGGTTGGCTAAAGCCCACGGTGGCAACCGCTTCCTTGATGCTCAAGGGGCCATACCGCTCGAGGGCCGCCAATAATGCGAGGTGGCTTGGCTGAACTGGGATGCCGGCTTGCTCGAGTATGATGGTGGCATCGGCCAGCAAGCGCTCTGCCAAGCGTTTAAGGCGGCTTCCCAGCGCCACATGGCCTAAGTTTTGAAGAATATCCGGCATGATCCGTCCATTTATATAACATGTTATGTATAATCGCGCCGACTGGTGGTCAAGCAAATTTTAGCGAGAACGGCTCTCTATTCCAGTGTTCTTGGAAGATTTTGCCGCTTGCGCGGCAGGTATCAGGCATGGCAATGCTGCAGTGCACAAGGACACACGCATGACCGATAAACCTTTCCAGCACGCCCCCGACAAGCCGTGGATCTTTCGCACCTATGCGGGCCATTCCACTGCCGAAAAGTCCAATGCGCTCTATCGGGCCAATCTGGCGGCAGGGCAGACAGGCCTATCGGTGGCTTTCGATCTGCCAACCCAGACTGCCTATGAGGCCGATCATGTGCTGGCCAAGGGAGAAGTGGGTAAAGTCGGTGTGCCGATCAGCCATTTGGGCGATATGCGGGCGCTGTTCAAAGACATTCCGCTCGAAACCATGAACACCAGCATGACAATTAATGCCCCGGCAGCGTGGCTCTTGGCGCTTTATGTCGCTTTGGCCGATGAACAGGGGGCAGACCGCAAGAAGCTGCAGGGCACCACACAGAATGACTTGATCAAGGAATATCTCTCGCGCGGAACCTATGTGTTCCCGCCCGCGCCCAGCTTGAAATTGACGGCCGATACGATTGCTTGGTGCCTCAAAGAAACGCCTAAATTCAATCCGATGAATGTCTGCTCCTACCACTTGCAGGAAGCTGGCGCGACGCCCGAACAGGAACTGGCCTTTGCACTCGCCACCGCCATCGCCGTCCTGGATGAGGTCAAGGCCCAAGGCCAAGTCTTGCCGGAGGATTTCCATGCCGTGGTTGGCCGCATCAGTTTCTTTGTGAATGCCGGCATTCGCTTTGTGACAGAGCTGTGCAAAATGCGCGCGTTCAATGTCCTGTGGGACGAGATTTGTCAGGACCGCTATGGTGTTGCCGACCCCGCTATGCGCCGCTTCCGCTATGGGGTGCAGGTCAATTCGCTGGGGTTGACCGAACCACAGCCAGAAAACAATGTCTATCGCATCTTGCTTGAGACCCTGGCCGTCACATTGAGCAAGGATGCCCGTGCGCGCGCGGTGCAATTGCCGGCTTGGAACGAGGCTTTAGGCCTGCCGCGCCCGTGGGATCAGCAATGGAGTTTGAGGCTTCAACAAATCCTCGCCTATGAAACCGATCTTCTTGAATATGAAGACCTGTTTGCGGGCTCTTATGTGGTGGAGAAAAAGGTCGCTGAATTGGTGGCGGGGGCGAAGGTAGAGCTTGCCAAGATTGATGCCCTTGGCGGGGCGGTCGCCGCTGTGCCCTACATGAAGGAAGGCCTGGTCCAATCCAATCGCGACCGCTTGCTTGGCATTGAAGGTGGCACACAAGTGGTGGTCGGCGTCAATCGCTGGGCGGATACCGAGCAATCCCCCTTATCGGCGGGCGAAGGGGCGATCCAAACGGTCGATCCCATGGTGGAAGCCGATCAGATTAAGCGCCTGAATGCTTGGCGTGCAGGGCGCGATCGCGCTACTGTCGAGGCGGCCTTGGCAGAGTTGGAAGCTGCCGCCCGCGAAAATCGGAACATTATGGAACCCTCAATTACATGCGCCAAAGCCGGGGTCACCACCGGGGAGTGGGGGGCTTTGCTGCGCCGGGTTTATGGCGAATATCGCGCGCCGACCGGTGTCTCGCTACTTGTGAATATCGAGGGCGAAGATATTGAAGCCGTTTCGAAAAAGGTTGATGATCTGAGCGAGAAACTGGGTCGTCGCTTGGCCTTTTTGGTTGGCAAGCCCGGCCTTGATGGCCATTCGAATGGGGCCGAACAAATCGCTACGCGCGCCCGGGCTGTCGGCATGGATGTGACCTATGAAGGCATCCGCATGACACCGGAAGAAATTGTCGCCCGCGCCGCCGAAAAGAAGGCCCATGCCGTAGGTCTATCGATCCTCTCAGGCTCACACCTCGACTTGGTACGCGATGTCGTCGCTCGCATGCGGGCTGCAGGTCTTGAGCATGTCCCGGTGGTGGTCGGCGGCATCATCCCGCCCGAAGATGCCCGCGCGCTCAAGCAATTTGGCGTCGCCGCCGTCTATACGCCGAAGGACTTCAAAATCACCGAAATCATGGGCGATTTGGTTGATATCGTCGAGGCTCGGGTGGACCAATTGGTCTAAGTAGAGATTTCCATCTCACGCAAATCCTAGGTTGCCAGATCGCGCGATTGGCCTTAGCCTTCCAGTTATTGAAAGTGGTGCGTTATTGGAGGCTGGATTGGGCAAAAGGAGATATCTTCCAGGCGTCGAAATTGCCCAAACGCCGGAGGAGAAAATCACGGCTGGACCACAGAAATTCCTGTTCTGGACCGATAAACGCCACATCGCGCCCAACGCGGAAACAAAAATCACCTGCGCCATTGCCGAGGCGCGCGCAGATGCATCGTTATCTGCGCTGGTCTTGATACTGATTGGGTTGCCTTACTTTGTGAACGAAAACAGTAACGTCGCATTTTTCAGCAATCCGATATATCCGCTGACCACTGTCGCGGTCTTTGTAATTTACTTACTAGGTGCGGTGGTCGTCGCCTCGCAAAATCTGCCTAAGTCGAACGGACAAAACCTCGCATTTAGAAGTGGAATACCAGAATCGAAGACGAGGCTCAGTCGCTTGATACTCTGGGTTTGGATGATCTTGGCTTTTTCTTATCTCGGAGCACTCATTGCACACAGCCTTGGTTCTGTTTGGCCTAAGCCTCTGATCGACAATCAAGTGATGGTCATGGCCATGGGTATCGCGGTCCCTGTTCTTTATTCAGCCCGCCGTGTGCAAGAGTTATTGCTGTGGGTCCTCGACCTTCGCGCTGAGCAAGGCCATGATTTGGCTCAAGGCGCTGAGAGCAGGGGGACTGACCCCAACTCAAAGGCCGCTTGGTATCAACGATCCATCAAATGATCGAGCGAGGATTCCACCATGTCTGACAAGCACCCAGGGCCCCAAAAAATCCTGTTCTGGACCGATAAGCGGCCCATTGCACCGGATGTCGAGACACGGATTACGTGCGCGATTGCTGAAGCAATGAGCGCCATTGTGGGCGTTTTGTCTCAACTCATTCTTGTCTATCTGTTGTATGCGTCTGGCGTAAATCGCCTCGGTGACAGTTACGCCGGCATGAACTTTGATGATCTCGCCATTCTACTGTTACTCGCGATCCTAATCTTGAACCTCTCGGTGGGAAACTATCTTTCTAAGCTCGGGCGGGGGCAGGACCTTGCATGGCAGAGCGGCATTCCGCAGGCGCGTACCAGGACGAGCCGATGTATTCGATTGATTGTTTATTCTTCCTTGGCTCTGTTCGTGCCTGCCTTGATACTTGATCTCGCGAAAGTGGATTTCATTGATGGCTTTCTTACGCGCCATTCTCTTGAGATATTTGCTTTCATGATTGTTTTTGGGATTTCGGCAAACGTCTCGTTGGCACATGAGCGTCTTGCGTGGGTTGTTGATCTGCGCAAGCAGCAAGGGCACGCCCTGCCGTTTGAGGACCATCCAATGGCTCAGCCAATGAAGGATGGGAAGGAATGGGGTACTAAGTCGTAGGCTTGGGCCCGCCTTTATGCGGCAGTTGCCCCCGATGAAGGTGTAACGAGGCGCGCAGGATGTTCCAATCAGTTACACGTCCATGGCAATAGAAAAGACCTAAGTCACCAGCGCCTTGACCACCACCGCCAGCGCGGTAAAGGCCAGATAGGCACCGAAGGCGCGACGCAGCATGGTTTTGTCCAAGCGGTGGGCGAGCTTGGCCCCATAAGGGGCCACGGTACCCGTCAAGAGCGCCAAAATAATAAAGCCCGGCACATTGATATAGCCGATCGACAGAGGCGGCCTGCCCTCAACACCCCAGCCCATCGCGATAAAGCCCAAGGTCGCAGGCACGGCGATGGCGACGCCAAAGCCCGAAGCGGTCGCCACCGCTTGATGGATGGGTCTGCCGGCCAAAGTCATGACCGCAGAGCCAAAGGCACCGCCACCTATGCCCATTAAGGCCGAGACAGCCCCGAGCCCGGCACCAATACCTGCCCGCGCTGGGCCCGTTGGCACCTCTTTCATTATGGTCCAGCTTTCCCGGCCGAGACCCATATAGAGTGCGAGAACAATAGCAAATAAGCCATAGACGAGGCCCAGCGTCGCCTTATCGGCAAAGCCTGCCGCAACCGCACCCAGGATAGCCCCAGTGCCGATCCATGGGATAAAGCCTCTAAGGACGACCTCATCCACCGCGCCATGTTTACGGTGAGCGGCCACAGAACGCAGAGACGTGGTGATGATGGTCGACAAGCTGGTCCCCACCGCCACATGCAGATTGGCGTCCCCGCCCAGTCCAAACACGCCAAACGCATAAAACAGGGCCGGGACGAGGACCGTCCCCCCGCCGACGCCAAACAGGCCGGCGATTAGGCCGGCAAAGATTCCAGCTCCTGCCATGGCTGCGACAAGGACCAGCAGGTCTTGGATTGGCGGCATCAGGCGGCCAGCTCGCCACGATTGGCAAAGCGGGTGGATTCCCGCTCAATCAATTCCAGAGCGCGGTCATAGACCTCAATGCCTGCGCCGGCGCGGCTCTCTTCCCCCAATTGGCGTCGAAACATCCGCGCCCCGGGTTTGCCCGCAAACAGGCCCAACATATGGCGGGTAATCGCATGCAGCGGCACGCCTTCGGCCAAGCGCCGCTCCACATAGGGCCGATAGGCGCGATAAGCCTCTTCAGGGCGCACAAGCTCAGTATCGTGTCCCAAAATCTCCCGATCCACCCGACCCAGAAGGGCAGGGTCATGATAAGCGGCCCGGCCCAACATCACGCCATCTAGGCCTTTAACTGCTTCTTGGGCCTGCTCAATACTGCTGATCCCCCCATTCAGAATGATGGTGAGGTGGGGGTGGGCTGCTTTGAGTGCGCGCACCAGATCATAGTCTAAGGGCGGGATCTCACGATTATCCTTGGGCGACAGACCTTTGAGGATCGCTTTGCGGGCATGAACGATGAAGACGTTTACCCCGGCAGTGGCGACCGTTTCCACAAAACTGAACAGGCTTTCCCGCGGGTCTTGTTCATCGACGCCCAAGCGGTTCTTGACCGTCACAGGCAAGTGTGTGGCTGCCTGCATGGCGCTGACACATTCGGCAACCAACTCTGGCTCGCGCATGAGACAGGCCCCAAAGCGGCCCGACTGTACGCGGTCGGAGGGACAGCCAACATTTAAGTTTATCTCCCCATAGCCAAAGTCCGTGCTAATCTTGGTAGCTTCAGCAAGCTTGTGGGGATCAGAACCACCAATTTGTATCGCGACGGGGTGTTCACTTGGGTCAAAGCCAATCAGGCGGTTTCGATCACCATGGATCACAGCATCCGCCGTGACCATTTCTGTGTAGAGTAGGGCCCCTTTGGACAATGTCCGATGGAACGCCCGGCAATGCCGGTCGGTCCATTCCATCATTGGGGCAACGCAAAAGCGCCGATCAAGTGTGTCCGTTCGCATGTGCGCTTCCTGCCTTTTCTGGCCGGAAAAGGCAAATCCGCCCGCCGCAAACCCCATCAAAACGGCTTTCTGCAAAAAACTGCACAAGGGGCAAAAAATGTGTTTGACACATTTGGTGTGCTATAGTAGTAATACACCCATGCACTACAGCAGTGCAGCACAAACACAACTCGAACCGAACGGAGAAACCAACATGATCACTTTTATCGCAACCCTCTGGCTCAGCGTCCTGGGTGCCGGCATGGCCTCGATGGCTGCCACCGAGCGCAACTAAGCCAAACTTCCAATCCCAACCTCCCGACATCCTCCCACACTTCTAAAATCAAAAGGACTATCAACATGATCACTGTCGCAATCACCGCTTGGCTCAGCCTTCTCGGCGCAGGATTGGCTTCCATGGCCGCAGCTGAGCGCGCCTAATCCGCGCGCCTTCCTCTCCACCGACCCTCCGCCAAACCTCCATAACTCACCGCTAAAACCTACCAAACCCGCTCCTCCCCGAGCTTCATCAAAAGGATAAAAACCATGATCAATCTGATTGTCGCCGCCTGGCTTTCGGTCGTCGCTTCTGGCCTTATCAGCATGGCCGCCTCTGACCGGAACTGATTTTCCCTCCTCGAACCGGTATCGCAACCCTTATGCCTCCAGCCTTACACGCGATGCCCAAACTGGGACCGGCCTCCGCCGGTCCCTTTTTCTTTTGGGTCTTGGAGCTGTCTGGCAGGCCGTGAGATTTCCGGGGCTTCTCTGCGGTCCAAGCCTTGGAGTGACCGGCTAAATCGCCTACATCAGAGCCATGAGCCGCTATCTAATCACGTCCGCCCTTCCTTATATCAATGGCATCAAGCATCTGGGTAATCTGGCCGGATCGATGTTGCCCGCCGACGTGCATGCGCGGTTCCGCCGTTTGCAGGGTCACGAGGTGTTATTTATTTGCGCCACCGATGAGCACGGCACCCCGGCAGAACTAGCTGCCACAGAGGCCGGTCTCAGCCCCAAAGCTTATTGTGATGAGCAACACGACCTACAACGCCGGGCAGGGGAGGGCTATGGTCTGTCGTTTGACTGGTTTGGCCGCTCTTCAAGCGCGCAAAATTACGCCCTGACCCAGCATTTTGCCGACATGTTGGAAGACCACGGCCTATTGGAAGAGCGGGTGACCAAGCAGGTCTATTGTATTGACGATGGACGCTTCTTGCCCGACCGTTATGTCGAGGGAACCTGCCCGATTTGCGGGTTTGAGGATGCCCGTGGCGATCAATGCGACAATTGCGGGTCGCTGTTGGATCCCACCCAATTGAAGAATCCGCGCTCCAAAATCTCGGGCTCAACCCGGATTGAAGTACGCGACACGGCCCATCTCTTTCTGCGGCAGCCCCTGATGGAAGAAAAGATCCGCGCCTGGGTCGATGCAGCACAAGACTGGCCACATCTGGCCCGCTCGATAGCCTATAAATGGCTGGATGAGGGGTTGCAGGATCGGGCCATCACGCGTGACCTTTCTTGGGGGGTGCCGGTCACACGCCATGGCAAGCCTCGCCCTGGCTTTGAAAACAAAGTATTTTATGTCTGGTTTGATGCGCCTATCGAATATATCGCCGCCACGCAGGAATGGGCAGATGCCACCGGTGGTGACTGGCAGCGCTGGTGGCGCACCGACCAGGGGGCTGAGGATGTCACCTATATTCAGGTGATGGGAAAGGACAATGTTGCTTTCCATACAGTCTCTTTCCCGGTCACGATTCTGGGGTCGGGCGAGCCGTGGAAACTGGTTGACCGCTTGAAGGCCTTCAACTGGTTGACCTGGTATGGGGGGAAGTTCTCCACGAGCCAGAAGCGTGGTATCTTTATGGACCAAGCGCTGGAATTGCTCAGCGGGGACTATTGGCGCTGGTATCTGATGGCCAATGCGCCAGAAAGTTCAGATTCCGCCTTCACCTTGGAAAGCTTTCAAGCCACGATCAATTCTGATCTTGCCAATGTGCTTGGAAATTTTGTCAATCGCATCATGAAGTTCGCTTCTGCCAAATTTGACGGCAAAGTGCCTGATGAGGGCGCGCCCGGTGAGCTTGAGGCCAAGCTGTGGGCCGATGTATCAGCCAAGATTGCCGCCATTACCGGCTTCCATGAAGAAATGGAGTTCCGCAAGGCCGCTGCTGAGACCCGCGCTTTGTGGGCCATTGGGAATGAATATCTGCAAACCGCAGCGCCATGGACAGCGATCAAGACCGATCCGGCACGAGCGGCTGTGGGGGTTCGGACGGGGCTCAATCTGGTGGCCTTATTTGCCATCCTGGCTCAACCCTTTGTACCAGATGCAGCAGGGCGTATCCTCGATGGCGTGGGCGTCCCTGAGGCCAATCGTCAATGGCCGTTGGCTGATGATGCGCGTTTGCTCGACGCCTTGCCAAAGGGCTTGCAGACCCAAGTGCCCGATCTTTTGTTTGCCAAGATCGAAGATGATCAGGTTGCCAATTGGGCCGCCCAGTTTGGGGGCGGTGGTTAAGCACGATGGCTGAGACTGGCCAACCAAAGCCCATTCTCTATGTCGGCGATGGCGGTGGCTCCATGCTGGCTGAGATTGCTCTGACTTTGGCAGGCCTCGCCTATCAGGTGGAGCCTGTGATCTGGGGCGATCAGGGTTTGGAGCATCCTGGCCTTGCTGCCGCCAATCCCTTGGCGCAGGTGCCAACTTTGGTCTATCCCGATGGTCGCGTTTTGACCGAGACCGCAGCCATCCTTGTTGCCGTAGATGACGCCCGGCCCGATCTTGGTCTCATCCCGGCGCGCGGCCATCCCCAGCGTGACAGTTTTTGGCGCTGGCTGATGGTGATCAACGCCGCAATCTATCCAACCTTCACGTACGGCGACTATCCGCAGAAATGGGCCGATCAGGACACACAAGGAGCCTTGCGCGCCCGCACAGACGCGCACCGAGAAAATTTGATGCGCCATCTTGAAGCTGCAGCACATGCCCCTTGGTTTTTGGGTGACACCATGAGTGGTCTTGATCTTTACATCTGGATGCTGGTCCAATGGCGGCCACGGCCGGATTGGTATGCCACCCATGCGCCCAAACTGATGGCCATTGCCAAGCAGCTGCAAGCCTTGCCGGTGACACAGGCGGTGATGGCGCGCAACCTCGTTCCGGGCGTGGCCTGAATGGAAAAAGCCTCCCCGGCGAACCGGGGAGGCCTTTATGATTTGGCCTAAAGCCGACTGGCTTTAGAATTTGCGAACATAGCTGGCGGCAAAGCCATCGCTGCCCTTGCCTTCGGTGTAGCGAGTATAGTCAACCCGGATGCCATTGGCGTCGTCAAACATATATTGACCACCAACACCGACGGCGAACGAGCCATCATCATCCTTGGTCTTCACGCTGCCGGCCTTGGCTTCGGTCCAGCGATGGACATAACCGGCCCGGCCCATCAGGCTCAAACGTTCTCCAACAGGTGCGCTGGCCACGGCAAAGCCACCAAGGCTGCCACGGGTTTTGATGGTAACATTATTGACCTTATCGTCATTGATACCAAAGCCGCCTTCGCCTTCAACCGCGAAGTTCGGGCTGATCTGATAGCCGATGCGGCCATTCAATGTGCCCGTGTCGGACTTGCCAACCTGGAAGTGGTTGTAACCACCATTGACATAAACCTGGCCAGCTGCGCTGTCTTGGGCAAGAGCGGGGGCTGCGGCAAATGCGGTAGCGGCCAAAACTGCAAGAGCGAAAATACGCATGTTCTTCTTCCTTATGGTTAGGGAGAGCGCACCTTTTGGCCCCAGTGGCCGCAGGACGATCCCCGTCTTGACCGAAGAACCCTCTGACGTGCGGCACCGATCTTTGCGGTTGCCAAATTGGGGAGGAGAGCCCTTCGACACACACAAGGTAGGGACGCGCGCCCCGTTTTGCCAAGTGACCATTTTGTCATGTTGGGTACCCAAATTCGCAGTGTGATCAAGAAGATACAGATTACGGCAGAAGCTGGGCGTTCAGATGAATGGCAGGTGAACCCATACCTAAATGGCCGCAATCATGCCGTAATTGCCACCAGATTGTGTCAATTCAAACATGCAAAAATGCAGTACTGGTTATCTTATCCATGCGATTTTGGGTAATATTGAACGCCGTTACTGCCCGATTTGTCCAACCCAAAGCCGCACTGTCATGGCCTGGGCTGATGCAAACAAAAAGCCTCCCCATGAAGGGGAGGCTTTTGCGGCCCTAATTGAGGCCTGAAAGACTTAGAACTTACGCACATAGCTGATGGCAAAACCATCGGTGCCGTCATTTTCGGTATAGCGTGTGTAGTCTGCGCGCACGCCGTTGGCATCGTCAAACATATATTGCGCACCCACGCCGATCGCAAACGACCCATCATCGTCTTTGACTTTGATGGAGCCCAGTTTTGCTTCTACCCAAGCTTGTTGGTAGCCAGCACGGCCAAGAAGCGAGAATTTCTCACCCACAGGCACGATGCCGACAACATAGGCTCCTAACGTCCCGCGACCCTTCACGGTCACGCCCAAAACCTTGTCGTCATTCACACCAAAGCCGCCTTCACCTTCAATGGCGAAGTTGGGGTTAAACTGATAGCCGATCCGGCCTGTGATGGTCCCAAGTTCGACTTCAGGGGTCCCCGCAGCTGCATTACGGGCAAATTGGAACTGACTATAGCCCAGCGTGACATATGTATTCCCGCCATTGCTGTCTTGAGCGAAGCTGGGTGCAGCGGCCAGGGTAGCCACCGCCAAAACACTCAGAGTAAGAATTCGCATAATCTCATTCCTTCATTATTGAGTAACAGCACCTTGGCATTGCTCTTGAGCCAATTGCTGCCAATCCGTGTCCCAAGGCGACCAACGAGGATCCCCTGCATTGGATTTGCCTTCAGACATCTTGTGATTAAATTTGTGAGATATCCATCTTCAAGTTACCAAACCGTCATGTTCGGTCAATTGAATCCGAGTGTGATCAATAAGTTACAGATTGCGGCAGATATTGGGCAATTTTGTAACTTTTGGGTAAATTGCTATTGTCCAATACGTTTAAGGATGGCCGAATAGGCGAGGATCGGTTTGTCTTCTTGGCTCATCAAGCCACGGATGAACAGCATGGTGCGGGTAACCCGCACGATATCACCGCGCGATTCGATCAGGGTGCCGGGCTTTGCGCCCCCCACAAATTGGCTCTCAAACTGCATGGTGACGCACGGCCCACCGACCAAATGATCATGGGCATGGGCAAACAGGGCGAAGTCGGCAAAAGTCATCAGGCATCCGCCGTGAATATTGCCCATGCCATTGCAATGTTGTGCCTCTGGCATAAAGGCGCAGACATATCCGCCTTGATCCAGCGCCTTCATATAAAAAGGGCCCGTCAATGTCTCAAAAGGGTCTGAGCCATTGCCCCAAGTTGACCAGCCAGCAAACGGACCTTCGCTCACCAATTGAGGTTTGGACGGGGTATTCTCACTCATATGCAACAGGCCTTCTGTTGGGGCTCGTCAATCGGGTCGGTTGGGTCTTAAAGTGCTGCGCGAAGAAAACAAGAATGCCCGACTGTGGAGGTGCTCATGGCCTATGATTCTGATACCACCGACGAGCTGGTTAGCTTAGTCGCGCGTTTTGTGGCTGAAAAGCTGCGCCCGATCGAGGCCCAAGTTGCCGAAGATGACGCCGTACCAGAGGCGATTGTCACGCAGATGAAGGAGTTGGGCCTTTATGGGCTGACCATTCCGGCCGAATATGGTGGCTTGGAGCTGTCCATGGAGGCAGAGTGCCGCGTGGCGTTCGAACTGGGTCGTACCAGCCCGGCCTTCCGCTCGTGCTTTGGTACCAATGTCGGGATCGGTGCCCAGGGTCTGGTGATGTTTGGTACCCAAGCCCAAAAGCAGAAATATCTGCCCGGCATTGCCTCGGGCGAGATTGTGACCAGCTTTTGCCTCACAGAGGCCGAAGCAGGCTCGGATTCTGCAGCGGTACAGACCAGTGCGCGCCGTGATGGCGATTATTACATCCTCACTGGTGCCAAGCGCTACATCACCAATGCCAATAAGGCCGGCCTCTTCACTGTGATGGCCCGCACCAATCCCGATCAAAAAGGTGCACGCGGGGTCAGCGCGTTTCTGGTCGAACGCGATAGTCCTGGCCTGACCATTGGCAAGCCCGAAAAGAAGATGGGCCAGCAGGGTGCTCATATCTGCGAAGTCTATTTTGACGCGGTGAAAGTCCCGGTCGAAAACCGGCTGGGTGAGGAGGGCGAAGGCTTCAAAGTTGCGATGCAAGTGCTCGACCGGGGCCGGTTGCACATCGCCTCAGTCTGCGTGGGGGTTGCCGAACGGCTCATTGCCGACAGTCTTGCCTATGCGATGGAGCGTCAGCAATTTGGCAAACCGATTGGGGAGCATCAATTGATCCAAGCCATGTTGGCAGACAGCAAGACCGAAGCCTATGCGGCCAAGGCCATGGTGCTCGATGCCGCCCGTCTGCGCGACCGGGGCCAGTCCATCACGCTCGAAGCTGCTGCAGCCAAATATTATGCCTCTGAAATGGTCGGCCGGGTCGCAGACAGGGCGGTGCAGATTTTTGGTGGCGCGGGCTATGTCGCTGACTATGGCATTGAGCGGTTTTATCGCGACGTGCGGATTTTCCGCATTTATGAAGGGACCAGCCAGATTCAGCAAATCGTCATCGCCCGAGAGATGATGAAAGCAGCCAAGGCCTGATGCGATGAGTGCGGAAGAAGCAGCCATACTGGCCTTGATCGATACTTCACACAAGGGTCGCACCATCGATCCTACCCAAGTGGCCCGTGCCGTCTATCAAGGTGATCAACCTGATGGGTGGCGACGGTGTTTACCGGCGGTTCGCCAAGCCGCCATTCATTTGGCACGTACGGGCCAAATCAGCATTTATCGCAAAGGTAAGCCAATTGATCCCAATGGCTTCAAAGGCGTGTATCGCCTTGGAAAGCCCGTGGCGATGCCGGACATCCAGGGTGCGGAGCCTGACGCAGACGATGGTGAACGCTAGTCTGAGTGTCTCCTTGGCTGGCTTTATGAGAGCCGCGCGACTTTTGGGGGCACTTGCCCTCGCTATGGCAGGGCTTGCTGCCTGCACGCCATTGCGACAGCACGCTCAATTACCAACGCCCGGATTTGTCGGCCCAAGCCTTTTGGCTGATCGCTTTATCAGTTTTGATGGTACCGGCCTCGGGCTAACCACATGGGAAAGCCAATCAGGACCACCGCGTGCCATTGTTATCGCACTGCATGGCATGAATGATTATGCCCGCGCGTTTGACATGGCGGCTCCTTATTGGGCTGCACGCGGCATCACCACCTATGCCTATGATGCACGTGGATTTGGTCGCTCGCCCCAACGTGGGGTGTGGGGCGGCCAAGATTTGATGGTCGCAGACCTGCGCGCAGCGCTTGCGGCTGCGCGCGCGCGCCATCCGGGCCTCCCAATTGCCCTCGTTGGCGAAAGCATGGGGGCAGCAACCATTCTGGCTGGACTTTCGGCCAACCCCAAGATCCAGGCCGACCGCATTATTCTCAACGCCCCCGCCGTTTGGGGGTGGTCGACATTGCCCTTGTCTTACCGGATCTCCTTATGGACGACTGCGCATTTGCCGATATCCCGCAAGCCCTTGGACCCACCGCGTGCGGTCACCCGCACCATCATGGCATCAGACAATATTGAGATGCTGCGCCGCCTTGGGCGCGATCCCAATATGATTTTCTCAACACGGTTAGATGCCGTCTATGGTCTGGTTGGTCTGATGGAGACTGCATCCAAAAGTGCGGCTAATCTGCCACCCGCCACCTTGGTACTGAGCGGGGCCAAAGACCAGATCATCCCACGTCCGGCCCTTTTGGCCTTCGCAGCCCGTTGGCCAGCCCATGTCCGCAGCATCGATTATCCAGACGGCTATCACATGTTAACGCGCGATCGGCAGGCTGAAAACGTTTGGGCTGATGTGGCAAGCTTCATCCACGACCCCAATGCGCCGCCCCCGTCTGGTCATAAGCCCATTTGGGTAATCGGCCAGTAAGGAACTCGTTAAGGCTGTTTTGGTAAGCATTCTCGCATGGCTTTGAAGATCGCTCTGCCCTTACCAGGCCTGCTGAAGTTCGATCCAGTGACTTTGGCCCAAAACCGCGCACGCTTTCAGGCGTGGTGGGACGGCGAGCCTGTTCCTGATCTTGAGCTGATCAAGGCCGACGTCGAGGCCCAAAATGCGCCAGGCCGGCTTGATGCCAAACATCGCAAAATTTATATCGCCGCCAGCAATATCATCTGGGGGTCTGGCTGTACTTTCCCCACCTCGCTTGATCTGGTGACTCAATTAGGTAGTGCGGTCGGGGCTAAAAAAGACTTGCACATGGCTGTGATCGGGGCCGGAGCTGGCCTCATTAGCACCACCTTGATGGAACAATTTGGCGTCAAATTGACTGTCTATGAGGCTGAGCCAGCAACACGTACATTGGCGGCAAAAACAGTCAAAAAGAGCAAGCAACGCAAAAATTATACGGCAAAGCCCCACACTGGCCAATTGGCCAGCCTTGCCGAACGCCAAGCAGATCTTGCAATGTTGCTGTATCAGGGCGGCGGCGCGGATAAAGCGGAGCGGGGCGCTTTTTCCATGTTGCGTCTATTGAAACCGGGCGGTCAAGCTGTTTGGTTTGACCTCTTCGCCAAGGATGAAACCCAAGTCCCGGAGCTGGCCAAAGGGATTGAAAATCGCAGCTTTAGCTCTTTGGAGGTCTTCAAATCGGCCACCGAGGCGGCGGGATTGACCTGGGTTTCCAATACAGAATGTGACCTTAACTTCCTTGCCGCGATCACCTCGTCTTGGGCGGCGGTCGGCAAAGAGTTTGACAAGCGCCAAGCTGCGTTGATCAAGTCCGGCGGACAGCCTGCTGCGACCCTTGCCTTGCATTCAATCTTGACGTGGAAAGCCCGCGCCGCCGCTGTCCGAGCTGGTCAGTTGACTGCTCGCGCAATTGTTGTCGCTGCACCATAAGCCGCTCGGGCAGCCTTGAGTTTCACCGCAAGGCTTTTTCCCTTAGGCATTCACCGCAAAAGCATCGCCCAGCGCATCAGCAAGGCTGGAACTTGGTGTTTCTTTAGCGGCATCTGGACTTACCTCTGCAGGCTTGGCGATGGTTGTCGGCGTCGCCTCATCCTTGGATGCAGGGGTTGCTTTAGTGGCCGAGATCTTGCCTTTCTTGGCGGGCTTGTCGCTTTGAGTTTTGGCCTCAAGGTTGGCAGCCTCGATTGAGGGGCCAGCAAGAGGATCGGCCGACCGCTTGGAGCGGCCCTCAAACTGGCCGCCCTCTTCAATGATCAAGATGGCATGGGTCAAGTCACCATCGATCGAGCCGGTGGTCGCCAACTGGATCATGCGCGCCCGAACATCGCCGGACACTTTGCCTCGCACGGTCGCGATCTCGCTGATGACATTGCCTTTGACTTCACCATTCTTGCCCACAATCAATGTGTCACAGCGCACATCGCCAATCACGATGCCTTCGATATGAATGTCGCCGGGCGATGACATTGATCCACTGACCACAGCGCCTGCAGCCACAACAGAGGCGGCAGGCTTCGGGGTTGGTGCAACGACGGCAATGGCTGGGGGCTCATTGCGCGGGGCAGGGCTTGCGAAAGGTTGCGCATCCACAAAGGTGTCTTTGGGTTTGGAATTCCAAAAGGCCATGGCTTTATTCCCTTGATAGGAGATCACTGGTTCTTCTTGCCGAACAGACTGGCGGGCGCAACACCCAAAATCCTGTTTGGGGTGCATTCCGACGGGTATTACCCCAATTCTTTCACAGCCTTCATCACTGCTTCAGCATGACCGGGGATTTTTACTTTCCGCCAGATGTTCGCAATCTGTCCATTTTTATCGATCAGGAAGGTTGTACGTTCAATGCCGAAATATTTCCGCCCATACATGCTCTTCTCGACCCACACGCCGTAGGTTTCGCACACATTGGTGCCAAAATCGGATGCCAAGGTCACGCTAAGATCATATTTTGCCCTAAATTTGTCGTGGCTTGCGACCTTATCCTTGGAGACACCGATGACCTCGCATGACAGGGACCTAAAGGTTTCAATGTCTTGGCTGAACGCAATGGCTTGGCTGGTGCAGCCTGAGGTGTCGTCTTTTGGGTAAAAATACAGGACAACACTCTTTCCTTTCAAACCAGACAAGGTCACGCTTGATCCGCCGGCAATCGGCATGTCAAAATCAGGGGCCATTTGGCCGATAGCTAACTCGCTCATGGTGCTTAATCCGATCCGTTCTCGCTTGAAGCGCTTTGGGAAGGCAGATAGGCCTGCGCCCGACGGCTTGCAAGCTGCTGAGGGGCCACCTGAAGGGCAGAGCGTAAATCCTGGCGCAGCAAGCTCTAAGCAGCCGCGTGGTAAGCGGCATCGCGCCAAAACCAAGGCTGTCGAAGAGCCGATGAGTGGGGTCTCGGGCCGCAAGCGGACCAAGCGACCCTTGAAGGCCACCCGCCATTCGCGCTTCTTGATGGAAAGTGCCACCGTCGCCATCGTCTTGAGCAGCCTGTTTGCCAGTTATTTGGCCTGGCGGTTGTCGATCGGGACAATCTCGATTTCGGCCACAACGCCTTATGTGGAAGATGTGCTGAGCCGACTGGTTGGTGGGACAACTCGGATCGGATCGCTGCGATTGGGTTGGGACCGTGAAGCCCGTGACTTTGTTGTTCTGGCAAGCCAAATCACCGCACGCACCGATCAGCGTACCTCTCCCCTGCGCTTGGGCCAGGTTGATTTGACACTGGATGCCCCCTCGCTTCTAATTGGCAAAGCGGTGGTCAAACAGGCCAGTCTTGCCGGAGTTGAAGCGGTATTGGTGGTCGATCGTGAAGGGCGGACCGCCTTTGGCTTCGGGTCAGCTGAAGAAGTGCTGGCTTTGCCCCGCATTAAGGGGGCAGAAGGCGGCCTTGCCCGAATTCTGAAAGCCACGCGTCAGGCTCTTGACCCTGCGGGTCAAGCCGGTCGGGTCGCCCAAGTTGTCTTGCGCGAAGCCCGTTTGCAACTGATCGACCCGGACAGTGGTCAGCGTCTGGTGTTGGAGCGTGCCAGGGCGGGCCTGTTCCGTAATGATGCTGGTATTGTTACGCTGCAGGCCTCGGGCCAAGTCCGCAACGCCCAAAGCAGCATGAATGTCGCTATTGCTGCACCGCCAGATCCCCGGCAGGGCCTTGTGCTTGTGACTCAGGTTGCAGGCATGCGGCTGAGCCAATTGCCATTAAGCTTGCGCGGGGAGCGTTTGAGCGAATTGGCAAGCTGGACAAGCCCTTTGAGTGGCCGGGCCATGATGCGCTTGACCCCGGAAGGTAGCCCCATGTCTATCATGGGAGATCTTCGATTGGGGCAGGGTCGTGCTGGTGGCATCGGTGTTAATTTGGTTGAAGGCAGTGGCGCGTGGGCGCGCGATACTGGCATCATCCGGCTTGACAGACTGAACATCAAAAGTGACCGCATCGAGGCTTCTGGTGTCAGTGGGCAGTTTTTCCCGGCCAGTGCAGGACGCCGCCGCATTGAGTTTGCCGCAGAAAGCTTTGCTGCCCGATCTCCCGCGGCTGGGTCGGTTCAAGGGCGCGGTGCCAGCGGTAAGCTGATCTTGTCGGATGACTTGCGGATCGTTTCGGCAGACATGACCGCCAAGGGCTTTGGTCTCGCACATGCCAATTCTACCACAATCACACTTTTGGACGCGACTGTCGGCTTGGTAGCGGCGGGGCCAGCCGGGCGCATGAAGGGCGATCAATTGTCCTCTGTCTTGGCTGGTGGCCAGGTCCGCATGACTGCACGATCAACTGGGTTAGCACTGTCTGACAAGGTCGGTGGGTTTGGCACAGGTGGGGGCGTTGACATTGCATTGGTTCGGGCGGGCGCTGGGGGTCCGTGGGAGGCTCAAGCCAGTCTGGCCAATTTGAATCTCGCAGGTCGCGGTCTGGCGATCCCACAGACCCGTGCGCGCGGATTGTCTTTAGCTTGGCGCGGTACTGACGCCTTTGGTGCCGGTGAGATGGCGGTCCAGATTCAGGCGGCAAGCACCACACAAACCGGTGTGCGTGGTCTGGGTCTTGCCGGATCGTCCATGGCACTTTCCTTGACGCGCACACCCGACGCCAATTTGCTCATCAATAGACTGGAAGCCGACAGCTTTGCCTTTGTGAATCCGATTGTGTCATTGGCAACCGGGTCGGTTACTTTGACTGGCCGGCTTGGACCCGAAGGCTTGACTGGCGCGACATTGAAAACGCCACAACTCACGTTGACCAACCCCGCCCAGCTCGCCCGACCTTTTGTCGCCACACAAGTGGATATTGCGGGCGATGTGGTGCCGAAGGGTGTTCGCCTGTCGCATGTTCACCTCAACCATCGCGGTATCGATGCTGTCGGCCAGGTCGAAGTAGGCCTTTCTCGGCGCGGGTCAGCCAAAGTCTTTGTCGACACCGCCATTGATGGCGAGATTGATGTGCATTCATTGATGGCCGCGTGGCCGCGCGCTTTCTTGCCCGATGTCCGAAATGCGATTGAAGATGTGGTTAAGGAAGGAATTGGCAAAACCGACCGGCTGGTACTGCGCGTTCCAGAAGGCTTGATGAAGGGCGAAACGGGTCCCGATGATATGATCGACCTGGACTTCACAGTCCGCGATGCCACCGTACAATATCTTCCCCAAATGACTGCCTTGACTGAGCTTTCTGGTCGGGCAGAGCTGACCGGCAGCAGTTTCTCCGTCGCAGTCGATCACGGCAAACTCGCTGATCTGACTTTAACCAATTCCCGTTTTGCCATCCCCAAGTTCATGCCGCGCGAAACCTTGGCTGAGGTGGAGGCCAAAGTATCGGGCTCGGTTGCAACCATGGTGGCTGAAGCTGATCGTGAACCCCTTCAGTTGCTCTCCAAAGCACAGTTTGATCCAACGCGCCTTGATGGAGAAGGCAATCTAGATTTGCGCTTGGCCATCCCGCTTTCTGCCCGCCTGCGACCTGAACAAGTCAGCGTGCAAGCGCGGGGACAATTTGAACAGGCCAGCCTTCAAAACGCCTTTGCCGGACTGGAGGCCAATGACGGCACCGTCGCGCTTAAAATTGACGATGGTCGAATTGAAGTTACGGGGCAGGCTTGGCTCGCTGGCAATCCATTTGATTTCACCTGGCGATCAGAGCCAGGCTCAGCTGGACAGACTGGAACCCAGGTCAAAGCCGACGGCAGGGTCGATTTGGCCAGCCTCAACCAGATTGGCGTAGACGTCACGTCCTATGCCACCGGCCCCGTCCGATTGCGGATAGATGCGCGCGCACGCGGCCCCCAATTTGTCGAAGCCGACCTTGATGCAGATCTAACCTCGGCAATCATGAAGGTGCCAGGGGGGTTGTGGGCCAAGCCTGAGGGCAGCGCCGGCCAGGCAAATGCGCGTGTTGTGACCCGGACTGGTGGTGGTTGGCTTGCCAATGATGTCCGCTTTGACGCCCAAGGTGCACGCGTCCGTGGCGGTCTGGCATTGTCTGAGCAGCTTGATCTCGTGGCAGCTGATTTTACCGATATTGCCATTGATCGAACGGCTAATCTGGCTTTGGAAATTCGTGATGATGCCGAAGGTCTGCATCTGGCGGCTCACGGCGCGTATCTCAATCTCAGCCCGTTTTTGGTCAAGCGCGATGTATCTGAACGGACCGTCCAATTATTGAAGCGCCCGGTGTCGCTGGATGCCACCATTCAAAGGCTAGAGACCAGCCCCTCATCGGGTCTGGACCAGGTGCAAGCCAGGCTCTTGCGGGATACGGCGGGCTGGCGGGAGTTGGCCTTGACTGGTCAATCGCTCACCGGTGCGACGCACGTCATGATGGTGCCCCAGGTTGACGGGCGACGCACCATCACCGGTACGCTCTCCGATGCAGGGTTCTTTGCAGGTTTGCTCTATCCCGGCGCGCCACTTCGCGGGGGAACAGGCTCGATTGAAGGCGAATTGCCAGGGTTGGGCCCCGCGACGGACATGACGCCACAAGAAGGTCGCTTGATGGTTGCCATCAAGGACATTAGCTACATGCAATTGCCCCAAAGCCCAGTGATTTTTGATCAGGTACGTCTGCCCATGCGGCTGACAGGCGGGATTATCTCACTGCGTGAGGGAAAGGCGGACGGCAGTGCCTATACATTAAAGGCCTCTGGCTATGTTGATCTCGACGATGGCAAGCTCGATATTCGCGGCGTGGTTACACCTGGTGGCCTGAACCGTGCGCTGGGAGACGTGCCTTTGTTTGGCGGCCTTCTGGGGGGCGGGCAGGACGAGGGATTGGTCGGCGTAACATTTTCGGCCAAAGGTGATCTTGCAAATCCCAAGCTGCGCACCAATCCGATTTCGGCACTTGCGCCGGGCTTTTTGCGTCGATTGTTCGAGACTGAAGCCCCACTCGAGCCGCCACCAAAGCTAAAACCAGCATCGATCCCGACCTTACCGCCACCGGGCGCTGAACCGGGACCAGGCCTGCCCCCTCAGCCTCGCCAATAAGTGACGCGGCTTTCTGCTTGCGGGCGCGGGCGCTCTACCAACGGCTCGTTTGTCGTCCCCAGATAGATGAGACCAGCAAGCTTTTCGTGAGGCGAAAGCCCCAGAATTGCGAGCGCATCGCGGTCGTACGAAACCCATTCGCTGAGCCAGCAGCCGCCATAGCCAAATCCTTGAGCGGCAAGGAGGAGGTTGTAACAGGCCGCACCTGCTGAGAGAACCTGCTCCCACTCAGGGACTTTTGGACTGTCCACAGGGGAGGAAACCACGGCAATAACAACAGGTGCACGCAGAAAGCGCGCCTCTTCCTGGGCCAAACGCTGTTCATCGCTCAGCCCGTCGCGAGTCCGCAGCAGATTTGCCATCGCGCTGCCTAAATTGGCCCGGTTATCTCCCTCAAGAACGATGAAGCGCCACGGTCCCAGCTTGCCATGATCGGGCACGCGCGCGCCGATCCGAAGGATGGCCGAGATCGTTTCAGCGTCTGGGCCCGGTGCCTCCAGATGAGCGACTTTGGTTGAACGGCGCAGTGCCAGACGCCCCAGAAAGTCTGCATCTGGCTTGGGGGTCGGCACAGTATCGTTTTCAAGTGGAGCAGGCGGGAGGGTGCGAGGGCTAATTGTCATGACCAACAGACATAGAGGATAGTGACGAGGTTTGCATCGCCTTGTGGAAGGAAACATGCACCATGGCTGTAGAAGAAACCAAGGCGGATCCATTCCAGATTACCGCCCGCCGCATCGTTTATGAGAATGCTTGGATCACAGTGGAGCATCAGGATGTGGTGCGGCCTGACGGCAAACCCGGCATTTATGGCATTGTACGCTTTGCCAATCGTGCTGTTGGTGTGTTGCCGATCGATGATCAGGGCTATGTTTGGCTGGTTGGTCAGTACCGCAGGCCTTTGGCAGCTTGGTCTTGGGAAATGCCCGAAGGCGGGGTTCCCCACGACGAGGATTTGATGGCAGGTGCGCGGCGTGAATTGGAAGAAGAAACCGGATTGAGGGCCGCTCATCTGATACGGGTGCTCGACCTCGACTTGTCGAATTCTGTGAGTGATGAAACCGCAACATGTTTTGTCGCGTATGGCTTATCACAGGGATTGGCCGCGCCAGAGGGGACTGAGATTTTGAGCCAGCGCCGAATTCATTTTTCAAAACTGATGGAGGAGGTTGTGACGGGAGAAATTCGTGACTCCTTAACGGTTGCAACTGTCTATCGGACTTACCATCTAGTTCACACAAACCAATTGCCAGTGGTGCTCTCCCAAGCCATGCTGGCCATGCCGGAGGGAGATTGATCATGGCAGGCATCAGCTTGGAACTTGTCGGCGGGATTGCATCGGGTCTCAATAATGTGTGGAGTCATTTGCGGATCGAAGCAGCCACGGCTGCAGCAGAAGAACCTTTGCTGGCCAGCTTGCTCAACGCCTCCATCCTCAATCACCCCAGTTTTGATGATGCGCTGGCCTATATTCTTGCCCAAAAGCTGGGCGGGGCGGATATGAATGCGCTTCAAATGCGTGAAGTCTGCATGCAGGCTTTTAGGGCAGATCCTGGCATCGTGCGCAGTGCGCAAGCTGATGTGCGCGTAATCAAGCTGCGCGATCCTGCCTGCCGCACCTATTTGCAACCCTTCCTTTATTACAAGGGCTTTGCCGCTTTGCAGGCGCATCGGGTCGCCCATCACCTGTGGGCCACCGGGCGGGAAATGATGGCCTTCCACCTCCAAAGCCGCGTGGCTGAATTGTTCCAAGTCGATATTCATCCAGCTGCGCGTCTGGGTGAAGGCATTTTTATGGATCACGCCACGGGCATTGTCATTGGCGAAACCGCCGTGGTCGGTGACAATGTTTCCATGCTGCACAATGTCACTTTGGGCGGGACTGGTAAGGAGGGCGGCGACCGCCATCCCAAGATTGGTGCTGGCGTGCTGATCGGTGCGGGCGCTAAAATCCTTGGCAATATCAAGGTGGGTGATGGCGCACGTGTGGCTTCAGGCTCGGTCGTGCTCCATGAGGTTAAGCCTGGTTGCACAGTGGCAGGTATTCCGGCTCGGCCCGTTGGCGGGCCTTGCTGTGAAAATCCGGCCGAAAGCATGGATCAGGTGTTTGACGTCGCCACCTTCGACCCAGGGCTGTAATCGGCCCTGGACGCCGCTGATCTTCGGTGTTGTCAGCCTCTTAAGGCGTTGGCGATGGTGGTCACATTATGGGTCAGCATAGCGATGCTGGTGGCCGCGGGGCCATCTGGACCTGATAATGCGTCGGCATAAAGCCGGCCCCCCAAACGAGCCCCGCTTTCACGCGCAATTTCGCCCATGAGGCGTTCATCCCCCGGTCCTTCGATGAAACAGGCTGCGGCATCGGCTTGGCGTATCTGGTCAATCAGGCCTGCCAGCGTCTGGGCTGAGGGTTGGGTGCCACCGGCTAGATCTGAGACGGCCAGAAACTCAAGACCAAGTTCACGCCCAAGGTAACGGAAGGAATTGTGTGGCACGACCAGCAGAGTTTTCTGTGAGCTTAGGGTGGCCAGCGCGCTGCTTGCGGCCTCCCGCGCTGCCGCAAGTTGCTGAACAAAATCGACAAACCGGCCACGAAAAGCCTCGGCCTTATGTGGCCAGATTTCGCCATAGCTTTTGGAGATCGTGCGGGCATAGCGCAAGAGCCCGTCAAAACTCTGCCATGTGTGAGGGTCAGGAATAGTGCCTTGGACCAGGATTGGCGCAATGCTTTCTGAAGCCTGCACGATCGGGCCGCGATAGCCAGTGCTTTCGGGTAGGCGGGCAACCCATCCTTCCAGCTTAAAGCCAACATGGATCACCAAGCTTGCTCGCTCAAAACCAACGAGATCTTTCGGGCTTGGATCATGATGATGGGCGGATTGGTCCGGGCCGATGATTGAGCGAACCTCAAGATCATCTCCGCCAATGGCCTGCGCCACGTCGGCCAGAACCGACATGGAGGCAATTACCAGCGGTCGGTCGCTCTTGGGCTTGGGCAGGGGGGTGGCATTGCCTGCCGGTTTGCAGCCGGCCATCAACATGCCGCCTGCCAAAAGGGTCAGCAGGTCACGTCGGGCGGGGCGCATATTTTCTCTGTCCCCACTGTCGGGCAAGCAACGAACCGTTGCTGCCCATCAAGGCTGAAATCAAGACCAATGCCACAAGGCAGGCAACAATGGCTGCCCCGACCGGGGCGGCCAGATGGAAGGATGCCAGTAATCCTGCAATCACCCCGCCAATACCAATCAGGCAAGCGGCTCCGATCATGCCAGGAACGCCCTTGGCCCAGAACCGAGCGGCAATGGCAGGCAGAATGATCAACCCAATGCTCATCAATGCGCCGAGGGCATGAAACGAGGCCACAGTCGACAGTCCCAGCAAACCAAAGAAGATGCCCTGCGCCAGAGGGCCGGCCCACACCGGCCCACCCGATCGGCGCAAGAATTGCGGGTCCAGCGTATCGATCAGCAAGGGCCGATAAATGATGGCAAGGCCGATGGGCACCAGTATTGCAACGGCAAGAGCCAGCCCAAGCGCCAGATTGTCGATCGCCAAAGCCGCACCAAAAAGCAGCCGATCAAGGTCAATCACCCCACCACCCAAACTGGCCAGCATGACCCCAACCGCCAACGCGCCGAGGTAAAAGACTGCAAAGCCTGCATCCTCTGGCAGACGCAAAAGTCGACTGGCGGGCCCGGCAGTCATAAAAACAAGGCTGCCGGTAACTGCTGCGCCTAACGTGATGAACAAGGTGCTGCCCCCACTGAGCAGGGCTGCTGCTGCTGCCCCCGGCAGAACAGCATGGCCGACGGCATCACCTACCAAGCTCATGCGTCGCAACACCAGAAACACGCCCAAGGGTGCCCCAGCAATGGCCAGAGCTATGCCTCCCAGTGCGGCCCGGGTCATGAATTCATACTCAAGAAAGGGGGTCACAAGTGACAGAATAAACCCATCCACGCCTTTAAGTCTTTCGGTTCAGGGTCAGGCCGAAGGGGCAAGGCCATTTACCGGGTAGAACGGCTCGTTTGCCCTGTTCGCCCGGTTCAGGCTATCGCGCGTCAAAGGCTGGTCATCGTTGCGGCGCAAGATGGCACCAAAGCGCGACAACTCCCACCAGACCGGAAAACGGCGGGCGCACTCAAGATCATGCAAAGCGGCAATGACCGTGCGGCCTTCACCAGTCCAGTGGTGGATCATGGCCAATAGTTGGCTTTCGGAAGCAGCGTCGACCGCCGAAAATGGTTCATCCAAGAGGATCAAGCCACAATCTTGAACGGCTAGGCGGGCAAACAGCGCCCGCTGCAACTGGCCACCTGACAGATTGGCGACCAATTGTTGCTGCTGATCGATCAGCCCCACGGTTTCAAGTGCATGATCAATTCGTTCCTGATCATGACGACACGGACGGCCAAACAACCCCAGCCGCCCCCACAATCCCATGGCGGCAAGATCGCGCACACTGATGGGGGCTTTGGCCGACAGGCTGGCAGATTGTGGCAACCAAGCGATGCCGCGATGACGCCGGTTATTGGGTTGCCACGTGAAGCTGCCGCGCAAGCCGGCTTGTTCGCCTGCCAGTGTCCGAAGCAGGGTGGATTTGCCCGCACCATTCGGGCCGATTAAGGCGACGGCGCTGCCGGTTGGGATCTCTCCTCCTATGCCTGCCATAATCAGTTGGCCTGGATAGCCAATAGATAAATCGTCTAAAATCAGACTCATGGAGCATTTTCCTGCGAGGGAATGTGAGATAAGATTGGCCTGTCACTCAAAAACATTGGCCAGCTTGGCTTTGCCTTACTCCCAAACCACACAAAAGCGAAGCGAAAATGTTACATTATTACATTGCGTGGTGGATAAGTCTGTCGCCCTTGCGCGAGACGGGCTGACGGCGCTAGCCTTTTGGAAACCGGACACGGCACCCCACTACCAAGCCGCAGAACACCGGGTGTATGAGGATGCGACAATGTCGATGGATGGCGTGGAACTCAATTCTGCCAATGGGCTGACCTATCCATGTGGCGAACCGCCACCACCAGGTGCCGTCAAGGCGGTGGCAGAGGGTGTCTATTGGGTGCGCATGCCACTGCCCTTTGCGCTTAAATGGATCAATCTCTGGCTTTTGCGCGATGATGATGGTTGGGTCATTGTAGACACTGGCGTCGCGACAGAAGAAAGCCGTCTGCACTGGCGAGCGATTTTCGATCAAGTCCTTGAAGGCCTGCCGGTCAAGAAAGTCCTGATCACCCATATGCATCCAGATCATGTTGGACTGGCGGGCTGGATTACGCGTAAATTTGGTGCAAGCCTTTGGATGTCGCGGCTTGAGTATCTCACATGTCGGACCCTGGTGGCTGACACCGGTCGCGAAGCCCCAGAAGCCGGGGTCGCGTTTTACCGCGCCGCAGGTTGGGACGAGGATGCTCTTGATACTTATCGCATTCGGTTTGGCGGTTTTGGTAAAGCCGTGTCGCGTCTACCTGATGCTTATGAGCGCTTGGGCGATGGTCAGCATATCGTGATTGGTGGCCGGGTCTGGCATGTGGTGACCGGATGCGGTCACTCCCCCGAGCATGTGTGCCTGTACCAGCCTGAGCTGAAGCTTCTCATTTCGGGTGATCAGGTGTTGCCGCGAATTTCGTCCAACGTGTCAGTGTTCCCAACCGAGCCCAATGGCGACCCTATGACGGACTGGATCCAGTCCTGCCACAAACTTAAGGACTTGATTGATCCTGACGTTTTGGTTTTGCCTGCCCATAATGAACCTTTTTTGGGGCTGCATAAGCGCCTGGATGACCTCATCGACAATCATGAAACCGCGCTGCGGCGGCTGGCGGATTGGCTGGTTACGCCTCGGCGGGTGGTGGAGTGCTTCTCACCATTGTTCAAGCGGCCCATCTCCGGGGAGGTTTTAGGCATGGCGACGGGTGAGGCACTTGCCCATCTCAATTGTTTGATCGCACGCGGAGAGGCCGTCCGCGAGACGGCGACAAATGGGGTCCATCTCTATCGGCAAGCCAGCTGATCAATTTGCAATGACTGCGTCCTACTGGCTGCGTGGGGCCGAAGCCGGAGCTGTTTGATTGCCTGTCGGCATGGGCGAGGCGGCGGGCTCGGCTGAAGTTGGCTGATTGGCTGTTTCCTCAGCCGTTAAAGCCGGTGGACCTCCAGGCTGATCGGCACCCGCGGCAATCGTAACATTGAATATTGGTGGCGGGCGCCTGCCGCGTTGCAAATCCTCACCAATCGTAATCACCGAGCTGCCACCATTAAGGCGCGCGCGATAGACTTGGATATTCTCCATCACCCGCTGCACATAATTTCGAGTTTCGGCGAAGGGAATTTTTTCCACCCAGTCAATAGCGGTTTCAAGATCGGTTTCTCGAAACTCCCCATAGGTTTGAACCCATTGGCGCGGCCGGCCCGGACCTGCGTTATAGGCAGCTGCTGCCATCACATAGGAGCCGTAGAAATTATTGACGAGGTCAAACAAATGCGCCGAACCCAAGGTGACATTGTGGCTGGGCCGGCTAATCAGCCAGCTGGTATCATGTTCCAGCCCCATCTTGCGGGCTTGGCTGGCAGCCGTTGCAGGCAGGAATTGCATCAAGCCACGCGCATTGGCTGACGAAACCGCCCGCGTATTGAACTCACTTTCCTGGCGGGTGATGGCCAATGTGTAGGCATCTTCAATCTGGCCATAGCCAACCAGGCGCGGGATTGGCATGAGCGGGAAGGCAGCTTCTGTCGCTAAAATTCCGCGATTGAGACCTGCTTTGGCCACCCGCATCGCCACCGAGGGCTCATCTTTCGCACGCGCATATTCAGAGAGGGCCTGATGCTCGCCCTCGGTATCGAGTTCATCGTCAAGCGCCATGGCAAATTGGCGGAAAAACTGGTTTTCACCCGCATCCGACAACAGATTGATGATGGCCATCATGGGCCGCGCGTTAAGGCGTGCGCGATCTGCCTCACTCGCCAATCGTTCGGGCGGCAGCGTCAGGCGGGCAATCTGTCCCTGGGCTTGGGCGACTTTCACGGCCGCCAATTGTCCGTAATAGAAAGTGGGGAAGGCGGCCGCCGCACGGTAATGGGTTTGGGCCTGTTCAGTCTGTTGCAAAGCCTCTGCAGTGCGCCCCAGCCAATAAAGCGCGCGGGCACGCGATACCGGTGTCCGCACCACACTTTCCAACCGTTTGAAGTGCTGCAAGGCCACTTCAGGCTGGTTGAGGAAGCGCAACGCCACCCAACCCGACACAAACTCACCATCTGCAAACCGCTCGCCACGCGCATAGCCATGGGTGGAGGCGATCCGATAGGCCGATTGCCAGTCGCGCGTCACAATTGCCTCATTCAGCAAGTTACGCCGCTCAGTCCAGATCAGGTCCTGGCCGGGCTCTGGCAGGCCACGGGAGTCAATCTGGGTTAACAAGGCCAAGGCCTCCGCGCGCCGACCGTTCTGACGCAGATTGCGCACGCGCTGATATTGAATGCCGCGATCATCTAGACTGGCACCTGTCAAAGTGACCGTCTCACCGGTTGCGATCCCAACCCGACGCTGCGCCGTGAGACGGCCAGTTTCACTCATCAAAGGCCATAGGGGTCGCGATTGAGTAATCCGGTCAGTCCACAACAGAAAATCTACGCGCGCATCATGATCCTCCGTGGTGAGTTCGCCACCAAGTCGGGTCAGATAGGCGGCTTGAGTCGCGCTATCGAGACGGAAATTGCGCCAACCATCTGATAGATAGCGCCGGGCTTTATCCCGCTCACCAAGCGAGAACAGCACGGACGCCAATTCAAGTTTGCCTTCTCCGGAGATCGGACCTGCATGATCAAGGCCCTGTTCATGGCGTTCTAAAAAGGCACGCTTGTCTGCGAGGCTAAGCGAGGTCAGAGCAATGCGCTGCTCGGCCCTTATACGGATGAGCTGGCGCTGAGGGAAAAAGGGCAATTGGTCGAGGGCACGGCGTAATTCCTCAAAACTTGCTGGATTGGAATCAGCGGTCGCCAGCCTCCACAGCAAGAGGTTGCGGATACGCATATCCGTCGTGGTTGCGATGGTGGTTCGCACACTGCCCCAATCACCGCGCTCAGCGGCGCGCAAGGAGGATTTGAGAATGTCGATTGGCGTTGTCGGAGCCAAGGCGACTGCGGGGTTTGCTGGTTTCAAATCCACGGGGACAGGAACAGGGACAGGAACGGGGACAGGCACAGCTACAGGCGGATTTGCAGGCAGCAAAGCAGGGGGTGGCACGGTTGCGGGTTGCACAGGTTCTGCAGCAGCTTGGGTGATAACCAGTGCTGGTACGGTGAGCAAAGCCAATCCCAATCCTGCGAGGGGCCGGCGGGTTTTGACCTTGGTCCGATCTAGGGCACGCATATCAAATCTACTCCAGAAACGATTAATCGCCGGGGGAGGGGCTGTCGTCTTGTGGTGGGTTCGGGGTCAATAATCCAATTTAGAACGCCCCATGGGGTCGGATCAGTGCGGCTGTTTAACCAGCATCGCCCAGAGAACCTAGACCATGGCCTGAAAAAATCCACGCGCCATACGCGGGAAAAAGGGGGAGATTGCCTGCCCTAGGGCCTTGCATCCGTCACAATTGCAGACAAGAAGGGCTGTCACGAACCACTCAATTTTCAGTTAGGCCCACCACGCTATGACGGTTTTCAAAGGCGTTTACACAGCTCTGATCACGCCGTTTCGCAACGGCGTCGTCGATGATGCTGCCTTTCAGGCCCTGATCGAGCGGCAGATCGACAATGGCGTCCATGGCATTATCCCAGTTGGCACCACCGGGGAAAGTGCAACGGTGGACGATGCCGAGCATTGGCATTTGTTTGATTTGGCAATCGAAGCCGCGGCTGGTCGTGTGCCGGTTCTGGCGGGATGTGGATCAAATGATACCCAAGCTGCCATTCGCCACATGCAGGTTGCCAAGAAGGCAGGGGCTGACGGGGCTTTAATCGTGGCACCCTATTACAATAAGCCAAGCCAAGCTGGTCTGATCGCCCATTTTAATGCCTTGGGAAATGCGGTGGACCTGCCGATTATGGTCTATAATATTCCCGGCCGCACCAATGTGGACATTTTGCCTGACACCATGGCCGAAATTGCCAAGCATCCCAATGTGGTGGCCTTGAAAGATAGTGCGGGGGATCCCTCGCGCACGGCCCTGCATTTGGCGCGCATCAACAAGCCGTTTTCGATCTTTGCCGGCGATGATAATCTGGCTTTGGGGTTTGCGGCCTATGGCGCTGTGGGCTGTGTGTCGGTTCTGTCCAACATCATGCCGCGCGAATGTGCCCAATTGCAGAACCTGCTGGCTGCCGGTGAGATGGTCGAGGCCCGCGCCCTGAACCAGCGGCTTGACCCTTTGCAGCGTGCTTTATTCCTTGAGCCCAATCCGGGCCCTGCCAAATTCGCCATGGCAACCTTGGGACTGTGCGCAGAGGATTTGCGTCTGCCATTGGTGCCGCCGGTTCAGGCCACACGGGTTGCAGTCCAAACGGCGATGATTGCTGCCGGGGCCTTGCGAGGCACATAAGCGCAATGCGTCCTGAACAACCCCGTAAGCTGATTGCCGATAACAAGCGCGCGCGCTTTGATTACTTCATAGAGGATGTCTATGAGGCAGGCTTGGTCTTGAGTGGGACCGAGGTCAAAAGCCTGCGGGCGGGCCGCGCCAACATTGCCGAGAGCTATGCCAGTCCTGAAGCTGGTGAGGTTTGGCTGATTAATTCCTACATTCCAGAATATGGTCCGGCGAGCCGCTTCAATCATGAACCACGCCGCAAGCGCAAACTTCTGCTGCGCCAGCGTGAAATCAATAAGTTGTTCGCCGCGGTCGATCGCGAAGGTCGAACCGTGGTCCCGCTGAAACTCTATTTCAATGACCGCGGCATGGTGAAGCTGGAACTGGCGCTGGCGAAGGGCAAAAAGGCCCATGACAAGCGCGATACGACCAAGGAACGGGAATGGAAACGCGAGCAGGGTCGCCTGATGCGGGACCGGGGATAGGTCGATGACCGGCTGGCTCGATCGCTTCTATCGCTTTTTCACCGAGATGGATTCGACCGCGGCGCGCGCGGTGTGGGTTGCCTTCATTTTGTTTTCGATTGCCGGGGTTGTGCTGACCGCTGGCATGATGTTTGTCGATCTCGACCAAGGCAGCATCGCCCAATTTCTGCGCGGCCTGCGTGATGTATGGTGGGCCCCGGTAGCAGTGACTGCCACTTTTACCACCTTGGCCTTTATTGGTGCGCCCCAAGTTGTGCTGATTGCCGCGACAGTGGCGGTCTTCGGCCCATCTGAAGGCATTGTGCTCAGCTGGATTGCCACCTTGGTGTCCGCTTTGGTGGGCTTTGCCATGGGCCGGGTCGGAGGGGCAGCCGCCCTCAAGAAATTGCTCGGTGGGCGGGGAACCCGTGCCTTGAGCTTCATTGGCAAGAATGGTCTGTTGGCCAGCCTCATCATCCGCTTGGTCCCATCAGGCCCCTTCATTGTCTGCAACATGGCTTTGGGTGCCGCCAAAGTGCGCTTTCTGTCCTTTCTTGGCGGCACAGGCATTGGCATTCTGCCAAAAATCTGTCTGGTCGCCTTTGGAGCCCATGGCCTGGGTGAAGTGCTCAAGGGTGAAAACCAAGGTGCCATCTGGTTTTTTGTCGCCGCCATCGCGCTTTATCTGGTGCTGGTGCTGGTGGTGCGCCCGCTTCTCAATCGGCAAGCTGCACAACAAGGCCTTGATTGAGCTGAAAAACTGAATTAATTTGCCTTTTGAGAGGCTCATCAACCACCCATGCGCAAGTTTTTTCCTTTCGGTCGTATTGAGGCGCAAGATTTTGCTGCATTCCTGCGCAATGGGCAGGAAATTGCGGCTGCGCACTATGATCTGGTCCAGCGGGCTGGCGCGCTCATGGTGGACGCGGGGCGACTTCATCTAAAGCTAGCAGGGCTGCTTATCAGCCCTTGGGCGCGCAAGGGTCGCTAGGCCAGATGGTCGGGTGACGGCGCTCAGGGGATCTGAAGCCAATGTCATCCGGGGCGGGCAGTCGATCATAGTCTGCCAGAAAGCCCCTTCAAATCATCTCAAAATCAGGCCAAGAAGCATCATGACCCAAGCAATTCGCATATTTGACACCACCATGCGCGATGGCGAGCAATCGCCGGGCGCGTCTATGAGCCATGCTGAAAAGATCGAGCTGGCCAAATTGCTCGAAGATATGGCTGTCGATGTGATTGAGGCGGGCTTCCCCATCGCCAGTCAGGGCGATTTCGACGCTGTCCATGCCATTGCCCGCACCATCAAGAACAGCACGGTTTGTGGGCTGTCACGCGCCGGTGCCAAGGATATTGAGCGCTGTGCCGAGGCCATAAGGCCTGCCCCGCGCAAGCGCATCCATACCTTCATTTCCACGTCACCCATCCATATGAAGCACAAGCTGCAGATGGAGCCTGACGCCGTACTTGAAGCCATCCACGGCTCGGTTTCCTTGGCGCGCAATCATACCGACGATGTGGAATGGTCGGCCGAAGATGCCACGCGGACCGAGCGGGATTTCCTGTTGCGGGCGGTTGAGACCGCCATTCGGGCCGGGGCCACCACGATCAATCTGCCTGACACAGTGGGTTATTCCTTCCCCAGCGAATATGGCGCTTTGTTTGCCGATGTCATCGCCAATGTGCCCGGTGCCGATGAGGTGATTTTCTCTGCCCACTGCCACAATGATTTGGGCTTGGCGGTGGCCAATTCCTTGGCCGCCGTTCAAGGCGGGGCCCGCCAGATCGAATGCGCCATCAATGGCTTGGGAGAGCGGGCTGGCAATGCGGCCTTGGAAGAAATTGTCATGGCCCTGCGGGTTCGCGGCGACGGCATGCCATTTACCACGGGTGTTGACGCCACCCGCCTGATGATGGCGTCAAAAATGGTGAGCCGCATCACGGGTTTCCCGGTCCAATATAACAAAGCCATTGTTGGCAAAAATGCCTTTGCCCATGAAAGCGGCATCCACCAGGACGGCATGCTCAAGCATGCCCAGACCTATGAAATCATGCGCCCGGAAGATGTTGGCCAAGGGGCGACCAATCTGGTGATGGGCAAGCATTCAGGTCGCCATGCCTTCAAGGACAAGCTGCGCGACATGGGCTATGAATTGTCCGACAACGCCTTCCAAGATGCCTTTGCCCGCTTCAAGGCATTGGCTGACCGCAAGAAGCATGTCTATGACGATGACATCATTGCGCTTGTGGATGATGCGGCTGCCCATTTTGACGATGCGATTAAAGTGGTGCGCCTGCGGGTGGTGGCTGGAACAGACGGTCCACAAACTGCTGAAATCGATCTGGAAATTGATGGCAAGCCCGCGTGGACGACCCAGCGCGGTAATGGCCCGGTCGATGCAGTCTTCAATGCGATTTCAGTGCTTGTGCCCCATCAGGCTGTGCTCGATCTTTATCAAGTTCACGCCGTCACCGAGGGCACTGATGCTCAAGCTGAAGTCTCGGTTCGCTTGAGCGAGCATGGCCGCATTGTCACGGCACGCTCTGCTGATGCTGATACATTGGTGGCATCGGCCAAGGCCTATGCCAGCGCCTTAGCGCGCCTGAGGGCCAAGCGCGAACGTGGCGAAGACGCCCAAGCGGCGGGTTGAACTGTCACCTCGGAACAATCGCCTCGACAAAATCTTGAAACTCGGCCGGTGGTGGGACCGATAGGGTCAAGGCCGCCCCGGTCTGCGGATGGGCCAGTGTCAGCGCCAATGCATGCAGCATGAGGCGCGGGCACGGCTTACATGCAACCACCATCAGGCCGCCATATTTGCTGTCGCCTGCCAAAGGATGCCCAAGGGCAGAGAAATGAGCGCGGATCTGGTGCATGCGGCCTGTGGCTGGGGAAACCTCCACCAAGCTCGCCACGCCATTGCTGGCCCGCACATTGTAAAGGGTGAGTGCCTGTTGGGCGTCGGGATGATCCGGCGGGCAGGGGACCATCAGGTCAAGCCCCGCTGAAGTCACTTTGCGCAGAGGCAAGTCAATCGTGCCGTGGGTGTCCGCCATGTGCCCACAGACCAGCGCCAAATAAGTCTTTTGCGTCGTCCGTTGCGCGAATTGGGCAGACAAATGGGCCGCTGCAGGGCTTGTTTTAGCCACGAGGATCAGGCCCGACGTCTCACGGTCGAGACGATGCACCAATTTGGGTTTGCGGCCTTTGCGTGTGGCCAAGCCCCACAGCAAATGGTCGAGGTCGCGCCGCACCCCCGACCCCCCTTGCACACTGAGGCCAGAGGGCTTGTTGAGCGCGAGCAGCGCCTCATCTTCATACACCACCAGACCACGCAAAAACGCCTGATCATCGGGGCTAATCCTTGGGACCAGCTTTGGTTTGGGCAGGCGATGGGGGCGGCGGGGATGAACCATGGCTGCTGACTAGCCCAGGCGAGCCTTTTCAAGCAAGTCGACCATGGCGGCACGGGTCGCCGCCGCACTTATGCCACAGGCCTCAATCTCCCCCTCGATCAGGCCGTCACTCAACCGCTCCAGCGTCAGGATCAGCAACAAGGCTTTGGTTGGATCAAGCGCTGGAAACCGAGCCATGGCTGCCGCCATCTGGCTCTGGCGTGAGTGCGCCCGCACGCGGGCAACCTCTGCCTCCCGATTTGTCAAATACCGCAAGGCACGGCGGAACAGGCGGTGGCTCGCGTGATGGCGCAACAGCACATCGACCATCTGATCAGGGCTGGTCGCCGATGACAGGGCCTCGTTCTCTTCCTCGGCCCATAAGCGATAGACCGCCAGAAAAATCGCCAGCTTGTCAGCAAAGTGGCGATAGAAGGTTTGCGGCGCAAAGCCCGCACGCCGGGCAATGGCATTGGTGTGGGTTCCTTCAAATCCCTTTTCGTTAAACTCCAAACGGGCTGCTGCGATCAGGCGCTGTGCTCCTTGTTTGCGATCCGTCATGTCGCTCATAGCTCCCTTGCTTCGGGTCCAACTTGACATCAAGTGATATTGATATCACATTGTTTGACATGATGAAGATGCATTCAGCACATGAGGCTTTACGTGCAGCGGTCGGGGTGCAAGCCCCATTTGAGCTTATTGATGTGGCCGGCACACAGGTCGCCGTGGCGCGGCGCGGCCAAGGCGTGCCTGTCTTATGCCTTCATGCAACAGCCCATGGCGGTCGTGACTTTGAAGCCTTGAGCCACGCTCTGGTTCCATTGGGTTTTGAGATTGTCTGTGTGGACTGGCCGGGGCACGGGGCCAGCCCAGCCGATGCCACGGGGGCCAAAACCAGTGCCGAACGCTATGGCATGATTGTTTTGGCTTTGATTCCACGCTTGTTTGGATCCAAGAAGCCAATCGTCATTGGCAATTCGATTGGCGGCGCCGCCGCCTTGATTGCGGGCCTTGACCGACCTGACGCAGTGGCGGGGCTGGTATTGTGCAACCCCGGCGGGCTCGCCCCGATTGATGGCTTAGCGCGTATGGTGATTGGCGCGTTGGTTAGCTTCTTTAAGGCTGGGCAGCGCGGGGCCTTATGGTTTCCTGCAGCCTTTGGCCTTTATTACAAGCTGGTGCTGCAAGGTCGTGAGGCACACACCCAACGCGCCCGCATCATTGCTGCTGGGCCTGCCATGGCCGACGTGCTTGTCGATGCGTGGGAGAGCTTTGCCCGTCCAGAAGCCAATTTGATCGACCGGGCTCGTAACGTGCAAGTGCCGACCTTGTTTGCTTGGGCACTTGGCGATCAACTTGTGGCTTGGTCACGATCTCGTCAGGCGGTGCGTGCCATCCCTGCTGCAAACGTTAGATTTTATCACGGGGGACATGCAGCTTTTCTTGAGGATCCAGCGGCCTTCCAGGCTGATTTTTTGGCCTTTTCCAGAAAGTTAGGCCAGTAGATACAAGTTAATGAATGCGAAAGGACCAAAGTGATTGGGTGTCTTGTTCTGTGCAACTCACGCCAATCTCGCCCGTGTGAAAATTTCGACAAAAGGAAAAATTTTGATTTCTCTGTTTAATTCATAAGAAACAATATTTCTCTAGCATGGCGATGCACCAAGCAGAAGCATTGGCCTAGCATAATGAGAGTGTGGCCCCCAAAACAGCAATCAAAAAGATGTGCCCGCGATGGGCGCGGCAATATTGCGGTCACTGCGGCGATCCTGCTGATTCCGCTTTCGATGGGTATCGCCATTGCCAGTGAACTGATCTCCGTGAGTGGGGAGCGTGCTTTGATGCAATCGGCCGCCGATGCAGCGGCCCTGTCGGGCGCTCAGAATTTGATCCTTGTTGGGTCCCAGCAACGTCAGTCAACCAGTGATGCTGAAGCCTTTGCCATGGCCCAAGTTGGCGACTTCGCTACGCGGGCCGCTGTCAGCTTCAAAGCAACTCAAAATACAGATGGTACGTATATGGTGGAAGGGCTTGCTGTCCGTCCATCCTTTTTTGGCGACTTGGTCCCGCCGGGTGGTTTCCGGATTGAAGTTAAAGCGGTTGCAGAATCGCTGGCCGTGCAGCCCCTGTGCATTATCGGCGATGATGCCACAACTGGGGGCGTCGCGATTAATCTGGCCAACACATCCTCGATCAAGGCGACCAATTGTATTGTCCATTCCAATAGTGATTTCCGACTGCAGAATTCAGGTAAGGTTGAAGCTGGATCACCTCGAGCGACTGGTGTGGCGATCGGGGGAGGTTTCACGCCAGCAGCCAGCAGCGGAGCCTTGCGCATACAGGACCCCTTTGCCAATCGAGTAATCGCCCCTCCCCAAGACTGTTCAACCATTGCCGATGGCGGCCAAGTGACCTTGGCGCAGGGTACCACCACGCTCAATCCCGGCATGCACCGCACAGAATACACCGTCACAGGTCAGGCAATCCTGTCGCTTACCCCTGGGGAATATTATTTCTGCAAGGGCCTAAAAGTTGCCGGGCAAGGCAGGCTGGTAGGTGAGGATGTGATGCTAATGTTCACCAGCGGCAATGCATTGAGCGCCAACAATAGCGCATCAATTTCGCTGTCTGGCAGACGATCCGGGCAATGGGCCGGCTTCCTCCTTGTTGCAACCCGCAACAATTACGCGAATACGAGCTTGGCTTCTGGAAGTGTCGACCGACTGTTGGGAACGATTTATCTGCCGATGTCTCGCTTGATCGTTGGCGGTCAGGGCGATGTGGCAGAAAACTCCGAATGGAGTGTTGTGGTCGCGCGTAACATCAATCTGTCCAGCAGTGCGCGTCTGGTTATCAATACGGACTATATCGGTTCGCCAGTGCCTGTGCCCATTGGCGTTGGTAATCAGGCTGGCATTGGGAACACGATACCGCCACGGCTGCGGCAATAATCCTCAGGGCACTCAATCAAGGCTTGTCTAAGCGCGCAAACCAATCAAGCATGGCCGCGCGAAAGGAAATGCCATGCCGCTTGTTCAGATCAGCCTCACGCCCGATGGGCTCACGACGCAGAAAAAAGAGACACTGATCCGCAAGGTGACCGACCTTCTGGTTGAGGAATTGGGCAAGAATCCCGATACCACCGTGGTGATCATTACCGAAGTCGAAACCGACAATTGGGGCATTGGCGGGCAAAGCGTCTCCCAAAGGCGGGCGCGATGAATGGTGCTGGGGCAGGACTGTGGCTGTCAGTCCTGATGCTGGTGGCTGGATTTGGCATCCCGGTCATGGCGGCACTCAATTCAGGTCTCGGCGTGCGGTTGGGAAGCCCGGTTGGGGCAGCCTTTGTGCTGTTTGTGGTGGGGATGCTGGCCAGTGGCCTTGTGGTTCTCATCACCGGTACCACCAATCCCTTTAGGCCAGTGGCACCGGCTGGCTTCTGGCTAGGCGGGTTTTTGGTGGCCTTCTATGTATTGTCCGTGACATTGGCCGCGCCGCGCATTGGTGTGGGCAATGCCATCTTTCTGGTCTTGTTAGGCCAATTGGTCAGCGCAACGGCGATTGACCATTTTGCACTATTTGGTGCGCAACGACATCCTCTCACCTTAACCCGTGCCTTGGGACTTGTGCTCATGGCCTGTGGGGTGTTTTTGGCACGCCACCCCGGCTAGATTTGTTCAACTATCTGTTTTTCAAGAAAGTTTGTTAGACCTCAGGCCTCATCCAGTCCGAGGTCGAGGCATGGGGCCGAATGGGTCAAGGCACCAACAGAAATATAGTCGACACCTGTGGCGGCAATTGCGCTGACTGTGTGTAGACTGACCCCACCAGAGGCCTCCAGAGTCACCTGTCCAGCTACCAGTTCAACGGCGGATTTGAGGTCTACAAGGCTAAAGTTATCGAGCATGATGCAGGTTGGCTGAAAGGGCAGGGCCTCTTCCAATTGGGCAAGGCTGTCGACCTCGACCTCTATCGGCATCAGGTGCCCCGCATGGGCGCGCGCGCGCCTCAGAGCCGGACCGATGCCCCCCGCTGCCGCCACATGATTATCCTTGATCAGAATGGCATCATCCAGGCCAAAGCGGTGGTTGGACCCACCCCCCAGTTTCACAGCTTGCTTTTGTAAAGCGCGTAGGCCCGGTGTGGTCTTGCGTGTGCAGGTGATGCGCGCTTTGGTGCCAGCCACGGCTGCCACAAACTGGGCTGTGAGTGTGGCAATGCCCGAGAGGGGGCCAAGGAAATTCAACATCACCCGCTCTGCCATCAAGAGGCTTTGGGCGCGTCCTTGCACCCGGGCAATCACTGAGCCTGGCTGAAGCGCGGCCCCATCTTCGAGCAATACGTCCAAACGCGCCGATGGATCAATCAGCCGCAAGGTCAGCCTGGCTGCATCCAGTCCGGCCAGAACACCGGCTTGGCGGGCTCGCAAAACCCACTGGACTTCCTGCTGTGGGTCAATCAAGGCCAGTGTCGTGACATCACCGGCCCGGCCCAGATCTTCAGCCAAGGCCAAGCGAACGATGGGTTCAATCACAATATCAGGCACATGGGTCATGACGGGGTGTCCATAGTGATGAAGCTGCGTTGGGCGGCCTCAAACGTGGTGGGAAAGTCGCGACGATAATGGCCGCCGCGGCTTTCGGTGCGGGCTAAGGCTGCCTGGGCAATCAGACGTGCGGTGATGAGCTCATTGGCAGCCCCTGTTTGATCTTTCATCTGATCAATTTGGTTTATCAAGGTCGTCAAACCGGCTTCGTCACGAACCACGCCTGCGTATGCTGTCATGGCCTGGCGCAAGGCTTGGCGGCTGGTATCAGGCAATGGGGATGGCATGTCCGCGTGACCGCCAGGGGCGTCTGTCACGCTGGTCTCGCGTAAGCGTTCAGCGACCCGATGAGCGAAGACAACCGCTTCCAGCAGCGAATTGGAGGCCAATCTGTTGGCCCCATGGACCCCGGTTGAGGCACATTCCCCGATTGCAGAAAGCCCTGCCAGCGTCGTCTGGCCCCAGATGTCGGTGACAATACCACCCATGTGATAATGGGCAGCGGGGGCAACCGGGATCAGGTGGGTGCGCGGGTCGAGGCCTGCAGCCTGACACGCGGCAAAAACGGTGGGGAAATGGATTGGAAAATCCTCCCCAACAGCGGTACGTGAATCCAAATATGCCCCCCGACCCGATTGGCTTTCCTGCGCCACAGCACGCGCCACGATGTCGCGTGGGGCAAGGTCAGCCAGATCATGATAGCGTGCCATGAAGGGCGTGCCGTCCTGATTAACCAGACGCGCACCTTCGCCACGCAAGGCCTCGGTTGCCAGAGGTGCCGGGTCGCGCCCTAGGTCCATTGCGGTGGGGTGAAACTGGATAAACTCAGGGTCTCCGATCAAGGCACCCGCGCGGGCGGCCATGGCAAGACCGTGCCCGGCAGCCTCAACCGGATTGGTGGTAACCCGAAACAGGCCACCTGCGCCACCGGTGGCGAGGACCGTCTCTGCCGCCTCCAAGCGCATTGGAGCCCCATTCATGGCCAGAATGCCGCCGATCCTGCCGCTGTCGGTTTGGAGCAAAGCGCGGGCTGATACGCCCTCAATCAGCGTGATGTGGTCTGCTGCGCGAACAGCCGCGATGAGCCGGGTCATGATTTCCCGCCCGGCTAGGTCGCCTGCCACCCGCGCCACCCGGGGGAAGCTGTGGGCGGCTTCTAAGGATAAGGCCAGACTGCCATCGGCTTGCCGATCAAATGCCACGCCTAAGTCCAAAAGGTCTGCCACACGGGCAGGGCCATCTTGTGCGATCAGCATGGCCATCGCTGGATCAACCAGGCCGGCACCAGCAGCGATGGTATCAGCAGCATGGGCGTGTGGGCTGTCCTGCGGGGCGAGTGCTGCGGCCAGCCCCCCTTGGGCCCACGCACTTGATGCGGCTTGTCCGACCGGGGTCGGCGAGACCACGATGCATGGACGCGGGGCAAGCTTGAGGGCCAGAAACAGACCAGCGAGGCCCGCCCCGACGATCAGGACACTGCCGTCCTTGGGGTGGATCGTGTCCACCTCAGATCAATTCAAGAGTGTCAGGGACGCGTCGGGCCGGATCAAACCGACCCGCTGGGGCAGGCGGCAGAGCCAGCATGGCATCAACCGCCTTTTTGGCCCGTGCCGCCAGTTCGGGTTCAACCGTAACTTCGTGACGCATATGCAGAAGGGCATCATAAATTGCCTCGAGCGTGATCTGTTTCATATGAGGGCACAGATTGCAGGGCTTGATAAAGTCCACATCTGGATTGTCGGCTGCAACATTGTCGCTCATCGAGCATTCCGTGATCAGCACAACTTTTGCAGGCTTATGACGCTGAACATAGTCACTCATCGCCCCGGTTGAGCCGGTATAGTCCGACACCGCCACAACGTCGGGCGGGCATTCGGGGTGAGCCAGAATGATGGCTCCAGGATGGGAAGCGCGAATTTCGGCGATGTCGTCAGCGGTGAATTGCTCATGCACTTCGCATTTGCCGTGCCAGGATATGATGCCGATTTTGGTCTGGGCGGCCACATTTTTGGCAAGAAATTCGTCCGGCAGCAGAATGACCCTGTCCACGCCCCAGTCGCGTGCCACCGCTTCGACCACCGCAATGGCATTGGCTGAGGTACAGCATATGTCGCTCTCCGCTTTTACCTCGGCGGTTGTGTTGACATAGGTCACCACGGGCAGGCCGGGATAGCGGGCCTTGATCAGGCGCACATCAGCCCCGGTGATTGAGGCAGCCAGTGAGCATCCAGCCTGCAAGGACGGGATCAATACCGTCTTGTCAGGTGACAGGATTTTCGAGGTCTCAGCCATGAAATGGACCCCACCTTGCACGATGACTTTTGCCGACACTTTCGCGGCTTCGCGCGCCAGGCCAAGGCTATCGCCACGGAAGTCGCCAACGCAATTGAAGATGTCGGCGGTCATATAATTATGCGCCAGGATCACAGCATCTCGTTCAACTTTGAGCCGGTTGATGGCCGCAATTAGAGGCGCATAGGCAGGCCATTCCAGCGGGGTGATAACATGACGCACACGCGCGTAGAGATGGTCTGTCTCGGCCTTGACCTGCTCATCATAAAGCAGGCCGTGCGCACCCGTTTTCGGCATGACGTGGGTTACAGAGGCATTCCATTCTGGCGATGCAGTTTTGCCACGGGTTAGATCAATTAACGCCATCATATTATCTCCTGAACACTAATGCTCAATATGAGTATTAGTGTGGCGGCGCAAAACCCACATCCGCTCTGGGCTAGCAGGCTTATACTTAGTGTGAGCATAAGTGCCTGTCAATGTCGGCTATAGAGCCTGCTTTGGATCAAGTAGATGATTGGTGCAAAAATCTCGATCAATCTTGGCGGCGGGCCAGTGGCAAGGTCAAGCCTGGAGCCCCGCTCTGCCGACTTGATGGGCTGCGCGTAAACAGCATCGCCGGCCGCCCTCCCGTTTCAGCATGCATGACACCAGTTGGCTCAACCAGGCCTGATCGTTCCAAAGTGCGGCGGAAGTTCTGTTTGTGCAGCCGGACCCCGCAAAGCACTTCGACCAGATCCTGCAAGCCGCTCAATGTGAAACGGTCTGGGGCCAGGTCAAAAACAATGGGTCTGTAGCGGATTTTGGCGCGCAGGCGACCCATGGCGGTGGCCAAAATACGGCGATGATCCGACACCATGGCTTCCCCGCCGCTGGCGCGCAGGGTCGCGGCTTGCGCGGCCTGATTCAGCCCAACATGATCTCTCGCTCGGTCTCGAAGAGCCTCGGTGACCAAGCCGGCCTCATACAGCAATTCATAGCGGTCAAGCACTTGGGAATCCTGCCAAATTTGCCCCGCTAAGCCAAAGGCCATCGCAACCCGGCTCTTCTGATCTGAGGTCGTGGCCCAAGCCTGTAAATCACGCACCAAATTGGCAGCTGTTTCAAGCCCATTTTCGCGGCGGCGATCCTCCCACGGAAAGAAACGGTACCAATCAGCCCAGATTCCTGCTCGACGTTGGCCTTCGCCAATGCTGCCCGCCAAAGCAATATAGCCGACCGACACCACGCGGTCGCCGTCACCCCCGCCAGCTGGACCCATATCGGCGAGGGGGGCCTCGCGACCCTTGTCCCCAAACGTGTAAAGCTGTTCGACATAGCCTAATGCATAGCCAGTTTGGGCCGTCACAAAATCACGCACTGCCAGTTCAAATGTGCGGTGACCGACAGGATCAAAACTGCCGAATGGCAGACCTGTGGCACCTGCTCCGCCGCTCAAAAGCACTTCGGGGCCCTTTTCGCTGGCGGCGACAACCACGGCTGACAAGCCGATGATGACACGTGGTCTGGTACTCATCGGCTGTGCTCCATCTTACAGCTCCCAGCGGGCAGGCAAATCAAAGGCCACGCCTTCCCAGCAGTCCTCGCCTCGACCAATAGCGTCCACCGCTGCAATCATCGCACCATCCCGCCCCAAAATCTCATCGGCATAACGTACCAAAAGCCGGTTCGGCGTGGCAGTCGGCGATGCCTCACGAATGTGCCAAGCAATACGAACTGGGTCGACATCAGGGTTGAGCGCACAGGCCGCCATGAAGGCCGAAGCGGTTGAACGTGATACGCCTGCCCAGCAATGTACCAGAAGCGGGGCAGATTGGTCCCAAGCGGCGACGTGATCGAGGATGGCGTGAACATGGGCGACCGCGGGCGGCACCAATCCTTCTTGAACATGGACAACATCATTGAGGCCAAGTTTGAGATGTGTGTCGGGCGACAAACCCTCTGGTGTGTCGATCATGCTGGCTGGATCCAGCAAAGTAATCATGCCCCAAGGCTGCAATCGGGAGACAGTGCTGGGAACAAGGGCAAGCGAGCAGACCGAGATGAAGGGCATTAGCCGGCCTTTCGCAGGTTAGGATGAAGCAGGTCGCTATCCATTTGGGCAATGAGGGCTTGATGGCGGGCGACATAGGCTTCTTGCGCCTGACGCGCAGGCCATGGGTCAATCTCGATGCGAAAGCCCTCGGGCGGGTGTCCAAAAAAGCCTAAGGATTCGTCGACGCCAAAGCCTGCCAATTGGGTGGCTTCGAAGAAGGCACAAGCGAGGTCAGCCCGCTTAATGAGCTTTTTCAGCGTGGCCGGTGTCTTGGGTGGCAAGCCAAAGCGAATGTGCACTGCCCGTTCTAGCCGGTCTTCAAATGCGCGATAATTGACGCCGAGGGCATTCTTGAATGGGCTGATCATGTCGCCCACCACATATTCGGGTGCGTCATGCAACAGCGCCATCAGACGCTCACCCGCGCTGAGATCAGGGGCGATAAAGCCCGCAATTTGTTCAACGATCAGGCTGTGCTGGGCAACCGAAAAAGCATGGTCACCCGTCGTCTGACCATTCCAACGCGCCACGCGCGCCAGCCCGTGGGCGATGTCCTCGATCTCAATATCCAGCGGCGATGGGTCCAATAAGTCGAGGCGACGGCCTGACAGCATGCGCTGCCACGCCCTTGGGGGAGCAGCCCTTTTCAACTGGCGTGGGGTGGGGGGGGAACGTGTGGCCATTTGTCTCATGTGGTCGATTGTCTCTTGCAGCAAGCTGGCAGGCGACCCCAAGTGGTTATGCGTGAGGGCCCGCAGAGGCCACACACTCATGCCGACAATGCCGGTCAATTGCCAGTCACCTTGGCAGCGGACCAATTGGAGGCAACAGACCCATCTGGGCCACTCGGCCTTTCACCGGGGTCATACATAGTGGAGGATACATCATGACGCGTGCTGAGATTCTGGTACCCTTGCGCGGGGACAATAGCGATGTCGCACTGCTGGAGCAGGGTCTTGCCATCGCGGAGCTGATCGATGCTAAAGTTGGCGGTGTTCTCATCCAAGCCGATCCTACCGATTTGTTGGCCTGGTCTGCGGACGGGGCTTTTGCGTCTATGTCGGCCAATCTTGTCGACTCGGCCCGTCAGGGCAATGAGGAAGCCTGGAAGCTGGTTCAAGATCGCGTCGATACGCTGGCAACAACCCACACCAATCTGAGCGTGGAGCGCTTCATTGGCCTACAAGACCGGCTGCTATCGCGTCGGGCTGTGTTGAGTGACGTGGTGATGTTTGCGTGTGAAACAGTCCGGGGAAAGTCGACCATCTCCCCTGTGTTTGAGGGATTGTTGATGGATGCCCACGCACCGGTATTCATTCCCCGAAGCCCGGTTTCAAGCCTGACCGGCGCGGCTCTGATTGCTTGGGATGGCAGCGTGGAAGCAGGGCGCGCCGCCAAAGCAGCACTGCCATTCCTCAAGGCAGCCCGCCAGGTCACCATCATTCAGTCCGTTGGCGCGATCGAGGATGAAGGCAAGCCATTGAGCGAACCTGCCCGTCTGCAAGACTGGTTGGGCCGGCAAGAGATCAAGGCCGACATTGAGCGGATGGAAGGTGTCCATGACGCAGGAAGCGCGATACTGGCAGCCTGCGCCAGCCATCAGGCGGGTCTGTTGGTGGCGGGGGCCTATGGCCATAGTCGAGCCCGAGAATTCGTCTTCGGGGGTGTTACGCGCACCTTGTTGCGCACAGTCACCAGCCCTTCGCTTCTTATCTGTCACTAACCTAATTCATCCCCCAACTTGAAAGGAGCCTCACATGGCTGGCTTTACGCGTATGATTGTTCGTTTGGCCCGAAACCCTGAAGCTGGATTTCCAGATGGCGATCCCCGCTATGGCTATGTGATCGTCGCCCCGCTGCAGGCAGATGGTCACCTTGATGCAGCGGCATGGCAGGCCCATAAGGCCGATTGTACTGTGCGCCGGTTTTCCCCCGATCCCGATGACACTGCCGATGGTTGGCTAACCCATCAGGGCGGCAAGTGGCGTGTTCGCTATGACGAGGAAAGTGAGGGCCCGGATGATGCTTTCGATCATTTAGGGGACCATCGGCTGTTTGTCGGCGATTATGTCACGATCACCAGTCGTGGGCAGGCCTTGGTGTATCAAGTCAGTACCGAGGATGACGCCTGAGGGCGAGCAGGTATCTGGTCAGAAGGCTGCAAGCCTGTTTAGAGTGAGTTATGCCTGACTCACTTGATTTTGACGGCTTGCGACCCCGCTCTCCATTCGTGGGAGAAAGCCATGCCCTGTGGCGCACCCAATTGCGCCGATTCATTGACCGCGAAATCATGCCTTATGCCCAAGACTGGGATGAGGCAGGCGCAATCCCGCGAGAGCTTTTCCTCAAGGCGGGTGAATTTGGCCTTCTGGGAGCAGGCTTTCCGGTTGAGTATGGCGGGTCAGGGCGCGGGCCTGACTATGACTGGCACCATGGCATCATCACCAGCGAAGAATTGGGTCGTGTCGGTGCCGGTGGGGTGACTGCCGCCTTGATGATACATGGGATCGGCTTGCCGCCTATTTTGGCTTCAGGCTCAGAAGAAACGAAGGCAAGGATTGCACCAGATGTTTTGGCTGGCCGCCAACAAATCAGTCTGGCGATTACCGAGCCGGATGCAGGATCTGATGTTGCCAATTTGCAAACCCGCGCCGAGCGGATTGGCGACCATTATCGCGTCAACGGGGCGAAGCTTTACATAACAGGGGGATGCACGTCGCATTGGCTGACAACGGCTGTGCGCACCGGCGGACCCGGAGCCGGGGGCATTAGTCTGCTCTTGATCGACGCCAATGCCAAAGGCGTTACGCGCCGCAATCTGGCCAAGCAAGGCTGGTGGGCTTCTGATACGGCCGAGATCTTTTTTGAGGATGTCGACGTTCCGGTGGAGCATCTGATTGGGCCGGAAAATGGTGGCTTCTTCGGGATCATGGCCAATTTCAATGGCGAGCGGCTGGGCATGACGGCAGGTGCTTTGAGTGCCGCACGGGCCTGTGTGGAAGATGCCGTTGCCTGGGCGCGCCAACGCAAGACTTTTGGCAAGCGCTTGGCAGATCATCAAGTGATCCGCCATAAGATTGCCCGCATGAGCCAAGCTATTGCCGCCTCGACTACTTGGCTTGATCAATGTGCTTGGCGCGTCAGTCAGGGTGAAACCCCTGTGGCTGACCTGTGTATGTTGAAAGTGCAAGCCACTGAAACCCTTGAAATGTGCGCGCGCGAGGCGAGCCAGATCCTCGGCGGCGCCAGCTATATGCGTGGTTCACGGATTGAGCGCATCTATCGGGAAGTCCGCGTCAATGCGATTGGTGGGGGCTCTGAAGAGATCATGCGCGATCTGGCTGCCCGCCAGCTTGGCCTGTAACCAAACTGGATGGAAAGGCGTCTTCTTATCGATGATCCCCGCCGACCTCCTGATCTATCTGAGCGCATTTATAGCACCCTTTGTTCAGGAAGATGCCGCTGTCGTGGGGGCAGTGACCGCGTTTGCTCATCCGGGCATGGACAAGATGGCCAATGGCAGCGTGATTTTGTGTGCGATGTTGTGTGGGCTGGTTATCAGCGATTTGTGGAAATATTGGCTCGGCTGGGCCGCCCGAACCCAGAGTTGGGCGCGCCGATTTGCCGATAAGCCCGGACTTGCCGATGTCGGTGCCAAGATTCAGGCACATCCCGGCAAAACATTAATGATTGCGCGCTTTGTACCAGGCACCCGTATCCCAGCCTATCTTGCCGCGGGGTTCTTGGGCGTGCCATTCGGCGTTTTTGCCCTTTGGATCATTGTCTCGGCACTGACTTACACCAGTGTGATCTGGGGCTTGATCGTGACTGTCGGCACAGTCGCAGGTCAAAAAGGTCAACTATATTTGGGCCTTGGCTTGGTTTCATTGATCCTGATTGTCATGGGCGGACGCCTTTGGATGGCCCGTTTTAAGCAATCAGTCCGCGCGGACCATTGATGGGGTAGCCCAAAAACACCTCAAAGGCATTGCGAATGTCGCGGGGGCCATCGCTTAAGCCCGAAAGCAAAATGGTCAAATGGGTATCACCCATTTTGCGCCAATGCCGCACTTGCAACTTGCGCCAGATTGGACCTGGATCCGGTCTGACAATGGCGAGGGCGAAATCAGCCACCAGATTGACCTCTAAGAGCGCCAGCGGACGACGGCCTGATTTGCCTAATGCACGCTCAACATAAGCAATGGCGCCAATCGCCTCCCAAGGTATCAGACCCAATCCGTCAAGACGAAAGCCATCGTTTCGTAACTCGATCGCAGGTCGCGATGGCCACAATGCGGGTGCGAAGTGGAATACCAATATGGCAATACAGATCAGTGGCACGAGTGGCACAACTTTGACAAAGGCCAAGGTGCCAAGCCCTGCAAGCGCAAACAATGCAATGCCAGCCATCACAAAGGCGCGGGCCGGACGGGGATCAAACTGGCTGATGAACACCTTTCCCAAAAGGTCAGGACGATCCGCTGGCCCCATATTGGCTAACCACCAGTCTGTGCGCGGTGGCGCAATTTGTGATCGGCCAGCACACAAGCCATCATGGCTTCACCCACCGGGGCGGCGCGAATGCCAACGCAAGGGTCGTGACGGCCAGTGGTGCGCAAACTTACCTCAGCCATGTTTCGGTCCAGACTCTCCACTTCTGTCAGAATGGACGAAGTCGGCTTGATGGCAAAGCGGGCAACAATGTCTTGCCCCGTGCTGATTCCGCCCAAAATCCCGCCATTATTATTGGACGTGAACATCACATCCCCATGGGCAGATCGGCGCATCTGATCAGCATTGCTCTGCCCGGTTAAGACGGCAGCCTCAAAACCCGCGCCAATCTCGACGCCCTTGACGGCATTGATCGACATCAAAGCTGCGGCCAGATCGCTGTCGAGTTTGCCATAAATGGGCGCGCCCCAGCCAGCAGGCACCCCGCTGGCGACAACTTCCAAAATGGCCCCGGTTGACGATCCGGCCTTGCGAACCTCATCCAGATAGGCCTCCCACACTGGCACAATGGCAGCATCAGGGGCAAAGAAGGAATTGTTCCTGGTCTCAGCCCAGTCCCAATTGGCGCGATCAATCTTGTGCGGACCAATTTGTATAAGCGCGCACTGGATGATGATATCTGGCCCCAAAATCTTCTTGGCAACAGCGCCAGCCGCCACACGCGCCGCTGTCTCACGTGCGCTGGACCGGCCACCCCCGCGATAGTCACGCACACCATATTTGACGTCATAGGTGTAATCGGCATGGCCCGGCCGCCATTTGTCGCGAATGTCGGAATAGTCCTTGCTGCGCTGATCGGTGTTCTCGATCATCAGGCTGATGGGGGTGCCGGTGGTCACAGGCCCATCGGTGCGGTCATCCTCAAATACACCTGACAGAATGCGGACTTCATCGGCCTCTCGCCTCTGGGTGACAAAGCGGCTGGTCCCGGGTTTACGACGATCAAGGTCGGCTTGAATATCTTCGGCTGTCAGCGGCAGACCCGGAGGACAACCATCGATCACACAGCCCAGTGCTGGCCCATGGCTTTCGCCCCAGGTGGTGACACGGAAGAGGTGGCCAAAGCTATTGTGCGACATGCGACGTCTTTTAGCCTGCTTGTATTGGGTTTGCGAAGACTCAACCTGCTATTCGTCTGCCTTGGCTTGCTCAACCGGCCACTCACGCCGCCGCACGACGGTTACGCTACAGGGCGCATGAGCAGAGACTTGCGCAGAAACCGAGCCCAAGAGATTACGCATCGTGCTCTCTGCCCGCGCGCCCATGATGATGTGATCGACGTGATTGGCGCGGGCATATTCCAGAATGGCTTCTGCGGTATTGAGGGCTTCAGGCACATGATAGGAAATGGCTTGTTCGCCAAGGCCCAAAGGCTTGGCCCAATGTTTCAGGGCGACAATTCGGGCCACGTGACGATTGGGGGAGCTTACTGACGGATTCTGATCCAGGGTCCCAACATTATTGTTCAAGACCGTCATGCAGACCGCCCTGGCATCAGGGGTGGCGGCCAAGGTGCTTTGCAATTTATCCCGCAAGGCCCTGCCCAGGGGGCCATTGATCGTGGTGGGGTCCAGCGCCACTAAAACAATCGGTGCAGCGGCAAATTTGCTCTGGCTGGCGAGTTTCTGGGCAGGAGCATAAGTGTCGCGGCTATATTTGCGGCGCAATGCCGTCAACCAACTGTCTTGATGCAAGCGCTGACGCCGCGCGGTCAGCACAATCTGATCGGGATTCTTCAAGTCGAACGCCACTTGGGCAGCAGTCGGGTAACGCTGCTCGGGATTGGGCTCAAGACAGCGCAAGATCACCTCTTGCAACCAGGCCGGGATATCCGCGCGCCACCGTCGCGGGGGAATGGGGTCGCGCCACAGCCGCTCTTTAAGGCCTTTGAGGCTGACCGGATCGCCAAATGGGCGCACAGCGGTGGCAAAGAAATACATCAGCACACCCAAGGCAAAAATATCCGATCGGCGATAATTGCGGACGCCCAAAACCTGTTCGGGTGCCATATAGGGGGCGGTGCCATACGGCAGGCGGAATTGCTCGGCCATCAGGTCTGGCAAATCGGTATGATGGGATAGGCCATAGTCGATCAGGACTGCCTCACCACTGGGCCGAAACAGAATATTGGACGGCTTGAGATCAAGGTGAATGACATTCTGGCGATGCAATGAATCAAGCGCTGTCGCCAGACTAATGCCGATTGTTGCGACTTCGGCGGCCTCAAGCGGCAGGGATTTCAGCTTGGGTAGCAATGTCTCGCCGGCAATTTCTTCGACCACAATATAGGGGCGGCTGGAAAAATCCCCGACCCCGAATGTCTTGGGTACATGGGGGCCTGACAGCCTGGGCAGAATCATCTGCTCCATCTCGAAACTGACGATGGCAGCCGGATCCTCGCCATCAGCAAGGCGCGGCACTTTCATCAACAGCGGGAAGGGGATTTCAGGGTGGGTGCAGCGCCACAAAACCGCCATGCCGCCACGATGAACCACCTCGCCAATGGTGAAATCATCCACCACCATGCCGGTCTCAATCAGTGGGGCCACACTCATGGCTTAGCGTCCCACAAACAAGCGGTCAGCCAGACGGGCAGGCAGACCCGCGGCGCGGATTGAGGCAGCTGCGCCATCAATATCATAGGGTAGGCGGCGGAACTGCAATTGGCGGGTGGCGGGATCATAGAGGCCATAGCCGGCCAGCGGATTGCCATCGCGGGGCTGACCGACACTGGGCAACACCACATGCCAGCGCCTGGAACTAAGTAAGGGAATGTGGGCCTCATCATGGGGCACAAAGCGCGTCATCGCGCCATCGGCGGCCTGCCCATAGATCGCTGGCTGATGCACATGGCCACACACCACGATCCGGCACGGCGTACCATCCAGCGAGGTCTGTGCGCTTGCACAATCGGTCACATAGCGCCATTTACTGGGGGCTGATGCATCGGCGTGGACATAAAGCCGATCTTCTTCACAGACTTCCATCGGCAGATCGTCAAGGAATAGCTGTTCGGCCTGCGACAGCTGGTTGCGCGTCCATTTGGCTGCGCTGGCCGCCGTTTCATTCATTTCGCGGTCAAAGTCGCAGGCCATATCGTCGTGATTGCCCTTGACGGCCACCGCCCCGGCCTCGACCAGAGTACGGATACGGGCCAAGACCTTACTTGGGTCCCCACCATAGCCCACAAAGTCACCCAAAAAGACATGGTGGCGCACTCCGCGCGCCTGTGCGTCTTCTAGACAGGCCTCGAGCGCCTGAATGTTTGAATGTATGTCGCCAAATAGAGCGATCACGCCCCATTCCCCCCGCTTTTGGCCTAGTATAGCAAGGCTTGGCGATGGAGTCGCCTGCGACAAACTGCAATAATGGTATGAGAAAGGGCCTGACGGTTTCCCGCCAGGCCCCGTAAGTCATCTCAAGCGAGCGCGCTCAGCTTAGAAATTGACCTTAGCTTCAATGCCCCACACGCGCGGCGCATTCACAAAGCCGGTCAGATTGTTGAAGTCGATGCCACCGACCAGACGCTGCTCGTCGGTGATGTTGCGACCATAGGCAGCAATCTCATACTTGTTGTCGAACAAGGTGACGCCGGTGCGCAGACCGCCTTCCCAATAGCCATCTTCGGAATATTCAATGGACTTATAGAGGGTGAAATAGGTTTCGCCCTTATAGGCCCAGTCGGTCAGCACAAAGAACTCATGACCATTGCCGAATGGCTTGGAATATTTCGCCGACAGGTTGGCAATCCACTCAGGCGCATTGGGGAAGGGGTTGCCGTCGATCTTGGCATTGCCGCCAGTCACAGGGTTCAGAATGGTGCAGGGTGCCCCGCACGCCCCGACCGTCAGATTGGGGTCGTTGATTTCGGTCTTGTTGTAAGACAGCGAACCGGCAAACGACAGGTTCTGAGTTGGCAACCATTGGACTTCGGCTTCAAAGCCCGATGCTTTGCCTTCCTTGGCATTGAGCAACTGGTTGAAGTTACCGGCCCCGCCAATGGCGGTGAATTGCTGGTCATCAATCGTCATGGTGAAGACGTTAAGGTCAGCCCGCAGTTTGCGGTCCAAAGCAAAGGCTTTCACCCCGGCTTCAAACGAGGTCACAAATTCAGACTTCGCCGTGGTCACGGCGGTCCCGAACAGAATGCGGCCCTGAATGGAGGGCGCACGATAGCCGCGTGCGGCGCGAGCATAGACATTGACCGACTCGGTGGCTTCATAGGTCGCCGAGACATCCCAAGAAACAGCTTCATCCGACACACTTTTGCGGACTGGAGCAATGTTGGCGATGCCGCCCCGGGCGACGAGGTCCTTTGAATCGTCGGAGTAACGCAGGCCTGCGGTCAAGGCCAAACGATCGGTTGGCTTATAGGTCACTGACCCGAACAAAGCCCAAGAATCAGTATTTTGGGTTTGGCGGGCGTCAGTGAACACACCGGTTGGCGAGAAGAAACCAAGCGAAAAGATCGACAAATCTTCTTGGAACACATAGGCCCCAACCTGCCAGCTCAAAGGACCGTCGCCATTGCTCGACAGACGCAGTTCCTGGGTGACTTGTTCGTGGTCATTAATCCCGTCGGCGGTATCAGAGCTGAACGGAATGAAGCCAGGGCCGACGCCTGCAACACCACCATCAATGTCGCCGCGGCCATAGAAATCCAAGGTCTCATAGCCGGTCACTGAGGTCAGGGTCACATTGCCAAAATCATAGACAACCCGGGCGGTTAGGCCCTTGGATTCAAGTTTTTGATTATTGCCTTCGCCTTGATCATAGCTGATGCGATCGGCCTTGAAATTGCTGTTAAGGCCGCGCTGGCCGCGGGTGATGACATTGGCACGGAAGATTTGTGAGGTGCCATCAAGCTTACGCGCATGGGCATTGAGCAAGATGTCCAGCTGGTCATTGGGCTGGAAGCGCAATTGAGCGCGAATGGCCCGATCATCAAACCCACCCAGATTTTTTTCTGCCAATGGCCCGGTATTGGTGATCCAGTCATCTTGCCCGGTCAGCATGGCCGAGACGCGGAACGAGACAGTGTCGCTCAAAGCCCCGCCCAACGCGCCTTCAGCATCACGTCCACCGAACGAACGGAAACCACCTTTCAGATAGCCACCCGATTTGCCATTCGGCTTCACGCTGTCGAACTTGACGATGCCGGCAGGGGTGTTGCGGCCAAACAATGTCCCTTGTGGACCCCGCAGCACTTCGATGCGCTCCACGTCAAATACGGGAAAGCCCTTCAGCACTGGGTTTTCAAACACCACTTCGTCATAGATGAGAGAAACGGGCTGGGAGGCGTTCAGGTCGAAGTCCGAATTGCCAAGGCCGCGAATATAAAAGCGCGGGAAGGTGCGTCCGAATGAGCTTTCCACCACCAGCGAAGGGACCCGGCCGGAAAAGGCATTCATGTCTGCCCCGCCAGAGGTCAACGTGGTCAGCGCATCGCCGCGCACTGTGGTCAGCGAAGCAGGCACATCCTGGCTGCTTTCTTCTCTCTTCCGCGCGGTCACGATAACCGTTTCAATGCCAGTAGGTTCGTCGGAGGCAGCAGGCGCGTTTTGGGCTACTGCCAGACCGGGAGCAAAGGCAAACGTGCTAACTGCAAGGGCACTAACCGATGCCAAAGCGAGGTGACGGGTAAATTTCATGTGAGGTCCATCCTGATTGCGATATCTGCAATCCGTTCTCGCGTCCCAGACGGACCGAAGTGGTCGGGGAAGAATCTGACACGCCGAACTGCTGATGGACGCGCTGGCTAGCCGCTGTAGGCGGATGAATCTACCTCAGGTCCGTCGATTTCTGTGACTGGGGCAACCTTACTTGCGTTGTGTTGCGTTGATGCAACAATTTGGCGACGGTTTGATGGCGGTTGGCAGACTGACCAAGAATTGAGTCTCTCTGGAGCCTTGCATACAGGTCTTGTCGTAGGCAGCGCGTTCAGTAAGCATCTGACTTGTTTCACCTGCCCCCCTTGCGTCAATCGGGGTGATCGGGCATATGCGGCGGTCCGCGCCCAAGGTGTAACGCCTTCGGGCGCGGCGCGCTTTAGGGGTTTAGCTCAGCTGGTAGAGCATCGGTCTCCAAAACCGAGGGTCGTGGGTTCGAGTCCCTCAGCCCCTGCCAGGCGCGGCAGACAAGGTTTATCATGGCGGCCTGGCCGCTCAACCGATTGAAAGACAGGACAAGAGGCAGGGGGCGAGGCCCGTCTGCATCTGAAACAAGACGATGGCACAAGCACCTACAACACCGACGCCGGCCCCCAAGCCAGCCGCCAAGAAGACGGGCCTGATCCAGTACTTCAAGGAAGTGCGGTCCGAAGTGCGCAAGATCTCCTGGGCCTCGCGCAATGAGACCCTGGTTTCGACCATCTTCGTCTTCATCATGGTTGTGATTGCCGCAATCTTCTTTTTCTTGGTCGACATGATCCTGCGTTGGGGTGTCGGTCTCATTCTCGGCATTGGCGGGGGACAATAAGTTGAGCGCCAAATGGTACATCGTGCACGCCTACTCGAACTTCGAGAAGAAGGTGGCAGAGCAAATCAAGGAAACCGCTGCCCAGAAAGGCTTGGCCGAAAAGGTCGAGCAGGTATTGGTTCCCTCTGAAGAAGTCACCGAGACGGTGCGCGGGCGCAAGCGCGTGAGTGAGCGTCGCTTCTTCCCCGGCTATGTGCTGGTGAAAATGGAATTGGATGATTCCACCTATCACTTGGTCAAAGACACCCCGAAGGTGACTGGCTTCCTCGGCGCTGATGCCGGCAAGCGGCCAACCCCGGTGTCAGAGCGCGAAGTTCAGCGCATCCTGGGTGTGGTGGAAGATGGGGCCGAGCGTCCCAAGCAAGTTGTTTCGTTCGATCTGGGCGAGAAGGTACGGGTCATGGATGGTCCGTTTGCTTCCTTCGAAGGCCATGTCGAAGAAGTGGATGAGGCCCGTCAGCGCCTCAAAGTCGCAGTGTCAATCTTCGGCCGGTCAACTCCGGTCGAACTTGAATATGGGCAAGTCGAAAAGCTCAGCTGATCGATTGCTCATGAGATGTGGGAGGTTGGCACAAATAAGCCAGTGCCGCCGCACCACGTAACCCTCGACTGCCCGGCGTGTCCGGTGTGGTCATAAACCCCGGCCAGCCATCAGGTTTTGGCCAGAAGGAGTGGGACTATGGCGAAGAAGATTCTCGGGCAGATCAAGCTCGAGGTGATGGCAGGCGAGGCGAAACCCGCCCCCCCCATCGGCCCGGCGCTGGGTCAGCGCGGTTTGAACATCATGGAATTCTGCAAAGGCTTTAATGCCAAGACGCAGGACATGGAAAAGGGCACCCCTTGCCCGACCGTGATCACCTATTATCAGGACAAGAGCTTCACCTTCGAGATCAAGACGCCTCCTGCGTCGCACTATCTCAAGAAGGCAGCCGGTCTGTCGAAAGGCTCGCTGAAGCCAGGCCGTGACCGGGCTGGTTCGGTGACCATGGCCCAGTGCCGCGAGATCGCTGAAAAGAAGATGAAAGACCTCAATGCCATGGATTTGGATGCCGCGACCAAGATCATCGCCGGCTCTGCGCGTTCCATGGGCCTGGAAGTGGTGGGATAATCATGGCTAAAGTTGGAAAACGGCTGGCAGCCGCCCGTGCAGGTGTGAGCGCTGAAAAGCTCTATAGCCTCGAAGAGGCCGTCGCGATTGTGAAGGCCAATGCCAAGGCTAAGTTTGATGAAGGCGTGGACATCGCCGTCAATCTTGGTGTTGAACCTAAATATGCCGACCAAATGGTGCGCGGCGTGTGCAACCTGCCCCATGGCTCGGGTCGTTCGGTTCGCGTGGCAGTGTTCGCCCGCGGTGCAAAGGCTGATGAAGCCCGCGCAGCTGGCGCTGAAATCGTGGGTGCGGAAGACCTGCTTGAAGAAGTGCAGGGCGGCCGCATGGACTTTGACCGCGTGATCGCCACTCCAGACATGATGGCTCTGGTCGGTCGTTTGGGTAAGGTTTTGGGCCCGCGTGGCCTGATGCCAAACCCAAAGGTTGGCACCGTGACAATGGATGTGAAGAAGGCCGTGGAAGATTCCAAAGGCGGGGCTGTTGAGTTCCGCGTGGAAAAGGCCGGTATCGTGCATGCAGGCATTGGCAAGGCAAGCTTCACCGAAGCGGCTTTGGCTGAAAATGCGCGTGCGCTGGTTGACGCTCTGGTCAAGGCCAAGCCAACCGGGGCTAAGGGCACTTATGTGCGCCGTGTGTCGATGTCCTCGACCATGGGCCCTGGCGTGAAGGTCGACACGGCGTCGGCAACCAACGCCCCAGCCTAAAGGCTGATGACCGATTTTTGGCGGGTGGATGATCAATCTGCCCGCTGACCCAATTCAACCGGGGGCAACCCCGCGCGAATGCCCGGCGGCAGAAAATCTAATGCCGGGCAACCTGTCCGAGATCATGGACGCCCTTAAAGGTCTAACCACCAAGGGCTTAATCAGGAGGGGAACCTCCAGGTCCACGTTAGACGGGAGCGAGTGTTACTGATGAGAGGTTTGGCAACAAACGGATCAGAGGTCCTTCGTCCCCGGGCAGGCCTGTCACCACCCGATCCTCGGGAGGTGGCAGTCACCGATCGGTGGGATGGTCCCATCGATCAAACCTGAGGAGACCGCGATGGATCGGACCGAAAAGGCCGAAGTCGTCGAGACACTGAAAAGCGTCTTTAACGCGAATTCCGTGGTGGTGTTTGCGCACTACACCGGCATGACCGTCGCGGAATTGACGGACCTCCGCATCAAGGCTTCGGCCGTTGGTGCGGGCGTGAAGGTGGTGAAGAACCGCCTCGCGAGGCTGGCTCTTGAAGGGCATCCGGGCGAAGGCGCCCATGTGCTTCTGAAAGGCCCGACTGCTGTTGCATATTCGGAAGACCCAACGGTCGCACCGAAGCTGATGGCAGATTTCGCCAAGTCGAACGACAAGCTCGTTCTGACTGGGGGCTTCATGGGCGGAACAGTGCTGGACGCCAATGGCGTCAAGTCGCTGGCTACCTTGCCGTCGTTGGACGAGCTGCGTGCAAAACTTATCGGCGTTATTCAGGCACCTGCCCAGAAGATCGCTGCTGTGGTTCAAACGCCTGCCGGCCAGCTGGCCCGCGTTCTCAAGGCTTATGCCGACAAGAACGCCGCGTGATGTTCGTCGTCCGCGATTCGTACACAACCTATATCCAAGTCAGGAAACACGAAAATGTCTAAACTCGAAAAGTTGGTCGAAGACCTGTCCGCACTGACCGTTCTGGAAGCTGCTGACCTCGCAAAGTTGCTGGAAGAAAAGTGGGGCGTGACCGCTGCTGCTCCTGTGGCTGTTGCTGTGGCTGCTGGCGGCGCTGCTGCTCCTGCAGAAGCTGCTGAAGAGCAAACCGAATTCACCGTGATCCTCGCCTCGTTCGGCGACAAGAAGATCGAAGTGATCAAGGAAGTCCGTGGCATCACCGGTCTCGGCCTGAAGGAAGCCAAGGACCTGGTCGAAGCTGCTCCAAAGCCCGTCAAGGAAGGCGTGTCGAAGGACGAAGCCAACAAGATGAAGGCTCAGCTGGAAGCAGCTGGTGCAAAGGTCGAACTGAAGTAAGATTCAGTTTTCCTTTTCTGGAAAAAGGCGGGCATCTCCTTACTGGAGGTGCCCGTTTTGTTTATGGTCGGATGAATACTTGAATCTTGTGGTAACCAATCATTTTGACTTGATGCATTAATCTGAAGCATGTTTCTGGCCTTGCAGGCTCAAGTTGTGAGTTTTCTGTGTTTATCTTGCACGCCTCTAATCCCGTCATGACGCTGCTTCTGGCCTTTTCGACCGTGGTAGGCAGTGTAGCTGCGGGGGCCAGCTATCGTTTCGGCCTCCCTCGATCAGATTCCCCCGCCATGCGCTGGGTTGGCTTGTTAGCGTTGGCATCCATCTGGCTGGTGTTTATCCCGATCAATGTGTGGAGCATTCTGGTTCACCAACCGGTGGTTTGGCTGGTTGGTTCAGAGACAATTGACGGTGGATTGGCCGAGAATTTGACCATCATCTTCTATGGTTCTGCCATTGTTTGCGCGCTGCTTAACTTACGAAGCCCTGCGCGCCTTTTTGGCGCGAAGTCCGCTCCACTCTGGCGGATCATCCTGATGTTGGTGGTATTGGGCTCCATCATTATGATTGGAGAAGAGGTGAGTTGGGGGCAGCATTGGTTGGGCTTTGCCACACCAGATCAACTCAACAAAATCAATCTTCAGCATGAAGCCAATGTCCATAATCTGGTCTCGCCACGCCTTTATGATGAAATCTACCAGGCTTTAGGGTGGGGGCTGATTTTGGGGCCCGTTTGGGCGCAGTTTTGGGCCGGTCGATGGCAGATTTTCTCAGTTGTGCGTTGTCTGCAAGCCTGTTTTGCTAGTCCGGTTACCTACGGTCTGATGGTAAGTGCGGGGATATTGTTGCAACACGAAGCCTTTGAAGAATTGTCTGAAATGGTCCTAGCCATGTCCGTTTTTCAGATTCTACTGATGCTCTTGTCCCGCAGTCCTCCGGCCAAGGGATGGACTGAGCCAGAGTGTCCGGCATAAATCTGCTGTGAAGACTGCCCGATCCCTCTTTACTTGTCGGGCAACCTAACGCATACGCACCGCGCACCCTCATGATTCTACGCTGCGGTCCCACGCGCCTGCGGGACCGTTTATTGCGTTTGAGGGGGGCTTTTTCCCGAGCAGGCAATCATTCGGCAGCCTGCGCGCCCAGCCCCCGCTGGATGATCGCGCGGCCCACTAGAAGGGAAGAGCGATGGCTCAATCGTTCACGGGTAAGAAACGTATTCGCAAATCTTTCGGCCGCATCGCCGAGGCAGTGACAATGCCGAACCTCATTGAGGTTCAAAAAAGTTCCTATGATCAATTCCTTCAAAAAGACGTGCCGCAGGAATTGCGCCGTGACGAGGGCATTGAGGCCGTGTTCAAATCGGTATTCCCGATCAAGGACTTCCAGGAACGGGCTGTTCTTGAATATGTTTCTTTCGAATTCGAACCGCCAAAGTTCGACGTGGACGAATGTATCCAGCGTGATCTGACTTATTCGGCTCCGCTCAAGGTCAAGCTGCGCTTGATCACGTTTGAATCCGATGAAGATACCGGCGCGAAGTCGGTCAAGGACATCAAGGAACAAGACGTCTATATGGGCGACATTCCTCTGATGACCGACAAGGGCACATTTGTCGTCAACGGGACCGAGCGGGTGATCGTGTCCCAGATGCACCGTTCGCCAGGCGTGTTCTTTGATCATGACAAGGGCAAGACCCACTCATCGGGCAAATTGCTGTTTGCTGCCCGCGTGATCCCTTATCGCGGCTCTTGGCTCGACTTTGAGTTTGATGCCAAGGACGTGGTCTATGTCCGTATCGACCGTAAGCGCAAGCTGCCTGCGACCACCATCCTCTATGCACTGGGTATGGACGCAGAACAGATTTTGTCGACCTTCTACAAAACCATTACTTACACAGCGGCCGAAGGCGGCTGGCACATTCCATTCGTGCCAGAGCGCTGGCGCGGCCAAAAGCCTGCCTATGATCTGATCAATGCCGCGACCGGCAAGGTTGTGGCTGAAGGCGGCAAGAAACTGTCGGCCCGCAATGCCAATAAGCTGGCTGAAGATGGCCTCACCACATTGTTGGTGCCCGATGACCAATTGATCGGCCGCTTTGCCGCCTTCGATATCGCCAGCGCAGAAAATGGTGAAATCTATGCCGAAGCCGGCCAAGAATTGACCCATGTGCAGATTGTGGAAATGCGTCAGGCCGGTGTGCGTGAGATCGACGTGCTCGACATCGACAATGTCACCATCGGCCCCTGGATCCGCAATACCATCGTGCTGGATAAGAATGATGGCCGCGACAGCGCGCTGACCGACATTTATCGGGTCATGCGTCCTGGTGAGCCACCCACACAGGAAACCGCCCAAGCCATGTTCCACTCCTTGTTCTTCGACAAGGAGCGCTATGATCTGTCCGCGGTGGGCCGCGTGAAGATGAACATGCGTCTTGACCTCGATGTCGATGACGAAATGCGTGTCCTGCGCAAGGAAGACATTATCGAAGTCCTCAAAGTACTGGTTGGTCTGCGCGATGGCCGTGGCGAAATCGACGACATCGACAATCTGGGCAATCGTCGCGTGCGCTCGGTCGGCGAATTGATGGAAAATCAGTATCGCGTCGGCCTGTTGCGAATGGAACGCGCCATCAAGGAGCGGATGGGGTCGATCGATATCGACACGGTGATGCCGCATGATCTGATCAACGCAAAACCTGCCGCGGCGGCTGTGCGCGAATTCTTCGGGTCCTCGCAATTGTCGCAATTCATGGATCAGACCAACCCCTTGTCGGAAATCACCCACAAGCGGCGTCTGTCGGCACTTGGCCCTGGCGGTTTGACCCGTGAGCGTGCCGGCTTTGAAGTCCGCGACGTTCACCCAACCCATTATGGTCGCATCTGCCCGATCGAAACGCCAGAAGGGCCGAATATCGGTCTGATCAACTCGCTTGCGACCTTTGCGCGCGTCAATAAATACGGCTTTATCGAGAGCCCCTATCGGCGCGTCATCAACGGCAAGATGCAGGAAGAAGTGGTCTATTTGTCGGCTGTTGAAGAAGCCAAATATGCCATTGCACAGGCCAACTCGCCGGTAGATGCCGATGGCTTCATCACCGAAGAATTGGTCGAAGCCCGTCAGAACGGGGACGCAACCATTCTGCACCGCGACCTGATCGAATTCATCGACGTGTCGCCCAAACAGGTGGTGTCGGTGGCAGCAGCCCTCATTCCATTCCTTGAAAATGATGACGCCAACCGCGCTCTCATGGGATCGAACATGCAACGTCAGGCCGTGCCATTGGTCCGTGCCGAAGCGCCACTGGTCGGAACCGGCATGGAAGGTGTTGTGGCCCGCGATTCCGGGGCCACCATCGTGGCCCGCCGTCCTGGCATTGTGGAACAGATTGACGGTACCCGCATCGTGGTGCGCGCCACCGAAGAAACCGATCCAACCAAGCCCGGCGTGGACATTTATCGTCTGATCAAGTTCCAACGCTCGAACCAGAACACTTGTATCAACCAGCGTCCGCTGGTGAAGGTGGGCGACATGGTGCGTGATGGCGACATCATTGCCGATGGTCCCTCAACCGATCTGGGCGAATTGGCACTGGGCCGCAACGTGCTGGTCGCGTTCATGCCGTGGAATGGTTACAATTTCGAGGATTCCATCCTGATCTCTGAGCGGATCGTCCGCGACGACGTCTTCACCTCGATCCATTTGGAAGAGTTCGAGATTTCGGCCCGTGACACCAAGCTCGGCCCTGAAGAAATCACCCGCGACATTCCAAACGTCGGGGAAGAAAGCCTGCGCAACCTCGATGAAGCCGGCATTGTGGCCATCGGGGCCGAAGTCAATCCCGGCGACATTCTGGTCGGCAAGGTGACACCCAAAGGTGAAACCCCAATGACCCCTGAAGAGAAGCTCTTGCGGGCGATCTTCGGTGAAAAGGCCTCTGATGTCCGCGATACCTCGTTGAAGGTTCCTCCCGGCGTACAGGGCACGGTCGTGGAAGTCCGCGTCTTCAACCGTCACGGTGTCGACAAGGATCAGCGCGCGATGCAGATCGAGCGCGAAGAGATTGAGCGTCTGGCCAAGGACCGCGACGATGAGTTGGCGATCCTTGAGCGCAACATCTATGGCCGTCTGAAGGAATTGCTGATCGGCAAGGAAGGCCTGTCTGGGCCCAAGGGCTTCAGCAAGGGCGTGATCAGCGAAGACACATTGGCTGAATTCTCAAAGGGTCAATGGTGGCAGATCGCGATTTCTGATGAAGCGGCGATGGGTGAAATCGAAGCCATTCAGAAACTGTTCCAGGACGCCAAACGCAGCCTTGATGCCCGCTTTGAAGACAAGGTCGAAAAGCTGCGTCGTGGTGACGAATTGCCTCCAGGCGTGATGAAGGTGGTCAAAGTGTTCGTCGCGGTGAAGCGTAAGCTGCAACCCGGCGACAAGATGGCTGGCCGTCACGGCAATAAGGGTGTGATCTCGCGCATCACCCCGATTGAAGACATGCCCTTCCTCGAAGATGGCACCCATGTCGACATCGTCTTGAACCCGCTGGGCGTGCCATCGCGCATGAACGTCGGCCAGATTCTTGAGACCCATCTGGGTTGGGCTTGTGCTGGTCTTGGCAAACAGGTCAAGGATGCGCTGGAAGCCTATGAACGCGCCGGTGATAAGTCGCGCTTTGTCGACACATTGCGCGGCATCTATGGCCCAGATGAGGAATTGCCGACCAGCGAAGAGGATCTGAAAATCCTCGGTCGCAATCTGTCGGCAGGTGTGCCGATTGCCACACCGGTGTTCGACGGGGCGCGGGAAGGCGACATTCGTGAGCTTCTGCGCCGCACCGGCAATGACGAAACAGGCCAAAGCACGCTGTATGATGGCCGCACGGGTGAGGCCTTCAAGCGCAAGGTCACGGTCGGCTACATCTATATGTTGAAGCTGCACCACTTGGTCGACGACAAGATCCACGCCCGTTCGATCGGTCCGTATTCACTCGTCACCCAGCAGCCGCTGGGCGGCAAGGCGCAATTCGGTGGTCAGCGCTTCGGGGAAATGGAAGTCTGGGCGCTGGAAGCCTATGGCGCTGCCTATACCTTGCAGGAAATGCTGACCGTGAAGTCCGACGACGTGGCTGGTCGTACCAAAGTGTATGAGAGCATCGTGCGCGGAGACGATACGTTTGAGGTCGGGATTCCTGAATCCTTCAACGTGTTGATCAAGGAAATGCGTTCCTTGGGTCTGAACGTCGAGCTTGTCGAAGGCATGGGAGCTGGTGTCGGTGCCGCAGGTGACGGTGCTGGCGGCAACTTGCCTGAGAAGAAGTAATCCACATTCGATTGAGTTGCGGGGCGTGACGACACGCTCCGCTTGGTTCTCGTCATGAGAACGGGAGACTGGGTTCTATGAATCAAGACGTGATGAATATCTTTGGCCCCCAGGCCATTGCCCCACAATTCGACAATATCCGCATTGCGCTGGCCAGCCCTGATCAGATCAAGGCTTGGTCCTATGGCGAAGTGAAAAAGCCTGAGACCATCAATTATCGGACCTTCAAGCCAGAGCGCGACGGTCTGTTCTGTGCGCGCATCTTTGGACCAATCAAGGACTATGAGTGCTTGTGCGGCAAGTATAAGCGCATCAAATATAAGGGCGTCACCTGTGAAAAGTGCGGTGTGGAAGTCACCCTGCAACGCGTCCGGCGCGAGCGCATGGGCCATATCGAACTGGCAGCCCCTGTTGCCCATATTTGGTTCCTGAAGTCCTTGCCATCGCGCATCGCGCTGATGCTCGACATGGCGTTGAAGGACGTTGAAAAGGTCCTGTATTTCGAGCGTCACATCGTGATCGAGCCTGGCATCACGCCCTTCACAGAGCGTCAGCTGATCGATGAGAACGAGCTTTATGAAGCCCAAGACACCTATGGCGAAGATAGCTTCACGGTGGGCATTGGGGCAGAAGCCGTGCGCACCATGCTGGAAGCCATCGATCTGGAAGAGACTGCCAAGCAGATCCGCATCGAAATTTCAGAATGCACCACAGAACTTAAGCCCAAGAAGCTGGCCAAGCGGCTGAAGCTGATCGAGGCCTTCATCAATTCGGGCAATCGTCCTGAATGGATGATCATGACCAATATTCCGGTTATCCCGCCCGAACTGCGCCCATTGGTGCCGCTTGATGGCGGCCGGTTTGCAACCTCGGACCTCAACGACCTCTATCGTCGGGTGATCAACCGCAACAACCGCTTGAAGCGCCTGATCGAACTGCGTGCGCCAGACATCATCGTGCGCAACGAAAAGCGCATGTTGCAAGAATCCGTCGACGCTTTGTTCGATAACGGCCGTCGCGGTCGCGTCATTACCGGTGCCAACAAGCGTCCGCTGAAGTCCTTGGCCGACATGTTGAAGGGCAAGCAAGGTCGCTTCCGTCAGAACTTGCTCGGTAAGCGCGTCGACTATTCGGGCCGTTCGGTGATCACCGTGGGTCCAGAATTGAAGCTGCATGAGTGCGGTCTGCCCAAGAAGATGGCTTTGGAATTGTTCAAGCCCTTCATCTATCAGCGTTTGGACGCAAAGGGCCTGTCCAGCACGGTGAAGCAATCCAAGAAGCTCGTGGAGAAAGAGCGTCCTGAAGTGTGGGACATTCTCGATGAAGTCATTCGCGAGCATCCTGTGATGCTGAACCGCGCGCCGACCTTGCACCGCTTGGGCATCCAAGCCTTTGAACCAAAGCTGATCGAAGGCAAGGCCATCCAGCTGCACCCGCTGGTCTGTACCGCTTTCAACGCCGACTTTGACGGCGACCAAATGGCTGTGCACGTGCCATTGTCCATCGAGGCCCAGCTTGAAGCGCGCGTCTTGATGATGTCGACCAACAACATCTTGAGCCCTGCCAGCGGCAAGCCGATCATCGTGCCGAGCCAGGACATTGTTCTGGGTCTTTACTTCTTGTCGATTGAACGCGATGGCGAAGTCGGCGAGGGCAAGGCCTTCCGCGATCTGGGCGAAATCGAAGCCGCCCTTGATGCTGGCGTCGTCACCCTGCACACCAAGATCAAGGCCCGCTATGTTGGCGTGGATGATGAGGGCAAGTCTGTGACCCGCACCATCAACACCACGCCAGGCCGCTTCATGATTGCCGACTTGTTGCCGCGTCACCCCAAAGTGCCGCCTACCATCGTCAATCAGCTGATGACCAAGAAGGAAGTCTCCAACATCATCGACCAAGTCTACCGCTTCTGCGGCCAGAAGGCGACGGTGATCTTTGCAGACCGCATGATGCAATTGGGCTTCAAGGAAGCTTGCAAGGCCGGCATTTCCTTCGGCATGGCCGACATGGTGGTGCCACCTGAGAAGGAAGCCATGGTGGAGGCCACCCGCACCAGCGTGGAAGAATATGAGCAACAATATTCTGACGGTCTGATCACCAAGGGCGAGAAGTACAACAAGGTGGTGGACGCCTGGTCGAAATGTACCGACCGGGTTGCCGACGCCATGATGGAAGAAGTCTCCAAGCTGCGTCCTGGCCGTGATGGCAAGACCTTGGAGATGAACTCCGTTTACATGATGGCCCACTCCGGTGCGCGGGGTTCGAAGAACCAGATGAAGCAGCTCGCCGGGATGCGCGGTCTGATGGCCAAGCCATCGGGTGAAATCATCGAGACGCCGATCATTTCCAACTTCAAGGAAGGTCTGACGGTTCAGGAATACTTCAACTCCACCCACGGTGCGCGTAAAGGTTTGGCCGATACCGCATTGAAGACCGCCAACTCGGGCTATCTGACCCGCCGTTTGGTGGACGTGGCGCAGGACTGCATCATCACCGAAGAAGATTGCGGAACATCGCTGGGTATCGAGCTGCGGGCCGTTACCGAAGGGGCTGAAGTCATCGTGTCGCTGGAACAGCGCATTCTGGGCCGCACGCTGGCCCAAGATGCGGTTGACCCGCAAACCGGTGAAGTCCTTTATCCACAAGACACTTATGTGGATGAAGACATTGCCATTGCCATTGAGAAGGCTGGCGTTCAGGCCATTAAAGTGCGCTCGCCACTGACCTGTGAAACCCGCAACGGGGTGTGCGCAACCTGCTATGGCCGCGACCTGGCCCGCGGGACCCGCGTCAATCATGGCGAAGCGGTGGGCGTCATCGCGGCCCAGTCGATTGGTGAACCCGGGACACAGCTCACCATGCGGACCTTCCACATTGGTGGGGCCGCGCAGGTGGCCGATACGAGCTTCATGGAAGCTGGCCTCGATGGGGAAGTGCGCTTCATCAACCGCGCCACCGTCAAGCGCGACGATGGCGATCTGGTCTGCTTGAGCCGCAACATGGTGATTGCCGTCTATGATTCAGAAGGCAAGGAGCGCCAGTCGTTCAAGCTGCCATTCGGGGCGCGCATTCGTGCCGAAGACAAGGCCAAGGTGACCCGCGGTCAGCGTCTGGCCGATTGGGACCCGTTTGCAACCCCAATCGTCACCGAAGTCGGTGGCCGCGTGAAGTTGCAAGACCTCGTCGATGGTGTGTCGGCACGCGATGAGCTTGATGATGCCACCGGCATTTCATCCAAGCGCGTGATCGACTGGCGCGGCTCGAAGGCCAATAACGACCTGCGCCCGGCGGTTGCGCTCATCAATGAGGATGGCAGCTATGTGAAGCTCGCCAATGGTGCAGATGCGGTCTACACCTTGCCAATCGACGCGATTTTGTCGGTCAGCGAAGGCGAAGCCATCGGTCCGGGGGCCACCTTGGCCCGTGTGGCAACCGGTGGGGCCAAGACCCGCGACATCACCGGGGGTCTGCCGCGCGTGGCTGAATTGTTCGAAGCCCGCCGTCCGAAGGATCATGCCATCATCGCCGAGATTGATGGCCGGGTTGAATTCGGCAAGGACTATAAGAACAAGCGTAAGGTGTTGATCATCCCTGATGATGAGACGCTGGAACCCGCAACCTATCTGATTGCCAAGGGCAAGCATTTGTCGGTTCAAGATGGCGACCGGATTAAGCGCGGCGAATATCTGCTTGATGGCAACCCAGCCCCACAAGATATCTTGGCGGTTCTGGGTGTGGAGGCCTTGGCCGAATATCTGGTTGAGGAAATCCAGAAGGTCTATCGTCTCCAAGGCGTGGGTATCAATGACAAGCACATTGAGACCATCGTCCGCCAAATGCTGCAGAAGGTGGAAGTCACCGATCCAGGCGATACCGACATGATCAAGGGCGATGCCATTGATGAAGTCGATCTGATCGATGAAAACGCCCGCATGAAGGAATTGGGCCTGCGGGAAGCCACCGCAGAGCCTGTGCTTCTGGGGATCACCAAAGCCTCGCTGCAGACACGCTCGTTCATTTCTGCCGCCTCGTTCCAGGAGACCACCCGCGTCCTCACCGATGCGGCTGTCAACGGCAAGTACGACACGCTGGAAGGCTTGAAGGAAAACGTCATCGTGGGTCGTTTGATCCCAGCCGGTACCGGTGGGGCCTTGCGTCGTCTGAAGGCGATTGCCGCCTATCAAGACGCCGATGCAGCCATTGAACAAGAAGCGGCGATGGAACCATTGCCTGCCGAAGTTGCTGGCATGGACATTGTCGACTTCGGCACCGAATAGAGCCATACGGCTTTGCCAAATCAAAAACGGCCCCGGAGCACTCCGGGGCCGTTTCATTTTGTCTGGGTGCGGCGCTTTTGTTTTATGACCCGGAAGGCGAAGGCGAGCGGATATCAGTCGATGAGCTGACCGCCGATGCAGCAACCCTCAGAATATTGAATAGCCACCGTCAATAACCAGCGTGTCGCCAGAATGATAGGCCGAAGCAGCGCTTGCGAGATAGACGGCGATTCCACCGAAATCCTCTGGAGTGCCCCACCGGCGGGCCGGGACGCGGGGAATAACCTTTTCTGCGAAAGCCGGCGAATTCTGCGCCATTTCGGTCATGTCGGTTGCGATCCAGCCCGGCAGAATAGCATTGGCCCGCACGCCATAACGGGCATGCTCAACCGCGATCGACTTGATCATTGAGATAACCGCCCCTTTGGTGGCGGCATAGGCCTCGTTGCGTGCTGCGCCTTCGATGGCTGCCAAGGAAGCCACCCCCACCAGTGATCCACCCGGATCACCTGCTTTGGCGCGCGCCACCATGTGGCGGCAGGCTTCGCGCAGGGTGAAAAACACGCCATCGAGATTGACAGCCAGGGTCTTGCGATAGGTTTCGGTGCTCATATCGACGAAGCTGGGTGCACCATAACCGACACCAGCATTGGCAAAGACCGTATCGATCCGCCCCATTTGTGACGCTGTATCTGCCATAGCTTGGACAACGGCTTGTTCGTCAGCCACATCGACTTCCCAGGCTTTTGCATGGACACCATGGGCTGAAAGAACTTCGACCGCGCTCTGATTGGCTGCAGCCTTTCGGCCCCATACGGCAACATCCGCTCCTGAACGCGCCAAAGCCTCTGCCATACCAAGGCCGATGCCCCGATTGCCGCCTGTAACCAAAGCGACCTGTCCTGTTAGGTTGAAGGGTTGATAAGCCATAATGTTTCCTTCCGCGTGCCTGAGCTTTTGGTCATAGCTTAGAGCAAGGCTTGCGACGCGCAATCAAGCAGTGCAATGCAGGCCCGTGGGTTGGTGCCGAAACATCCTTGTAAATCCGCCCCAATGGTGCGGCTGACCACAGTAGGGTGGTTTGTGCTATAACTCTAAACTCGCTATGACGCGGCCCATGTCATATTCTACGTCGCAGCCAGAAACCTTCGCGCCAGTGGACCGGTCCGGCCCCGCCCGCATCAGTGTCGTGGTGCCTTGCTTCAATGAAGAAGAAGTCATTGCCATGTCGCATGACCGCTTGAAGGCCGTTCTGGCAAGCCTTCATCAGACCCAAAATCTTGATTATGAGTTGATTTATGTCGATGATGGCAGCCGCGATCAGACCGCTGCCAAGCTGGCCGCAATTGCAGCGGGGGACGCACACGTCGGTGTTGTAATGCTGTCGCGCAATTTTGGTCACCAGCCAGCGGTAACAGCAGGCCTCGACCGGGCTTCTGGTGATTGCGTTGTGATTATTGACGCGGACTTGCAGGACCCGCCTGAGTTGATTGCCGACATGGTGGCCATGTGGCGGGAAGGCCATGACGTTGTTTACGGCCGTCGTACCGACCGGGAAGGCGAGAGCGCCTTTAAACTTGGGACTGCTCGTTTGTTTTATCGTGGCCTTAACATGCTGTCGGATGTTGAGATTCCCCTCGATGTTGGCGACTTCCGTTTGATGGATCGCCAAGTGGTCGATTCTATTTCCCAGATGAAAGAACGCGACCGATTTTTGCGTGGCATGGTCAGCTGGGTCGGGTTTCGCCAAGCAGCCTTGCCTTATCGACGGGCGGCACGTGCCGCTGGGCAGAGCAAATATCCGTTGCGCAAGATGATCCTGTTTGCGCTTGATGGCATGTTGTCATTCTCTTTGGCCCCATTGCGCTTTGTGATCATGTTGGGACTCGCCATTTTGGTGCTGGCAGGCTTTGGGATTGTTTATGCCATCCTCAACCGATTGTTGACTGACCAGTGGGTGAGTGGGTGGACCCTGTTGTTCATTGCCGTGATGTTCATGGGCGGGGTGCAATTGATGGTGTTGGGCATGATCGGAGAATATGTCGGTCGGATCTATATGGCCTCCAAGGAGCGCCCCCTCTATTTGGTTAAGCGCATGATTGGTCTTCATGATCGGGGCTGAGTGGCGACAAAAGGCCATTCTTGGCTTGCGATACGCCATTGCCGGTGGGCTAACCTCGCTTGTGTACATCCTTGTCTATAATCTGATGGTTTATCTGGGGCTGGTGCGCTTCCTGTCGTCCAATCTCGCCTATGGAGCAGCTTTGCTCTTCCAATATTCTGCCCATGGCAAGTTCACTTTCGGTCACAGAACCACACGTCCGGGCACACTGACGCGCTATCTCATCTCCGTCGGGATTGGTCTTTTAATTGCTGCTTTAATCAGCCAAGCCAATACCAAACTCTATGACCTGCCTGACCTTGTGGTTTCAGCCATCGTGATGGTGATCGTGGCCTGCACCAATTTTATCTTATTCAATTTTTGGGTCTATGCTGACCATGCCAAAAGGCCCTAGTGCCATGTCCTCGCCGGGATCCCTGAAGGTCCCCAGACCGCCCGAGGTGCCGCTTGCCTTATTGATTTGCGCGCTGCCAATCCTTGTGGCGACTGTGGCTCTTGCTGCCATTATTCCTCCCGGGCCTGACCTATTGTGGCGTCTTCATCTGGCCGGTCGCATGCTCGACGGGCTGGTGCTGTATCGGGATCTGATTGAGGTCAATCCGCCACTGTGGTTTTGGACGGCTCTACCGGCCGTATGGCTTGGCAAGCTCATGCAGGTGCCGGCCTACCAAGTTCTGATTGGGTTCAACCTTCTGCTCGCCAGCCTATGTGTTGGCCTGCTCTATGTCTTGTTGCGTGCCACAGTGGCGAAATTTGTGGCGACCTGTGTGAGTTTGGCTTTTCTTGCTGGATTATGCCTGATCCCAGTTGGAGATTGGGGGCAGCGTGAACAGGCCCTTTTGGCTGCCTGTGGGCTTTGGACTGCTCTGGTCGCCTTGCGCGCTCAAGGTAAAGAAGTGCCATGGCAAATTGCCGTGTTGGTAGGCCTGATTGGGGCCTATGGTTTTGCGCTGAAGCATTATTTCGTCTTAATCCCGCTGGTGCTGGAAATCTGGCTCGTGGTCCGGTTGAAGCGTGTCTCGTCGCTTTTTCGCCCCGAGACCTGGACTTTAGGAGGTGCGGCCTGCCTTTATGCGATTTTGGTGGCAGTATTCGCCCCTGACTTCTTGACCCGCGTTCTTGGCTTAGTCGCCGCATCTTATGATGCCTATGGCCCTTTGAGCCGCCTCAGCCCGCTCGATCGACTTCTACGCCTGTTGAGCCAATGCAGCTTTATCTTATCGCCCATTTTGGCTCTCATCCTCACCCGACAGCGCCATCCTCTGGCCATGGCTTTCCTGCTGGCAGCTGTGACTTCTGTGGTGATCGTGGTCTTGCAGGAGAAGGGCTGGCGCTACCATGCCATTGCAGCGCAAGGCTTGTCTTTGATGATCCTGGCATTGAGCCTTGCCTTGGCCCAACAAACAGGTGCGCGGTGGCTTCATCTTGTCTTGATCTGTTGTCTAGGCCTGCAGACTGTGTGGTTTGAGCTGCTCCGGCCCATGCATCAACGCATTCTAAGCGGTGGGCAGCCAGTCTCGCCGGTAATGGCACAATTCCTCAAGGCCGAACCGGCAGACAGTCGCATCTTCATTCTCTCAACCGCTCCTGATCTGGCCTATTATCCGCTCGCGCGCGCGGGCCGCACCTATTGGTCGCGTCACTATTCGATGTGGATGTTGCCCGGCCTCCTGACCCCATCCCCTGATCCCCGCCGTGAAGCCATTCGGCAGGCAGAGCTTCGTCGTGTGCGCGCGGAGTTCGTTGCTGATGTCACGTGCTCGGGTCCAGATGTGATTGTGGGTGAGTTGGGCTATCTGCGTAAGCCAAAGCGTCAAGTATTTGATGCCGTTGGTTTCTTGAGTGAAGATCTGCGGTTTAAGGCCTGGCTTGCAACACACTATGTGCGATCTAAACCCGCCGGACGCTATCCCGTCTGGCGACGCGTGGGAGAGCGGCCCGCATCGTGCCTGCCAGTTCCTGACTGAGCCCTTTTGGCCCGTCTCAATCTTGGTGGACGATAACCACCAGCGATACACCCACCGGGAAAGGTACCCGACCGATCAGATGACGTTCAAAGGCGAAGACCGACTCCAGCAGTCGATTGAGGCCATCGCCTGGCATGCCAGTATCGACGGCCTTGCTGCCCGTTAGATTTTTCATCCAGCGCACTGCTGCGATCATTGGGAAAAGCAAGGTGTTGAAATAGCTTATGAAAGCGATCTTGAGTCCAGCAGCTTCTATGACGTGACGCAGAGAGGAAGCTGTATAGCGCCGCTTATGGTGATGCTCCTCATCATGCGGACTCCAAAGTGAGGGCAGGGCAGGAACAGTCAGCAAATAGCGCGCACCGGGTTTGAGTTTGCTTGCTACTGCCTTGAGGGCTGCCACATCATCGTCGACATGCTCAAGCACATCCAGCATCACTGCGAGGTCCAGGCTCTTGTCTTCAAGTGGCAGTCCATCGGGCAAGCGGCCTTCGAGCACACGTGCCTCTGCGCGGGTCGCGGCATAGGCACGGGCCTCGCCATCAGGTTCGATCGCCGTGAGCGTCCCAAAGCGGGCTAGCACGGGCAGGTTTGATCCTGTCCCACAACCGATCTCGGCAATTATCGGGCGGGCCGAGTGGGACTGGCTTGTGGCCATATGTGGCAGGATGCGCTTGGTGATGAGATCGGCGACGATGCGACGCCGCGCGCGATACCACCAATGATTTTCGTCTATGGCTGCCATTTCAGCATAGGCGGACCGTTCCATGATCAGGGCTCCTCACCGCCCTCTACACCGGGCGGACGTGCGTGGCTTCACTAGCAAAGCCCGTGGCTTGTGGGGAAGGCGATGGCAGGACTCGCTGCAAATTTATGCACAATTAGGCCCTTTGACTGCATTTGGGGCAGCTTTTTGCGCCAAATTGCGAGTTATGTCAGCCTGATCTGTTCAGCCTTGGCTTGTGACCTGCTAAGAGGGACACTTCTCCAGCCTCTTCCGGCATCCACTTCAATGTCAGATTCAACCCTGTCAGTTCACTCGGCATGACCATTACGAACGCACTTTTGTCGGCAACTCGCCCAGCGTCGAAAACGCAGGTGACCGCCACGATCCTGTTTGCGATCGCCTTGGCTTTAGTCATGGGTGTGGGTCTATGGTCCATGCTGACGCTGACGCCAACGGGGGATATTGTCTGGCGGCTCTATGTGGCCGAACAATTGGCCGAAGGCAAAGTCATCTATCAAGATGTGATCGAGACGAACCCACCCTTATGGTTCTGGGCGGCTTTGCCTTGGTACTATACTGGCAAGCTTTTGGGCGTTGCGCCCTACCAGGTGCTGGTGGTGGGGGTGATTGGTCTCGCTGGCGCGGCAATCTGGACCTTCAATAGCCTGACCCGCGACCTTCTGGCTCGGGGTGAGCGTCAAATCCTACTCTTGGCATTGGCCACCTCTTATCTGATCCTGCCTCTGGGGGAGACGGGCCAGCGCGAACATGCCTTCATGATCGCCGCGATCTTATGGACGGCGCTGGCAGTAGCCCGCATGGAGGGCAAGCCGATTTCATCGCGCGCGCTACTGATCACATTGGCCTTTTCCACTTATGGATTTGCACTCAAGCACTTCTTTGTGCTGGTTCCCATTTTGATTGAAGGATGCATGTTGGCACGTTTGCGCCGTGCCTATCGGCCCATTCGATTTGAGACCTTAGGGCTTGGGTTGGCAGCCATCCTTTATGGCTTCGCAGTGGTGGTTTTTGCCCAAGACTTCTTCTCCCGCATGGTGCCAATGGTCATGGTGGCTTACGCCAATTTCGGCCCGGTTATGCAACTGGCACCCAGCCACCGTCTCGGCTTCATCCTAAACTCGACCAGCTTTGCCCTGGTCCCATTCGTTTTGGCATTGATTGCTTGGGATCGTCGCCCGCTCACCTTGGGTTTATTGGTGACATTGACAGGCATGTTATTGGCAATCTGGCTGCAAATGAAGGGGTGGCGCTATCATATGCTGGCCGCCCAAGGCGTGTCGGTTCTTCTGGTTGTGATGATCGGCCTACATATGGTGGCACAAAAGCGCTGGTTTGTGGCGATTTTGGCTGCCATGGGACTGGCCTTCTTGTCGCACCAAGCGATTTATAAGCCGATCCATCGTGTGATCCTGACCAAGGGCCAGCCCGTATTTCCCACCTTGCGCAAATTTATCATGAATGAGCCGCAGGATGCGCGGATCGCGGTTTTGTCTATCTCGCCCGAGCATGCTTTCTACATTGTACGCATTCTCGATCGTCCGATCATTTCTCGACATTATGGCATGTGGATGCTGGTCGGCTTAGAGGCACCTCAAACAGATCCTGCGAAAGAAACCTACCGCCGGATGGAACTTGACCGAGTACGCCGCGAATATATTGCTGATTTGACCTGTCGTCCGCCGGATGTGGTGATTGAAGAATATGGTCGGGTGTTTGCCAATCGGTTGGTAAGTTTCAATACCTTGACCTATCTTCGCGAAGACCCTGATTTCGACAGTTGGTTCGCCAAACATTATCGTTTTGATAGGCCTTTAGGCTATCGCCAATTCGTCTGGCGCCTGAAAGCGGATCGCCCGCACGACCAATTGTGTGAGCGTAATCCCTGATTTGGACGGATAGATTGGCCGTCGAAACAGGCTTAGATTTGCGGGTTGATGAATGCGGTCTGTGCGCTTTGCCAGATGGCATGGCCTCTGTGAATAATGTCCACCGTCTTATCCCACAATGCGTAATCGGCTAACGCCGCAAGGGCGACGAAACGGGCTTCGGTTGCATCATCACCCGCCCTTGCTGTCCCGCTCCGATAGGTCGCAACATAATCAATCAACACATAATGACGGTGGACGATTCCAGTTGTTCGGCTGGAAAAAATACCATCCACTGCATCTATCAGGCCAAGAATATCGGCCTCAATAGCGGTTTCTTCATAGAGTTCGCGCAAGGCGGCAGATACCAGCGTCTCGCCCCATTCCAGTCGACCGCCAGGGATCGACCAGTCCCCCGCCCGGGGTGGATTGCCGCGTCGGATCAATAAGACGCGCCCCTGTTCATCAAAACACACAATACCCACAGCCGCTATTGGGCTGTTCGCAGGGGGTGGGGAAGGGTTTGCTTCTAAGCTCATGAAGATGTGCTAGCATGGAAGCCATGTGTGGACGATATGCAGTGACATTGCCGCCCGACGCGATGGCTGACCTTTTCGGCTCAGCGGATCGCCCCAACTTTCCGCCGCGCTGGAATGTGGCCCCGACGCAAATGGTCCCGATCGCGGCGATTGGGCAGGCTGGAAATGTCCGCCTGTTGCAAGCGCGTTGGGGGCTGCGCCCAGCGTGGATGGTTAAAGACCCGCCAACAGGCCCCCTCTTCAATGCGCGGGGCGAGACGGTGGCTGACAAGCCTGCATTCAAAGTCGCCTTTGCCCGCAAACGCTGCCTTGTGCCTGCGGATGGATTTTATGAGTGGCAGCGGCAGGAAAAGTCGCGCACGCCATTCTTCATTTCCCGTGCCGACGGGGCAACTCTGGCTTTCGCTGGACTATGGGAGGCGACTAAGGATGACGCAGGAGAGCTTCTTCTGTCGATGACCATTGTGACCACAGCGGCAGCGCCTGACTTTCAATCCCTGCATGACCGTTTCCCCGTGGTGCTGGAGCCAGCTCAATGGCAGACTTGGCTGACAGCGGACACACCAGCACAAAGACTTAAATCCCTCTTGGTCGCCCCGGAAATGGGCGTAATGGTGGCGCGTCAAGTCAGCGATCGTGTCAACAAGGTCAGCCATGATGATGCCGACTGCGCCCGGCCAATTGCTGCGGGACTGCTCTAACGTCCACTTGGCGCGCCAAGGTCTGAAAAACTGATACGCGCGCTACAGACATTTGCCAAATCTGGGTTAAACTCCAAATGCATATGACTGGAATCAAACCGGATTTTCATGCCGGTCCTCGGTCGCGCGCGGGGGGAAGTCGATGGTCGACAACAGCAAGCCAGAACGGCCCGTCGTCACACGCGATGTGTGGTTTTTGTTGTTTGTGGTCGGTACCGCCTTTATGGCCAGCCGTTATGATTTCCAGCTTTCGACCTTGGCCTTACCCCAATTCCAGCAAGCCTTTGGCTATGATGATCAAACCTCAATTCTGATTGGCACCATCGCAAAAATGGGGGCGATCCCGGCGGTGATTCTAACCCTGATGGCAGATCGAATTGGTCGTAAGCCTCTGTTCCTGATGGCGATCATTGGCTTTTCGGCTTCGGCTTTGTTGACCGCCGTGGCGCAAAACCCTGTCATGTTGGCCACTGGTTTGTTCCTCACCCGCTTATTCACCATGGTGGATGAATTGCTGGCGGTTGTTTTATTGGCCGAAGCGGCACCACCGCAGGCGCGCGCGTGGATGCTGGGTCTCTTGTCGCTTCTTGGTGCCAGTGGTGACGGCTTGGCCCTGGCTATTTACGGTGCGTTTGCGAGTGAACCAGATGCTTGGCGCTGGATGTATGCGGCCGGCGCCATCCCCGCGCTGCTATCCATTGTCTGGCGGTTAGCCTTGCCCGAGAGCGCCGCCTTTGTGGCTGCAAGCCAGTCGAGCCAGTCAGATCCGCTGACTTTGATCCGTCAACACCGCAAGTCGGTCTTGTTGATCGGCCTAGCTTATTTCTTGTTTTGGCTGCCGATTTCGCCCGCTTTGACCTACAATTCGCAATATCTGCAAGGTTCGGCCGGCTGGGCACCAGGGCAGGTGGCATTGATCTCTTTCCTTGCAGGAACAATTGGCCTTTTGGGCACCTTTGTTGGCGGGAGGCTGGCTGACCGTTTGGGGCGCAAGCCGGTCGCACTGGTGGCCACTTTTCTGACTGCTTTGGGCCTATCTGGACTCTATTTTAATCCCAGTTTCCTTTTTGCCGGGGCAACATTATGCCTGGGGTTGATGGCGTGGTTTGCCGCTTCAGTAGCGTTAAGGGCGTGCATGACTGAGCTTGTGCCGACAAAGGCGCGCGCCACGGTGGCGGGTACTTCTGAAATCGGTGCCAGTGGTGGTGCCATCGTCGGGGGCGGACTTGTCGCGCTCTTGATTCCTGTTGTCGGCGGGCTAGGCCCGGCCTTGCTGGCCGTCTTGCCGTTGGTCATCTTGGCCTTGATCGCCATCGCCTGCCTTCCTGAGACCCGAGGCCGTAACCTGACCGAGGCGGATATGGACTGACTTTGGCACCTTACCGGTCGAGGAAATCGCGCGCCAGATCCACTGTACCATGTCGTCCAACAGATTGCCCATGTTGGGCCGACCAAGTCTGCCAAGCCAGACGGCCCTGATCCCGCAGCCCAGTTAAGAAATCCCAGTCTGTGTTGAATTTACTGGCTGCACCCAAACCTTTTAGCGCCTCATCGGCCTTGATGGCATGGACTTTGACTGCCCGATATCGGTCCTTCAGCATATCGCCCATGGCCTCGTCAGCGAGAAGGCGTTGGACAAAGGCGATGGCGCGCAACTCAGCAATCAGGCTGGCGTTGAAAGTAATCTCGTTGAGCCGATCCATAATGGCGGCACTGGTTCGCGGCACATTGTCGAGGCTTTGTGGATTGAGCGCACATAACAATACATCATCGGGTAAATCGGCTTCATAGAAGAGCGGCCAAAGGGCAGGGTTTGCCATATAGCCGCCATCCCAATAGGCCTCGCCTGCCACCTCAACCGCTTGGAACAAATAGGGCAAACAGGCTGAAGCCAAGGCAACTTCAGCCGTTATCTCATTGGTTTTGAAAACTTTTGCGCGCCCGCTTTTCACATTGGTCGCTGCGATAAACATTTTGAAGGGTGGGGAGGCTCGTAGACCCTCAAAGTCAACAACATCTTGAAGAATGTCGCGTAATGGATTGAAATTCCAAGGATTAAACTCATAGGGGCTTGCCACGCTGGTCAGGGCGTCAAACCATTGAAAGCTGGCGGCCTTGAAAAGGCCAAACGGGTCGAGTGCTTTGCGGATGGCGTTGAGGCTGACTGGGCTGAACGGTCCGCGCGCCGTGCTGATCCGATTCCAGAATTGGCTCAGGGCTGCTCGTGCACCCTCCGGTCCCTGTGTCCGCAGCCCGTGGGCGCACACAACTGCATTCATCGCCCCTGCGCTGGTTGCGGTGATCGCGGCGATCTCAAACCGGCCTTCTTCAAGCAAGCCATCGAGAATACCCCAAGCAAAGGCCCCATGCGCACCACCCCCTTGCAGGGCGATGTTAAGGGCAGGGCGCTCCATCACCCCGCATCCTTACTGAGCACCGGCCCTTCGGGCTGGGGACGTGTGAAAACCCAATTGTTGGCCTTGGACAAGGAAGGGTCAAAGCGATAGCCGTCTCGATCAAACGCTTTGATCGCTTCTGGTGTGTCGATCCGATTGTCGATACAAAAGCGCGCCATGGTGCCGCGCGCACGCTTGGCATAAAAGCTCAATACCCGAGCTTGGCCGTCCTTTACCTCTTTAAAGCTGGCGGTCAGGACGGTGGCTTTCAGGGCTTTGACGTTCACGGCTCCAAAATATTCTTGGGAAGCAAGGTTCAGGACTACGGGCCTATCTTGACCGGCAAGATCCTCATTAAGCGCCTTTGACAGTCGGTCACCCCAGAAATCATAGAGGCTGTCACCGCGTCGGGTTTTCAGACGGGTGCCCATCTCCAGCCGATAGGGCGCAATCACATCGAGCGGGCGTAACAGGCCATAAAGACCAGACAGGATGCGGACGTGGTCTTGCGCCCAATTCAGGTCCTCGGCATTCAAATCGCGCGCCTGCAGGCCCTGATAGACATCACCATTGAAGGCAAGGGCCGCCTGCAAGACCTCTGGTCCGTCTAGTGCCGGGTCAAAAGCTTGAAATCTTTGGTAGTTCAGCTCAGCCAAATTGTCCGACAAATGCATCAATTTGGCGATGTCAGAACGCTTCAATTTGGCGGTGACTTTGGCCAGTGGCGCAATGTCGGCTTCCAGGCGTGGCTTTGTGGCCGGAAGCTCGAAGGCGACAGGCTCATAATTCAAATTTTTAGCAGGGGAGAGAAGAATCAGCATGGCCCTAAAATAGGGATGCTTGGCCAAGGGGGCAATGCATGATGCTTGCCCCCCAGAAGGTGTTGTCGGTGTTGGAGACTGGCCTGGAGGCCTTGGCTAGAAAGGGCGCTTGCCGGTAATGGTCTCGCCAAACATTTTGAAGTCGCCCATCAGGCTCCAAGCCGGATAGGTGAAGGTAGCAGGCTTATTCTTCTCGAAGAAGAAATGTCCAACCCACGCAAAGCCATAGCCAACGATGGGCGCTGCAACCAGATATTCAAAACCCCCGATGACGCCCCACAGGACGACATTGAGCAAACACAAACAGACCAGACCCGTCCCGATCACGTGCAGGCGGCGGCTGATCACATTTTGGTGCTCAGACAGATAAAAGGGGTAAAACTCCTCAAAGCTCGCAAAGCGGGCAGGGGTGGAGTTTGGTGCTTCGGTCGAAGTGGTGGTGGCGTGTTCGTCGGTCATGCTGTGCATGTGTGGTGGCCCGCCCAGAAGCGCAAGGGCTCATTCGGCTATTTGGGGAAAAAATTATTGGGGGCCGGTGCTAGGACATGGGTGATCTAGCCTGGTCGAGTTGGCGGTAGTTTAGTCGAGTGCGAGGCTGGCATGAGATTGAGTTTACATTGAACTTGTCCAGAAAAGTTACTAAGATACAAAAATCAACCTTTAATTAAGTCAGGTCGGCTATCGTGGTTTCGAGAAATTTCTCGCGGTATATATAACTTATGATTGAAAATAAGCGGAGGTTGATTGCTATTTGGTCCGTCATGTATCATAAAGTTAACAAGAATCCTGATTGAGCAAGTCAAAGAGCCATGCGCGAAGGCAACTCCAGATTAGATTTTTTTCGAGCTCGTCTCGAGACTCCCAACTATGAGGTTGGGGAAGCCGCTCGTTATGCGAAGGTTAGTGTTGCGACCGTTACTCGCTGGCATCAGAACACCATGCTATCTGCAAGGCGTCCAAGATTGAAGCTTTCATACCTTCAACTAATTGAATTGGCAGTTGTGTCGGCCTGCAAAGCGGCTGGAATGAAGTTAAGAGAGATTAGACTTGCGCGCGAATTTTTTGCAAAAGAGTTCAAGACCCCCCATCCCTTTGCAAAGCTTGAGCTCAAGACGGACGGTGTAGATTTGGCCACAAGGGACTGCCATAGCAATCTGATGATCGGCAATAGAAGCGGGCAGCTTGCTTGGAATGAGGTTATTGGCAGGCAGTTCCGTGACTTTGATTATGATGGTGATTTAGTATCTCGATGGCGTGTGGCAGGGGCGGATTCTCCCATAATCATTGATCCCGGGGTGAGATTTGGATCGCCTCATGTTGCTGGAGTTCCGACATACTTAATTTACGATAGAATTATGCACGGGGAAAGTTATCGTGATCTGGCTGAAGATTACGAAATACCTGAAGATCAATTGCGGGCGGCTGTGTGTTTTGAAGGTGGCCATCTTTCAAAGGCAGCTTAGAATTTGACTGATATTACATTTTTCTTTGATCGTTGCGTTGGCGTATCCATGCCAAAAACCTTACGTAGTACAATGCCGCCGTTTAATGTTGAGTATCACTCCGAAAAGAAAAATGGCTTCAGAGACGATCTTCCCGATGATGAATGGCTAGCCGTAGTCAGCCAAAAGAAGTGGCTGGTGGTAACTCATGATAAGTTAGTACATGATGACAGCATGGCAAAGCAAGCTGTTGAGCAATACAATGGTCGTATATTCTACTTGGATGGCGGCAGTGCGCCGAAATGGGAGAAGTTACGCTTATTTATATTCGCTTACAAGAAGATAATTCGAATTGTTAAACAGGAGAAGGCACCATTTATTTATCGTATTACTAGAAATGATCGAATTATCAAGGTACGTAAACTCTAGAGTATAGGGATCTGCTCCTAAATCTTCTGCCGCACCACACGCACCGCACAGCCCAGTGCCGCCTCAATCGGGACAAGAGCTTCGGGGGCGAGTTTGCCGACACCCGCATTGGTGGCAACCAAGGCGAAGCAGCCAAAGGAGGCGGCGGGTTGATAGATAAGCGCGTTCAGATTGGTTTGCCCGCCGCAACAGGCTGCCACCACTGCCAAATCCTCAAACTCATTCTCCGCGGCGCGGTCCATCGCTGACGGCCACCAGCCATGCGCATCCTTCCCGCAGAGCGGGCAGGTGATGGCCTCAAAGGCTTCGCCTGCATCAATGAAGCGCACATCGTCAAACATGTCATAACTGACTTCGCGCGCCGCGGGCAGCAGCGTCTCAAGCGCATCCGCCGCCGCTTCGGCTTGATCGTCATGGGGGACGTAGGTCGGATCGGTCGGTATCAGGATCAGATGGCTGGTGGGCACCTTCATTCAGATGCCCATTGCCGCCTTGACCGCCGCAAGCCCAGCCTCAACCGCATCTGCTGTCGGCGCACCGCCTTGGGCAAAGTCTGGCTTGCCGCCCCCGCCTTGGCCACCCATGGCTGTAACTGCGGCTTTGACCAGATCAACGGCATTGACGCTGCCCACAGTGCTGGCGACAGCCACTGCAGCCTTACCGTCGGCAGTTGCGACATAGGCGACCACGCCAGTGCCCAGTTTCTGGATGGCCTCATTGACCATTGGCCGCAAATCCTTGGCCCCGATGCCCTCCAAGATGCGAGCATCAAGCTTGACGCCATTGATCTCTTCGAGCGTTGCAGCAGCCCCGCCACCACCACCTAGAGCCAGTTTTTGCTTGGCATCGGTCAGTTCTTTTTCAAGCCGCTTACGCTCGGCAATCAAGGCTTCGATCCGGGCTGGCAGATCGGGCAATTGCGCCTTGAGAGGTTCTGCCGCCGCGCGGGCCAGCGCGGCCTCGGCTTTGAGGTGATCAAGTGCGGCCTGCCCTGTGGCCGCCTCAATGCGGCGCACGCCTGCGGCCACAGCCCCTTCTGACAGGATAACAAAGCTGCCAATATCGCCTGTGCGGCCGACATGTGTGCCCCCACACAATTCAACCGAATAGGATTTTGGCGTATGATCCAGCTTGCGGCCCATGGCCAGAACGCGGACCTCTTCGCCATATTTCTCACCAAACAACGCCATTGCCCCTTCGGCAATGGCTTCATCCGGTGTCATCAGACGGGTCGAGGCTTCGGTATTCTGACGCACCACGGCATTGACCTCCGCCTCAATGGCGTCGATCTCTGCCCGGGTGAGGCCTGCACCATGGGCAAAGTCAAAGCGCAACCGGTCGGCTTCAACCAGCGAGCCCTTTTGCGTCACATGCGGGCCCAAGACGTTTTGCAGCGCCGCATGCATTAAGTGCGTGGCGCTGTGGTTGGCCCGGATGGCTGCCCGCCGCTCGGTGTCGATTGCCAAAGTCGCGGCATCGCCCAATTTGATCTGGCCAAAGACCAATCGACCTTTATGGCCATGAATCGCCCCCGCGCGCTTGAGCGTATCGTCCACCTCAAATACCGCCCCGGAGTCAAAGCGGATCGTACCATGATCTCCGGCTTGGCCACCGCTCTCGGCATAGAAGGGGGTTTGGTTGAACACCAACTCCCCATTTTGTCCGGCTGACAAAACATCCTGCCGCTCACCGTCCACCACGATGGCGGCCAGCTGGCCGCTGGCCTCGTTCTGGGCGTAGCCCAAGAATTCACTGCCGCCCTGTTCGTCTTTGAGAGTAAGCCAAACTGCGTCGGTGCCCGCTTCCCCACTTCCAGCCCAAGCCGCCCGTGCGAGGGCCTTTTGCTCGTCCATGGCCGCATTGAATCCAGCCATATCCACCCCGATGCCACGTGCCCGCAACACATCCTGGGTCAGATCAATCGGGAAGCCGTAAGTATCATACAGCTGGAACGCCGCCTTGCCGGACAATTCCTCACCGTTGGACAGGCCGGCACTTTCTTCTTCCAGAAGGGCAAGTCCCCGACCCAAGGTGCGACGGAAGCGCACTTCCTCTTGTTCCAAAGTCGAGGTGATGAAGGCTTCAGCCCGGCGCAATTGGGGATAGGCCGCACCCATTTCCTCGATCAGGACCGGGGCAATACGGTGCAACAGAGGCTCCCGCGCACCGAGCATATGGGCATGGCGCATCGCCCGGCGCATAATGCGGCGCAGCACATAGCCGCGCCCTTCGTTGGAGGGCGTTACGCCGTCAGCAATCAGGAAGCTGGACGCACGTATATGGTCGGCAATCACCCGATGACTGGCGCGCTTGTCGCCCTCAGCTTTGACCCCGGTCAGGCTTTCAGAAGCGGCGATCAAGGTTTTGAACAGGTCGATATCGTAATTGTCGTGCACGCCCTGCAAGACAGCTGAAATCCGCTCCAGCCCCATGCCGGTGTCGATGCTGGGCTTGGGCAAGCTGGTTTGGCTGCCATCGGCATGGCGCTCAAACTGCATGAACACAAGGTTCCAGATTTCAATCCATCGGTCGCCGTCTTCCTCGGGGCTACCGGGAATCCCGCCCCAGATATGCTCACCATGGTCATAGAAGATTTCGCTACAGGGGCCGCAGGGGCCGGTATCACCCATGGACCAGAAGTTATCGCTGGTTGGGATGGAGATGATGCGATCATCACTCAAGCCCGCAATCTTGCGCCACAGGGCGCGGGCTTCATCATCGGTGTGATAGACAGTGACGAGCAATTTGTCCTTGTTGATGGCAAAATCGCCGGTCAATAATTCCCAAGCGTGGCTGATCGCCTGTTCCTTAAAATAATCGCCGAACGAGAAATTGCCGAGCATTTCAAAGAAGGTGTGATGGCGAGCGGTATAGCCGACATTGTCGAGGTCATTGTGCTTGCCACCGGCGCGCACACATTTTTGGCTGGTGACCGCGCGGGGTGGATCAGGCGGGTTTTCCGCGCCGGTAAAAACGTTCTTAAACTGCACCATGCCCGCATTGGTGAACATCAAAGTCGGGTCGTTTTGCGGGACAAGTGGACTTGAGGCCATAATCGTATGACCCTTGGATTTGAAAAAGTCCAAAAACGCGGTGCGAATGTCGTTGACGCTGGCCATCATGTCCCATCCAGGCACGTTGAGTGCCGATTGATTTGTGTGGGCAAATCTATAGGCAGCCCAAGCCGCCTCGCCAAGGCCCAGACCAGATCGATTGCAGGGTTTGGGTTAGGATAGCTTTTCGGTTGACGAGGCGACACGACAAACGGGCCTGACCGATAAGCCGGACCCGTTTTGCGCGGATCATGGTGAGCTGCGACTTGTTAGAATTCGTAGCTAAATCCAACCCGTATGGCGCGCGGGTTCTGATAGATCAAAGGGGATCGGTAAAACAGATCCGGTGTTCCACCAGCATCATTGCCGACTTCATTGTACTCAACTGGTTCTTTGGAATTGAAGAAATTGAAAATGTCGAGTCGCACAGTCGCCTCACCCAGCGTCACAACGTCGAGCTTATAGGCAAGAGAAACATCGACATTGCTGGTCCAATCCCCATCGAATTGCGATCCCCGCGGGGTCAAGCGCGCTGCACCGGCAACACCGGTGGGGTTGCAATACCAGGCTGTAACCGTGGTTGGCGCGGCGCGCCCATCATTCTTGGGATAAGGACCGATACAGCCGAAGGGCCGTCCAGAGCTGACCCGGATATTGGCACCTGCAACCAGATTGTCTGTGATGGCATAGGCTCCGAATAGCTTGAAATTATGGGTGCGATCATTCGGCAGACGACCCTTTGACCCATCCATCCAGCCCGGTTCATCAAAATCCTGGGTCAGACCTGTGTCATTCTGACCATTGTCCGATTTCACCCCGCCTTCATAATTCCCATAAGAGCGCGACCACACGTAAGAGCCCTGCAATTGCCATTTGCCATCCCAAGGGCGCTCAAAGCGTAGTTCAAGGGCGGTATATTCCCGCTTAGCAGCGGGAATGTCGGTCAATTTTGCGGGAATGGTGATTTGCGTTAGTCGGCCTGTGCCTTGGGCATCTACATCAACGATGACATCCTTGCCAGGATTGACCAGGACGTAGCCACCGCTGCCAATTGTCATATTATTGCAGTCCGCCACGCTGATGGAGGCAGGTCGCGACGACGAGGCACAAAAATTGGCCTGCACATAGCTGGCGTCGAAATCTTCAAGCACATTTTTTAGGTCCCTGTAGATTAGGGTCGCACCAACACGCCACTTATTGTCATAGACATGCTCAATCCCCAGGGTGAACTCATCTTGATACTGTGGTTCTAGGTTTTTTGTTACCAAAGTGGCGGGATTGGCATTGGCTGAATCTGAGAGCACTTCTTGCAGAACAGCGGAACCCGACAATGTCGGGACCAACGTCGTTGAGTCGGTTGCTGAATAGAGGAACCAATCCTGTGTGAACTTTTCGTTCCCGGCGAGGCGAATGTTGGTATTGGCGGCTACCGGCAAATAATAGCGACCGTAGAAGCCAAGCAATTTGGTCGACCGATCACCAAACAGATCATAACTGATCCCGATACGCGGAGCGACTTGGCTGGTTAGCTTTGTAAAGGGTGCTCCAGCTGCATTGAAATTAGTGAAGTCTTCGCTGCGAACACCAAGATTGAGGTTTAGCCGGTCATTCACTTGCCAGTCGTCTTGAACATAAATGGCCTTGTTGGTGGCCTTGAACTGCCCCCCGCTGTTGAGTTTGCGAACCCGAACATAATTGGTGTTCGGGGCAATCAGGCCACCAAGCGCCCCTGTCGCGCCAGAGCGATAATAGCGATAATAGACCCCACCCGAGTAGGATCTGGTTGAGATTGCCTGCAAATCTTCCTCATCATAGCCAACCCTGAGATGGTGTTTGCCAGCAAGGTCAAAATAGAAATCAAGGTCGGCACGAATAAGCTCGCGCTTGTCGTCACCCTTATCAATTGTGAGATTAGGATTGCCGCGCTGGATGACGCCACCAGTCTGGTTGGTGGGATCGACTTGCCCGGCAGGTGTCAGGCGCGCCAAAACGGAGGCTTGGCTATCAAGGGGACCCGCCGAGGTGCGCGCAAACGTATTGTCGCCCCACAATACTGAGAGCGTCATCCAATCGGTGAGCTTTCCTGTATATTTGGCGACGCGGGTTTCACCGCCCAATTGTGAGGCAGTATTGGTTTCATCAATTTCGGTCGATTGGTCGTTCAGATAGGTGAATTCAAGGCGATGTCCGTGAAACAGGTTTAGATCGATTTTACCGCCATAGAACGGGTCATCGCTCTTGGTTTCGGTGACGCGCTGCGGGCCACGGGTCCGATCTGTGGGTGAGTTTTGCGCGGCCGACACATCGACATTTTTGAAGTTTCGGGCGTTATAAAAGCCGTAGAAAAACGCGCGGTCTTTCCAGATTGGACCTGATAGCCAGACATTGCCCTCTTCGCGTGTCCGTTTGTCCTTTTCATTCAGTTGCAAATAGGTGTTTGGGGCGGTTGAACGTAGTTTTTCCGGTTCGATGTAATAATTGAGGCCTCCGTGAAACGCGTTGCTGCCTGAACGGGTTACTGCGACAACTGCCCCGCCTGTCGCCCGACCAAATTCGGCCTGATAGCCACCTGTCTTGACCTGTATTTGGTCATAGAATTCGAAGGGGATTGTCGACCCGCCTTCAAAGGTTCGGAAGTTGGTGACGTTCATCCCATTGACGTAATAGATGTTTTCAGCAACTGAAGCCCCACCCAAAGAAACCAGACCCGAGAAGGCGCCATTGCCAAAGGCTGTGTCGCCGGCCGTTGATCCTGGTGCAAGAAGCTGAATTGCGGCAACATTTCGTGCAATCGGCAACCGATCAAAAGTCTCGCGCACATTGACGGTGATGCCGGTGGTGGTTGCTGAGAAATCGACGGGTCGACGGCGGGCACCGTAAACAACCACGGTTTCGGCAGCGACCTGGGTGGACCTCAACACGAAATCGACCGCTTCCGCACTGCCCAGAATTATCTTCACATTGTCGGCGGAAGAGGTTTCGAATGCGGCTTTTGAGACTTGCAGCTGATAGTCGCCGACTGAATTGGATGCAAAGCGGTAGAAACCGTTGGCATCGGTTGATGTCGAAAGACTGGTGCCTTGCGCTTTGGAGGTTAAGGTGACGGTTGCGCCAGCGATGGGATTTCCGGTGCCATCTTTGACCTGTCCGACCACTGCGCCTGATGTCAAATCCTGTGCAAGCGCTGGTGTCGATACCAAACCCGCGCCAGCCAGCCCAATCAAAAATGGCGCGGCAAGGCCTGATATGATTGTGCCTAATAAAGCATTTTTCCGATATAAGCGCCCTGTTTTCATGATCAATTGATTCATGGATCCCCTCCATTGATGTGCTTGGCTGAAGCCAGCTGAATTACTCTTTGGTAATTTAAACTTAAATATCGGTCAATCACGAAAATGTGTTCACTTCGGCAGATGAAATTTATGGGATGGTGGATTTTATAAAAGCGCTTGGGAGAAATGATTTACGCGGATCAATCGAGTTTGTTTGAGACTGTCACCCCGCCTGACCAAGGGCGCAAAGTCTGCCCGCCATCGAAACCCCGCAGACTTTTGTTTGCTGGAATATCTTGCTTTGAATGAACGTCCTGGCGAACTGGATCGCTTTGACCCAAACGACATTCGCTTGAATTGGAATCTATCCACCTCCGGAGAGCATTTGCATGCAGGGGTATGCGATCGCGCACCCATTGTGCGCAGCGTCGCGTGGCTCCAATTGCTAAAGACCACCAGGGCAGACGTCCGTCATGCGCAGCGTCTACGCCTTAACCCTCAAAGACAATTCTTCCATCAACCATGGTCAGGAAAGTCTTGGCTGAAAGGATATCGGCGGGTCTAGCAGCCATGAAATCTGTTGAAAACACGCTGATGCTGGCCGCTTGGCCGGGGGCCAATGTGCCGCGCTGGGCATCACTGCCAACGGCATAGGCAGCGGCCTTAGTGAACATGGTCAGGGCCTGCTGGCGATTGACACGCTCTTCCAAGCCCCAATCGGGCCCGACATAGCCATTGAGTGCATGCCGATAGATGGCCGCATAAAACTCAATTCTGGGATCGCCTTGTTCAACTGGTGCGTCAGACCCCCCACATACCACAGCACCACTCCTAAGCAGGCTCGTCCAAGCATAGGCCCCCTTCAGGCGCTCTGGACCGAGACGGGCCGGGGCGAAATAGAGATCACCAATGGCATGGGACGGCTGCATTGAGGCAATGACCCCCATAGCGGCAAAGCGCGGCAAATCGGGCGGGGAAACCACTTGGGCATGCTCAATCCGCCAGCGCTTGTTGGTTTTCGCCTTGCCAAGAACCTGCTCAAACCAGTCAAGGCTCGCTCGGTTACCACGGTCGCCGATCGCATGCATGGCGACCTGTGCGCCAGATTTTTTGGCGCGGCGCAAAACCGATAGCACCACATCCTCATCGGTCAGCAACAAGCCACTGGAATCAGGAGCGTCGGCGTAGGGGGCAAGCAATGCCGCCCCGCGCGAGCCCAAAGCACCATCCGAATAAATTTTGACCCCGCGTGTGCGGATCCGCCCGGTGCGATCCGCACTGGGGCCATGGGCCAGAACCTGATCGGCAAAGGCGATATCGAGATAATTGTCGACCCGCAGCCCTACCTCGCCAGATGCGGCAAGTAACTTGAGAAGAGCCAAATCCTGGCTCGACACGCTCATATTGTGCAGGCCAGTCCAACCACGGGACGCATAAAGCCGATCGGCTTTGATCAAGGCCTCGCGGATCAGGTCAGGTCCAGGGCTCGGCATCTGGCTTTCCACCAGCGCCTGGGCATTATCGATCAGCATGCCAGTGGGGTTGCCATGGGCATCCTTGAGGATTTGCCCACCTGCCGGGGCCGTCGTGCTGGCATCAATCCCAGCCAACTTAAGCAGCACGCTGTTGGCCAGGGCCGCGTGTCCATCAGACCTTCCAAGCAGCAGGGGCCGGTCCGGCACAATAGCATCGACATCCGCGCGTGTCGGGAAGCGGCCCTCTGGCCAATGGGTTTCAATCCAGCCCCGCCCCACAATCGGCCCGGTGGGATGGCGGGCGACCCAGTCAGCCACAGTCTGTTGCAATTCAGTGATCGATTTGACTTGATCCAGGTTGAGCGTCATTTCCCGCAGACCGATCCCGGTCATATGGGCATGGCTATCGACCAGACCCGGCAGGGCAGCTGCCCCGGCTAAATCAATCTCACGCGCGCCCGGTAAGGCTGCCCGAACATCCTTGAGTCGCCCAATTGCCTTGACCCGGCTGCCCTGAATGGCAAGGGCTTGGGCGGCAGGCCGACCTGGCAAACCTGTATGGATCGGCCCACCGGTCAGGATGAGGCGGTTTGATGAGTTTTCGGCCCGTGCCGGTCCTGCCAGCAGGCCAGATGCACCCAGCATCATCATGTCGCGCCGATTCATATCCCACCTCCTGCGATCACCCGGCCGACAGCGTCGTCGAGCCCCGCAAAGCTGTCAATGTCCGCAGCGTGATTGCCCCTATAATGGTGACCGGCTGGTGCCGGCTTTTTGTCAATGTAGGCCGCGCACGGGCTTGGGGCTTGCAAGGGCGGGGAGGGGGGCGACGCTGATGCCGTCCTCGATCAAGTCGCGGGCTTCTTCCGCCGTGGCCTCGCCATAAACAAGGCGTTCCTCAGTCTCGCCCTCATGCATGGCACGTACCTCGCGGGCGAACCGATCCCCGACATAATCATAATTCTGGGCGATGTGGTCCTTCCAATCCGACAGAAACGCTTTGACTGGTTCAGGCAGGCTCAAACTGTCTGTGCCATTGGTAAGATTGACGGGTGTGTCAGCGGCTTTAGGCGGGCTTGGGCGATCGGTGCGGGAACTGACCACAGCAGGGGCCATGGGGGCCTTTTCAACCGTTGTAGAGCCGCAAAACGGACATTCAACCAGCCCGCGTGCGGCCTGGGCTTCATAGCCAGATATCGATTCAAACCAGGCTTCCCAGTCATGGGATTGATCACAACGCAGCGCATATTTGATCATGGTGCCTGATAACTCCGATCATGGGTGAGGCAAGGGATTTTGGTCCGCGCTGCGATAACCCTGTCCAGATCAAGTTCGGCCAATAGGATACCAGGGTTGTCGTGGTCCAATTCGGCAATGATTTCACCCCAAGGTGCTACGATCATGCTGTGGCCAAAAGTTGCCCGGCCATCCTCATGATTGCCGCCTTGGGCTGCAGCCAGGATAAAAGCCCCGGTTTCAATCGCGCGGGCGCGCAACAACACATGCCAATGGGCTTTGCCAGTTGGCGCCGTAAAGGCTGCGGGGACAGCGATGATCTGCGCGCCAGCTTTGGCCAGATCACGGAAAAGGTGTGGGAAGCGCACATCATAACAAATGGTCAGTCCCAGCTTGCCAAAGGCAGCATCGACCACCACCGCTGTATCGCCGGGCTCATAGGCTTGGCTTTCACGTGTCTCCTGACCTGCCCCCAGATTGACGTCGAACAGATGGATTTTGTCATAGGTCGCCAAGAGCTTGCCATCGGGACCAAACAAATGGCTGCGATTGGCTGCCTTACCACTGCGCCGCCTCAGCAAAGCTGATCCGATCAGCAGGTGGAAACCATGTCTGTGCGCTTGGGCCCCATACCAATTAAGGGCGTCTTCGTCGTCTTCAAACAAAGCTTCTTCGGCGAACCGATCCCGATCACGCTGGAGGATATTTGTGCCTTCCGGCGTGACGACAAGTTCCGCGCCGGCTTTTGCAGCTCGTGCAAGTAACGGTTCTAACTGGGCGCGCGCGGCTTCAAGCCGTGCTGGGGTGCGCAATTGAATGACGGCAACTTTGACCAACGTCAGCCCGCCAGCAAGGGATCAAGGCCGCCACGGGCCTCCAATGCCATCAGATCATCGCAGCCCCCGACATGGGTATCTCCGATGAAGATTTGCGGGAACGTATTCCGACCGCTCAGCTCATTCATCTTGGCCCGGACCTCCGGGTTGGAGGCAGCCTCAATATTGGTGATGTCCGCCCCCTTCTTTTCCAGAAGTGCCAAAGCCCGTTCGCAATAGGGGCAGAAGTATTTGGTATAGATGGTAACAGCTGCCATCGAAGCAATCCTTTGGAATTTGTGGTTTTCGTGACGCTTATATAGAGAGGATTAGCTTGATTTGGAGCCCCCTGCCATGCGCGAATCCCACTCTTCCTTGCTTCCCAACAACGACCTCAGTCCTGATCAGGCCCATCTGCTTGGCAAGATGCTGCTCGAAGAAGGTGGATTTTCCAGATTGTCCGCGCATGATCAGGCCTTGATCTGTGCCATAGCCCACAGGGTACATGTTACCCAAGATGCCAATGAAGCCTTTGAATCTCAGACAACTTTTGGCCAGAGGCTTGCAGATCGAGTTGCCGAAGTGGGGGGGTCTTGGGGCTTTGTGATCAGTTTTGTCATCTTCCTGATCTTGTGGGCGGGGCTTAATGTGGTTGTTCTGCACGGACAGGATAGGTTTGATCCCTATCCCTTCATCTTTCTCAATCTGATCCTCTCCATGCTGGCGGCCATCCAAGCCCCAATCATCATGATGGCGCAGAACCGGCAAGCCGATAAGGATCGTCTGACCACGCGCATGGATTACGAGGTTAATGTGAAGGCCGAGCATGAAATCGCCTTGTTGCGCGAACATGTCAGCCAGTTGCACGACAAGCTCGACCGCCATTTGGCGGGTTCGGCCTAGTGCAGGGCAAAGGCAAAATGCGGATTGTTTCGGGGCGTTGGAAAGGCAAGGCCTTGGTTGCCCCTGACGGCGAAGCCACACGGCCCACTGCTGACCGGGCGCGTCAGGCCATATTTAATGTGCTTGAACATGCACCGTGGTCACAGGGTGTCTTGGGCACCAAAGTGCTGGATTTATTTGCGGGGACCGGGGCTTTGGGCTTGGAAGCCTTGTCACGCGGGGCCGACTTCTGTCTGTTCATTGATCAGGCTCCGGCAGCGCGTGCAGCTTTGATGGGTAATGTCGAAGCCTGCGCGGCACAGGGAATGAGTCGGATATGGAAGCGCGATGCCGGCGATCTTGGGCCGTTACCGCCATCTGCGAATGGTCCATTTGACCTTGTCTTTATCGACCCACCCTATGGCAAGGGGCTGGAACGGGCGGCTTTGTCTAGCCTCACCCAGGGGTGGCTGGCCACACGCGCTTGCGTGATTGTTGAGCGGGGGCGGGGAGAGACCACTTTAGACCCTGCCCATATAGATCCTCGATACAGGCTTCACGACAGCCGGACCTATGGGGCCGCAGATATCTTGATGATCGAGTGGACAGGCTAAAAGCTAGGCCACTTGGTCCTGACCCAAGAGCCCGGATCCGGCACGAGGACGGCGAGCCTTGGCGAGAATCTTGTCGAGCGCAGCAACGGCTCGATCGGTCATGGTCTCGATGATTTCCACATCTAGATACAGATCGCCTGCCGGGCGACCACTGGTGGCAGGAAGGCCACGACCGGCGACCAACAGTCGATCACCGTCTTGGGTGTCCTTGGGTACATTGAGACGGAGGCGACCCATTGGCGTTTCAATTTCAACGCCCCCGCCAGATCGCGCTTGCACGGCCGACAAAGTTAGGCTGGTGACAAGATTGCCACCATCTATTTCGAAGCCATCTGTATCGGCGATGCGGATGACACAGGCGACATCTGTCTTGCCAATCCGAGCGATAATGCGGTCGCCAGAGCGTGCTCCCGCAGGAACACGGACGCTGGCTTTGCCCAGCGGGCAGGACCCTTTTACCGAGCCGCCGCGGGCTGCAATCCAAACAGAGACTTCAAGATCAATCTCGGTCATGCGGCCAGCACGTGGGCTGCCAGTACGGCCAATATCAGCGGAGGCCGCCCCCAATGTAATCACCCGATAGGCTTCGCGTGCCTCTTCAAAACGCTGGCGCGCCTGAGGGTCTGCGTTAACATCGGGATGGCACGCTTTGGCAACGGCATGAAACGCGGCTTTGGCGGCACGTGGGTCAGCATTGGGCTCAAGCCCGAGGATGGCATAGGGAGAAGACATGGTCAGGACCATCGTCTCGGCACGGTTAATGACCTGTAAATTCGGTGTCGAAAATTCAAAATTTTATCGGGGAATTTTGCAGGCTTTTTGCATCTGCGGCAAAAGGTCAGGGACCTGAAGTCAGCACCGTGATAGCCGCACCTGGTCCAAGGTCGGTGGTGCTGATGAGTTGGCGAAAGCAAGTCCGCACACTACATTGCCGACATGACCGCCAACACCTTGATCCCGCCCTCGCCATCGGATGCCGACTACAAGGCCACCGCTCCAGATTCGGTACCTGAGTTGCAGGATCATGCCGATCCTTTTGCTCTATTTGGTACGTGGCTTGCTGAAGCTCGCGAGAAAGAAATCAACGATCCCAACGCCATGGCGCTGGCAACGGCCGATGCCGACGGCCTGCCGGATGTGCGGATGGTGCTCTTGAAGGATTTCGATGAGCAAGGATTTGTTTTTTATACAAATCTTGAAAGCTATAAGGGGCGACAGCTTGCTGAAAATCCTCAAGCTGCCCTCTGTTTCCATTGGAAAAGCCTCCGGCGTCAGGTGCGGGTACGCGGACAAATCAATGCCGTGAGTGCGGCAGAAGCAGATGCCTATTTTGCCTCGCGTGCGCGCGACAGTCGTATCGGGGCATGGGCGAGCGCCCAGTCCCGGCCCTTGGAAGATCGCTTCGCTCTGGAAAAAAGTGTCGCAGCTCATGCGTTGAAATTCGGAATCGGGGAGGTACCTCGGCCCGCTTTCTGGAGTGGCTTCCGGCTCACGCCGACGCGGATCGAATTCTGGCGGGATCGTGCATTTCGCTTGCATGATCGACTGGAGTTCCACCGGGCCGATGCCGCCACTCCATGGTCCACAACGCGGCTTTATCCGTAAGACAGAGCAATTCGTCAGTCTTAAGGGAAGTCAGAATATGCGTCAGGATCAGAAGGCTTTTGTTGTGACCGGGGCTTCGACCGGTATTGGGCGGGCAATTGCTGACCGACTGGTGGCGCAAGGCCATTTTGTCTTCGCGTCGGTGCGCAAGCAGGCCGATGCAGACACCCTTAATGCTGCTTTTGGTGCCAATGGACGGGCAGTCTTGTTCGATGTGGCTGACGAGGCCGCCATTCTTGCTGCCGCTGAGGAAGTCGGAAAGGCTTTGCAAGGGCGGACTTTGGCCGGTTTGGTCAATAATGCGGGGATTGCTTTACCGGGGCCTGCCCTGATCCAGCCTATGGCCGAGATTGCACAAGTGATGGATGTGAATTTCATGGGCGTTGTGCGTTGTTGCCGCGCCTTTGCACCGCTCCTGGGGGCAGATCCGGCGCGTTCAGGGCCCAAAGGCCGTATTCTCAATATAACGTCCGTTTCAGGTAAGTTCGGCTATCCCTTCACGGCGGCCTATGTGGCCGCCAAGCATGCTGTAGAGGGCTTTTCTGACAGTTTGCGCCGTGAATTGCTTCTTGTTGGGATTGACGTCATCGTCGTGGGCCCAGGGGCAGTGAAGACCCCGATCTGGGAGAAGGGGGCGGCCGTTGGGGCCAATCGCTATGGCGATACCATCTGGGGCAAACCTCTGGAGAAGTTGACCCAATCCCTGGCGGCAATGGATCAGGAAGGCCTTGAGGTCGGGGTCATTGCCGATGTGGTTGAAGAGGCTCTCACCACCTCAAGTCCCAAGACACGTTATGCGCCCGTGCCCAACAAGCTGGTCAATTGGTGGTTGGCGCGTCTTTTGCCACCGCGTGTTATCGACCGCTTTGTCGGCAAGTCCCTCGCGCTTTTGCCCGAGGCCTAAACCTCCGTTACCGGATGGTTTTGCGCCCTCGCTTTATCCTGTGAATGATCCGTCAACATCCTTGTGATGGCCCGCTGCGCTGTGGCCTGTTGACGTGGGCGCTTGAGTGCTTAGGAAGGGCGCAAATCGGCTGATCCTGCTGTTCTGGCGGGTTTTGGCGCAGCAAAAATTGGGAGAACAACATGCTCGGACTGATGCAGAACTGGCCGCTGACCGTTGACAAGATCATGGATCATGCCGCCATCAATCACGGTCGTCGTGAAGTCGTGACCCGGTCGGTTGAAGGCCCGATCGTACGCACCACCTATGCCGACATCCATACCCGCGCCAAAAAGGTCTCTAATGCGCTGTTGGCAGAGGGCATCAAACTGGGCGACCGAGTTGCCACTCTGGCCTGGAACTCTGGCCGGCATATGGAAATTTGGTACGGTGCCATGGGGCTGGGTATTGTGCTGCACACCCTCAATCCACGCCTGTTCCCCGAGCAATTGGTCTATATCGTCAATCATGCCGAAGATAAGATCATTTTCACCGACCTCACCTTCCTACCGATCCTTGAAGCCTTGAAGGACAAGCTCAATCCGGTGCAGCGCTATGTCGTGATGACCGATAAGGATCATATGCCAGCCTGTAGCCTCAAAGGGGCGATCGATTATGAGAGCTGGATCGACAGCCACGGCACGGATGTGACATGGGGCGGGTTTGACGAAAATACCGCTGCCGGCCTCTGCTATACTTCGGGTACGACGGGCAATCCAAAGGGCGTCCTCTATTCGCACCGCTCCAATGTGTTGCACACGCTTTTAACCATGCAGAAGGACGTGATGGGCCTGGGTGCCCGAGACGTGATCTTGCCCGTCGTGCCGATGTTCCACGCCAATGCGTGGGGCGTTGCGCTCTCTGCCCCTGCTGCGGGTGCGAAAATGGTGATGCCAGGCGCCAAGATGGATGGGGCGTCGATTTATGAATTGCTGGAAACCGAACATGTCACCTTCTCGGCAGCGGTGCCGACCGTGTGGATGATGTTGCTGCAACATTTGGAAGCCACCAATTCCAAATTGTCGACCTTGAAAAAGGTGGCCATTGGTGGGTCTGCAGTGCCAGAGCGCATCATGCGCCTGTTTGAGGAAAAGTACGGTGTCGAAGTGCTCCATGCCTGGGGCATGACCGAAACCTCACCTCTGGGGACTTTGGGTTCACTCGGCCCCGATGCCGACACCATGACCCATGATGAAAAGATCAAGACCAAACTCAAGCAGGGGCGTCCGCCATTCGGGGTGGAAATCAAAATCCTGCGCGATGGCGTTGAAGCGCCCCGCGATGGGGAAACCTTTGGCAATTTGGTGGTCCGCGGGGCTGCAATTGCAGCCGGCTATTTCAAGGGCGAGGGTGGCAATATCCTCGACAAGGATGGCTTCTTTGACACCGGCGATGTGGCCACTATTGATGCAGCGGGCTTCATGCAAATCACCGACCGCGCCAAGGATGTGATCAAATCCGGCGGGGAATGGATCAGCTCCATCGATGTGGAAAATGTCGCGGTCGGCGCACCCGGCGTGGCTGTGGCAGCGGTCATTGGCAAATATCACCCCAAATGGGATGAGCGGCCGCTCCTCATCATCGAACCTGCAAAAGGCGCTTCGCCAAGCAAGGAAGACATTTTGGGCTATCTTGATGGCAAGATCGCCAAATGGTGGATGCCAGACGATGTGCAATTCGTCGAAGCGATCCCGCTGGGTGCAACTGGCAAGATCAACAAACTGGCGCTGCGGGAAACCTTCGCCAATTATGAATTACCAACCGCGAAAGCATCCTGAATTGGTGGGGGCGGGCTCGGCTGCACAGTCGTGGTCCGCCCCGCCTTGTCCTGATCTTCGCCCCACTCTAGTCTAGTCCTGCAACAGGGGAGTGGCGATTATGGCAGAAGCACAATCTCGCGGGGTCAAGACACGTAATATTGTGCTGGTAATTGGGGTGGCTCTGGCCATTTTCCTTCCCATCTGGGTTGTGGTTGCCGCCTTGGGCACCAAGTTCGGCCTCTGGCCATGGACGATTGGTCTGGTGCGAATGATTGGCGGGATTGGCGTACCCCTGATCGGGGTCTTAATCCTGGTTACCTTTATTGCCAGCCTGTTGGTCATCTTTATCAAACCGCGCTCTGGTTATGCCGCGCTCGGCTTCATGTGGATTGTCGCTGTGGGGGCTGCCGGTATAGCCCTGTCGACCATCGGCAAAGCCCGCACGGTGCCGCCCATTCATGACATTTCGACCAATCCAGCCAACCCATTGACGTTTTCGGCGAAGGTCATGGCGGCTCGCGGGCCTAGCGCCAACCCGATTGTATCACCTCAAAAAGCCACTGTGCCGTTCGACAAAAAGCGCTTGGGGCCTTGGACAGGGCGCAGCCTCGAGCAAATTCAGGCCGACGCCTATCCGGGCGTTCAGACGCTGAAACTACCCACTTTGCCGCCAAAGGAGGCCTTTGCGGAGGCAGAAAAGGCCATGACGGAGAAGGGCTGGACCATCGTCACCAGCGATCCGGCATCTGGACGACTTGAGGCTGAAGTCGAAAGCCTTTGGTTTGGCTTCAAAGATGATGTGGTGTTGATGGTGGCAGCCGACGGTCAAGGTTCTGCTATCGATATGCGATCAGTCAGTCGTGTAGGCATTTCTGATCTCGGTGCTAATGCTGCACGCATTGAAGACCTGTTGTCAGCATTGAAAAAGGCGGTTACAGCACGGTAATTGACATCGTCGAAACTTGGTGAGAACACAAGTTCATGATCCGAAACCCTCTCCTGGCCCTCTCTGGCTGCGCAATTTTGGCAGGAACTCTGGCGGCGACGCCGTTAATGGCCGCGAGTGTGGCCAATAAGGCGACTGCCAATTCAACAGCAACAACCACCAGCGCCAACACGACAACAACAAGCAATGGCGCCGTGGGCGAGGCGAATATCGTTGATAATCGCATGGTTGATGTTGTGGTGGTCTGGGGCTTTCGGGTGAGAACCAATAAATTTGATGAGCGGCGGCCGTCATTGACGGCTGGTTATGGCGACTTGGTCAAGAAACCGGAATGTCAGACCAGTGTGTGCGGCTTCGTGGTTTTCCATGATGGCGAAAAGTGGCGCTACACCAATGTTCTGGCCGGCAGCGAAGATCAGCTCCGCGCCCTTCAAGGGGATTTAGAATATGATCGCCAGACTTTGGTGATCGTTCATCCCAATGGCGAACGGCGATCGGTGCCCCAGTTTTAGGCATAGGGCGCTTCTGATTCCCGGCACTTGGGGTTCTGCATAAGACTGTCCACGGGCAACATGCTCTCAATCAGACAATCGACACAGGCCAAATAGAAAAGGGGCCCTGTTTCCAGGGCCCCGTCTCGATGTTCAATCACCGAGGCATTGCATTAGCCCTCGCGGAATCCCTAACGGAACAGGGACAGGGCTGTCTGCGATGAACCGTTGGCGATTGACAGAGCTTGAATGCCCAATTGCTGCTTGACTTGCAGAGCTTGCAGCTTGGCGCTTTCCTTGGCGAGATCGGCATCAGCAATCGCCCCGATGCCGTTGCTCAAGGCATCTTGAAGCTTACCAACGAAATTGCGGTGAACTTCAAAGCGCTTGGCTCCTGCACCCCATGTCGCCAATTGGGTCCCCAATCGATCAATCGCGTTGTTGACGTTGGTGAGCGCAGTCGCTGCGTTGGCGGTGGTGTCCACGGTCTGAGTAGCCGTCACGGGAATGGTTGTTGAACCCAAAGCTAAACTGATCCCATTTACCGTGATGTTATTGCCACCATTGGCATCGCCAAGTGCAACCGCATTATTGGGCGTGCCGGAGATCATATTGGCACCATCAAACACGGCATTGGCGATGATATTGGTCACCTGGTCGCGTAATTGGATGAAGTCGGCGTTCAATGCTGCGGATGCAGCGGTTGAGTTACCAGGCTGGGTTGCAGCAAGGGCCTTGCCCTTCATTTCATTGAGCAATTCCATGATGCTCTCACCTGCAGCGATGCCGGTATCGAGAATTGACGAAGCTCGGTCGATTGACTCCCTTACGCGATCATAGGCTGTAACGTCCGACCGCATTTTGTTGGCAATCGCAAACAAGGCCCCATTGTCTTTGGCCGAAGCCACTTTCAGACCCGTGGCAATTGTGTTTTGGGTCCTTTCAAGTTGATTGTTGGTCCGGTTCAATGTTTGCAGCGCAATCATTGAGCCAGAATTGGTGTTTACGCTGATCATTCTTGATCTCCCTTACATGACTCATGTCATGCCGTGCTGGCATGAAGGTCCTTCAGACCCGCACGCAGTTTAGCAAGGCGAAGGATTTTTCTTGGTTTCCAATCTAGATAAAAATTTAGGTAACTGAGAGTTATTTTCACAAAATTCGGTAGTTTTTGTCGGTAAGACACTATAATTATAATATAAAAGTGATAATGGCGTTATCTGTTGGCTATATTGATTTTATAAATTCTTTATGTCGGTGCCGTCAGTTGCATATTTTGTGAAAATATTTAATACGAAGAAACTTTATTCACAGATATGTCAAAATATATATTAAGTGACAAAGCTATTTCTGGTAATGATGAATGGGGCGCGTCGGAGCCCGTGAGCGGCCATGCGATGTGTAAAGTTTCACATAACGGGGTGATTGGGCCCATTTGATGGAAGCCGGTGCTTTGACCGTGTTGTCTGCATGACGAACAATTCATGGCGCATAGCCCAAGGCAGGACAATCATGCGCGGGCAGAGCGGGTTGGGCTATTTGGCGGCCTGCATGCGATAGCCCAGCCCGGTTTCAGTCAATAGCAGCTTGGGGCGCACGGGATCCTGTTCGATTTTTTGTCGCAAATGTCCCATCAGCACCCGTACAGCCTGAGCATCAGACTTTTGGCTCCCGCCCCAAACACCCTCAAGAATATGCTTATGGGTCACAATCTGGCCAGCATGGGTCGCCATCAGCTTGAGTAATTGGTACTCTCGATGTGTCAGTTGGACGAGTTGACCCCGCAAGGTCACACTGCGCTGGGTGAAATCGATGACAAGGTCGTCAAAAGTTGCAACCCCGCCCCCTCCGGCGGCACGGCGGGCATTATGCCTAAGCGCCACGCGCAAGCGGGCCAAGAGTTCGCGCAGATCATAGGGTTTGTTGACATAATCATCTGCGCCAGCATCGAGCGCCTCGATTTTTGCTTCAATGCCTTCGCGCGCAGTGACCACCAGGATTGGTACAACCGACCATTCGCGAATGCGCCGGACAACATCAATCCCGTCTATATCTGGCAGTCCTAAATCCAGAAGAATGCAATCCATCGGCTCATTCGCGATCAGTTTAAGCGCTTCGAGTCCAGATTCACGGTGGCGCACTCGGCACCCAATGGCGCGCAGCGCGGGTTCGAGGGTCCGCGTGATTTCGATCTCATCATCGACGATCAAGATACGTTCAGACTGCTGCACGATGTCCCTCCACAACTGACATTGGGAAACGTACGCGGAAGCATGCTCCACGTTCACCATCAGGCTTATCAATCACCGTGATAGTCCCACCAAGTGCGTGGATGAAGCCGTTCGCAATAGCTAGGCCAAGTCCCAATCCACTGCGTGACTTGGATGATTGGGGTCCGCGCGCCCAACGCTTGAAGATCTCCTCGCGATAGGGCGGGGCTATGCCAATGCCTTCGTCGCAGATCAGGATGTCAAAGAACGGACCAACTTGAATGGTGACCCTGACTGGGCTGCCCGGCGGGGAGAAATCGAGGCAATTCTCAACGATATTATGCAAGGCCTGATCAAGCAAAACAGGGTCGCATTGAATCTCAACATCAGCGAAGCTTCCATCCCAGATCACACTGCTGCGATGCTTGTGCATGCTGAACGCTTCAAGCAGGCCCCCCATCACGTCCCGCACGTCAACGACTTGCAGGTGTGCTTTGATCGCGCCGCTATCGAGTTGGGCTGCCGTCAATAGTTTTGAAACAAAGCGGCTGAGACGCTCAGCACCGATGCGAATTGAGCGCGCCAAATTGACCTTTTCGGCTTCAGAAATGGCGTGATGATGATCTTCAAGCGTCGCCGCAGAAGCGATAATTGACGAAAGAGGCGTCCGAAAATCATGCGCCACCGAGTTAATGATGATGGCGCGCAAGGATTCAGCAGCCGCGGCAACTTTTGTATCCTCAAGCTCTTGTTGCAGGCATATTCGGGTCAGCGCACCTTCGGCTAACTTGGCGAGCATCGCAAATGACTGGTCGGTACCTGCCGATATCTCACCTGCTTTAGTTGGATAGATGAAAAGGCTGTTCTCTGGGCCGCAGAGTTCGATGACACGCGCCTGATGGCTGCTCTTGGGCTGCCTGCCGCGACCCTGCGATCCGGCAGCTATAGGTGTGGCGTCGTCAGTTAAGCGTGGATGCTCGGCACTGATTTGCCAGCCCAAGGGGCAAATCGCCTCTGCGGCTTCCTGGGCAATCACGGCAACCAGATGGGTATCTTTAGAAATCAGAGCCCGACAGGCCGCATCAAAAAGGGCTTCAAGCTGTTTGGCTCGTTCCAAGGCCGCTTGGCCGCGATCACGGGCTTGCCCAGCAAAATGCGCAATAGCCAACGCAACAGAAAGGAAGATCAGTAGTACCAAAAAATCATCTGGCGACGCCAATTGGAATGTGAACCGTGGCTCGACCAAAAGGAAATTGAACAATGCAAAGGAAACGAGCGCGGCAACGAGCGCCATTCGCCTTCCGGCTTGGGTCGCTGCCAAAATCACCCCAACTAAAAACAATGGGGCCGCATCTTCGATAACATCGCGTTCAATCAGGACAGTTGAGACAAGCGCCGAAATGATTGGTAGGCCGACGCTGAGGCTTATGCCCTTCAGCGCGTCGACAAGCCTGTTGCCATTTGTTTGAAACAATTGCACGCACATACCCTGAAACAAACGCCCGTTTGAACCACGCTACGGATTATTGGGCGTCTTGGCTGCCAAAGGTTAGGCCACTTGACTTGGCCTATTGATTGGCAAGGTGAATGCCTCAGCGTCAAGGAAAATCAAGATTATAAACGCATTATATCTCTGTGAGTAGAATGTTGTGCGCAGCAATATTTGTCTGATCTTTTGAAAAATTGATCAAAGGTTGGTAATCGAGAGCGTTCCTTCAATTTTCACACACACCAAGGCTTGCTGCAACCTTTTGAGCAAACATGCGATTGCATTAAAGGAAGTGTGGGCGGATTTGTGGGAACTTTAGTTTGTACGCCAATAATGCGCGTCGATACTGGGCGCGCCATCACACGCGACATGTCCATGGCGAACAAGTCGGGTCATATGTGCCATGACCGAATGGCAAGCAGCGGGCCACAAACGCTGGTCGACCGCCGCATACATAATCGGCACCATTTCTTTAATTGTTGCTCGGCCCTGTTCGAGGCAGGCAAGAATTTGGGCTTCTCGGTCTAGACGATGATCGCGATAGGCTGCAACGAAAGGCCCTGGTTCACGAATAGGCGGACCGTGGGTCGGCCAGATCGTTGCAAAATTGCGTGCTGCGATCTTGTCGAGACTTGTCAGGTAGGCGTCCATGTCGCCATCAGGTGGACTGATGACTGTTGTTGACCAACCCATAATGTGGTCGCCTGAAAACAGACAGTTTTCTTCCAAAAGTGCATAGCACATGTGGCCCGACGTATGGCCCGGTGTGGCGATGGCTTCCAGCGTCCATCCATCGCCTTGGATCAATGTCCCGTCATGGAGCGCTGAATCGGGCCGGAATTGGGTGTCATCACCGGCTTCAAGTCGGACCTCGGACTCGGTGGGAAGGGGGGCTTCACCGGACGCCAGAACCGAGCATCCTGCCCATCGCGCTAATGGATGGGCCAGCGGACTATGATCCATGTGAGAATGGGTCACGAGAACATGGCTGACGGTTTCACCAGCCAAAATCTGTTTTAGTGCCTCAAAATGTTCCACCAGATCGGGACCTGGGTCGATCACACACACATCGCCATGGCCAATGATGTATACCCCTGTGCCCGTGTAGGTGAAGGGGCCAGGGTTATTGGCAATCACCCGCCGGATCAGCGGACTGACCTGTTCCACTTTGCCATATTCAAACTGGATCTCGCGAACGTAAGGAATCGCCACCGGCATCATATCTCTCCAACAGCCTGAGGCCGAGTTTTGTTAAGTGTCTTGTTCAGCGCCGATGCAAGCGCATAGGTTGCTTTCAGTTTGTCAGGTAGCGGCAAGGCGATCGGTGGACCCATGTCAGTTCGATTCGCATCGACGATATAGATCAATCCGCTCGCCCGGTCGCGCAAGATGTCCAAACCACCCCAATCGAGCTTCAAAATTGAGCAAAAACGCCCGATTGCGTCGATTTCGTCTGAGGAAAACACGTCCTCGACTGGCCTTAGCCAACAATCGGAATTGTCATTGGAAAACCGAACGGCCTCTGGACGACGCTTGATGAAAACCACGACGGGAACACCGCCAATCGTGGGGGTGCGCAAATCTTCCATCAAGCCATCATCGCCACGATTATCGATTAGGCGCTGATAGACTTTATCGGCTTGGGGCGGGCAGGGCAGGGTAACGATGCGACCATCGTGGATGCCATTGGCCTCACCCTTTTCAACAGCCTCGCCGCTGTCTGTTAGCGGGTTGAGAGAAAGGCTGTAGCCGAAAGCGGCTTCAAATGCGGCTGCAACCGTCGACTTACTCAAATCGTGAGCGGCGAAGTTCCAGCGTGGTTTATCATCCTCGGGCAATCGGACAGGCCGGCTGCGCGTTTGATCTTCAAAATGCATCCAGATGTCAGGCGTTTCGCCCGCGCGGGCCGGACGTCCACCTGCCAGAAAAAGGCTTGGCCAAATCAAATACCACGGTCTGGCCGGATCAGGGGCAAAGCCCACAACCGGACCGCCACGCAAGCGCGGGCTGAAGATCACAGCGAGAAAATAAACACACCAATGGAAGACTTCGCTCAGATGGGCGGCATCGAAGGGGACACGCGCCCCGGTCTTGCGCACAGTGACCCCGCGCCAGCTCCAGTCAAAATCGCTCAATATCGAGGTCACGCGGGTTTGGCCTTTAGCAGGGGACGACTGGTCCTTTAGGGGGTGAGCGTGAGCTTCAGGCGATTCGGCGTCGGTCACGTAACAATCCGGCTTCTGGGTGAGGTGTTCAAGGTAAGGCTACGTCCTCAGGTGCCAGATTGTTACAGCGATATGTGTCTGCGCTGCAGTTAGTGGCCTGCCGCTTTAGCGGACAACTGCTGCAGCAAGGGGGCAAGCCCCGACAAATCATAGCCGCCATGACGGGCGGCTTCGATAAGGTGAGCAGGTTCTGCGCCTTGGCTTGCTTGCGCCAAAGCCCACAAATTGGTTGATCGTGTGCCGCTCCGACAATAGGCCAACACCGGACCCTTGCTAGAGGCCAAAGCTGCTGCCATCGCCCCAACAGCGGCTTCTGGGATGCCACCTGCGATGGGGATGTGAGTGAATTGTAGACCCAGTTTCTCACATGCCGATGCAATGGCAGCAACGGGCAATTGACCTGGTTCTTCCTGGTCTGGACGGTTACAAATGATTGCCACAAAGCCTTGGCGTGCTGCTTCGGTCACGTCTTCTTCACTGATCTGCGGTGCGGCTGAAAAGGTGGGCGTGATGGTGCGAAAAGCGCTCATGGGCCAAAAGTCTCCGGGCTAAAAGGACGGCCTCGAGCCTAACGGATACCCATGTGGGGGTCCAGCCTGACGGCCGCCATCTGCATGATTTCTGCCCGAAATCGGCAAATCCGACAGAGCTTTGCAATCAATCTCTTGTCATCGTCGGTGCTGGCATCCTCCGTTGACATTCCATCAACCATCATCAATTGGTTGCCGACAGGGCAGGCCCAACCTACTGGCCAGTCCATGTCAAGACAAAAGGACCTGTCACGTAATGCTGGCCTATTCGATGCGACGGATCATGGTGGCCATCCCAACCATGTTTGTCATCATAGCGGTGGCTTTCTTCATGATGCGCTTGGCACCGGGCAGCCCGTTTGATACCGAGCGAGCCGTCTCGCCAGAGATTCGTGCGCAGCTCTTGGCCTATTACGGCTTTGACAAGCCGCTCTATGTGCAATTCCTCGACTATCTCAAGGGGTTGGCGAGTTTTGATTTAGGCCCATCGCTCATTTACAAGGACCAGACCGTCAGCGAGATCATCGGCTCTGGCTTCCCGGTTTCGATGACAATTGGTCTGTGCGCGCTGTTGCTGGCGATTTGTGTCGGTGTGCCTATGGGGCTGTTTGCTGCACTCAAGCAGAACTCCGCCCCTGATTATTCGATCATGGCGATTGCCATGGCAGGTATTTGCATCCCGTCGCTGGTTGTAGGGCCGATTTTGTCACTTGTATTCGGTGTCTATTTGGGCTGGTTGCCAACCGCTGGCCTCGATCTGGGGCGCATGACCTTTGAAACGCTTGTCTTGCCGGTGGTTACACTTTCACTGGCGCAGATTGCGATTATTTCCCGCCTTGTGCGCTCGAGCGCGGTCGAAGTTTTGCGGTCCAATTTCATTCGCACGGCCCGGGCCAAAGGGTTGCCTGAAAGTCAAGTTTTGTCCAAGCACGCGTTGCGCGCAGCTCTTCTGCCGCTGGTTTCCTATTTGGGACCAGCATGCGCGGGTTTGATCACCGGCTCGGTGGTTGTCGAAACCGTGTTTCAATTGCCCGGCATTGGCAAGAATTTCGTCAACAGCGCGCTTCAGCGCGACTATCCGGTGGTGATGGCAGTGGTCATTCTTTATGCCTGCCTGATCATTCTTCTCAATCTGCTGGCCGACCTCGCCTATGGCCTGCTCGATCCGAAAGTCAAATACGAGTGACCTTGCTGACCCCTCAACACGAAAAGGCCCAACTTCTCGAAGCGGCTGTTCAGGGCCGCTCATTATGGGAGGATGCGCGCCGGCGGCTGTTCCGCAACAAGGCCGCAGTCGGCAGCATGATCGTGCTGGCCACGTTGACCTTGCTGGCAATTTTTGGTCCGTTTTTCTGGCCCCATGATTATGAGACCATCTATAATGATCGGGTGCTGATTGGGCCAACTTTGGAGAATTTGCATATATTTGGCACTGATCCGCAGGGCCGAGACCTGTTTGTTCGCCTACTTTATGGCTTGCGGATGTCGCTGGCAGTCGGTTTGGTTGCAACCGGCGTATCCTTGCTGATTGGGGTGATTTGGGGGGCGACCGCGGGCTATATCGGTGGGCAAGTCGACCAGATCATGATGCGCATCGTCGACGTTCTGTACGCGCTGCCTTTCATTTTCTTCGTCATCATTTTGATGGTGGTGTTTGGTCGCGATCTCATCCTGATCTTTGTCGCTATTGGAGCGGTTGAATGGTTGACCATGGCGCGGATTGTGCGGGGACAGACTATTTCGCTGCGCAAGAAAGAGTTTGTTGAGGCGGCCGAGGCTGCCGGAGTTGGCAGCGCCAGTATTGTAACCCGTCATATCGTCCCCAATGTCTTGGGACCCGTGGTGGTTTATGTGACGCTGACCATTCCAGCTGTCATTCTGACGGAGAGTTTCCTGAGTTTCTTGGGGCTGGGTGTGCAGGAGCCAATGACAAGTCTGGGCAATCTGATTTCGATTGGCGCGCGTGAAATGGAGATCGCACCCTGGCTGTTGATCTTCCCGGCTGCGACCATGATGATCACGTTGTTCTGCTTTAACTTCATTGGCGATGGCCTGCGTGATGCCATCGACCCGCGCGACCGCTAGTACCTCGCCGGGGCTTATTCAACCCGGCGCACGCGATAGCCCTTGTTACGACCTTCCACAGTCAGAATGTAGGAGCCCATGGCCGCTGTCCGGATCGTAACATTGAATGGTGGCCGGCGCGGGCCATTGAGTTCTCCAGCCTCTACAAGTCGCCAAACTTGACCATTTTCAAGGGTCAGCACAACCCGGTCCCCAGCCATGCGTTGACTGGTAACCACGAAGGTTTGCTCTTCAATATCAACTTCATTGGCGGCGGTGGCCGCGTCAGTCGATCCTCCTGACTTCTTGCCAGAACCGAAAGCTGGAAGACCGAGCTTTGGCAGTGAGGGTAAGGAAAAACCAAATGCCTCCCGCCGGACTTTTTCCACCCTTTGCTTGTCAAAGGTCACAATTTCAGACTTTTCTTCTTTTGCCATAATGGCGGCAACGGCACCATCATAACAGGCCAGCCGCTCGGTTGGATCGGTCTTGTCCGCGCAGGCATAGATCGGGCTTAGGGGGGAAGGGCTTGACGGGGCAGAACCAGCAGTAGATTGGGCCTGTGATAGGCCCGAGACTGCAACAAATGCGGTTGCAAAAATGCCAATGCTGATTTTGTTCATGTCACGTTACCTTCACAAATCGTAACAAGGCTGAAGCTGGACTGCTTGATTGCCTAGCCGAGGCGGGCTCGCCCGCGTTAGATGTTATATCTTAACCTGATGGGGAAAGACAAAGAAATGAAAATCACACGCCGGTCGCTCGCCGCTGCCACGACAGCTCTTGTGCTTTGCTTTGGTCTAGTCTCTTGCGGCGGCGGCGGTTCTGACCCTGACCGTGCCCGGACGTTGCATATCGGCAATGGCGCTGAACCTCTGTCGCTGGATCCTCATCAAGCATCAGGTGTGTGGGAAAATCGAATTATTGGCGACATGCTGCAAGGCCTCACGACCGAAAACGCCCAAGGCCTGCCTATTCCTGGCATGGCGACTGAATGGTCGACCAGCCCGGATGGGCTGGTGTGGACCTTCAAACTGCGTGATGCCAAATGGTCAGATGGTCAGCCTGTGACCGCCAATGATTTTGTGTTTGCCTGGCAGCGCATCATGACCACGACGCCGCCGGCCAAATACGCCTCCATTCTGTTTGTGGTAAAAAACGCCGAGAAAATCTATAATGGCGAGATCAAGGACCCCAATCAGCTGGGAGTTCGTGCCATTGATGACCGTACCTTAGAGGTCACGCTTGAGCATCCAGCGCCCTATCTTCCTGGCCTTCTGACCCATTACACCTCATTCCCCATCCCCAAACACGTGGTGGAAAAGGTCGGGAAGGACTGGATCAAGCCGGAAAACTTTGTCGGCAATGGGCCTTATAAACTGCAACAATGGAAGCCGAATGACTTTGTCCATTTGGTGCGGAACACCAATTTTTACGACAATGCCAATGTCTGTATCGACCAAGCCTTCTTCTATCCAACCGCTGACGATAATGCCGCAGAGCGCAAGGTGCGGGCAGGGGATTTGGATATCAACACCAATTTCTCGGGCGCACGTCTGGAAGAGATCAATAAGAATTTGCCAGGCTATGCCCGCATCCACGGCTATACAGGCTTGACCTATTACATCTTCAATATGCGCAAGGATGTGTTCAAGGACGTCCGCGTGCGGGCTGCTTTGTCGATGACAGCCGATCGCGATTTCATCACAAAGCAGATCCTGAAAGCCGGCCAGCAGCCTGCTTATAGTTTGGTGCCTCCGGGCATCAATGATTATCAAACCGGAGCCATGACGGTCGATTTCAAAGATCAGAACATGGAAACCCGTTATGCTCAGGCTCGCAAGCTCTTGGAAGAAGCGGGCTATGGCCCCAATAAGCCGCTGAAGTTCACGTTCAGCTTCCGAAACACCGGTGACAATCCCCGCGTCGCGCCAGTGGTGCAGCAAAATTGGGCTAAAATCGCCCCGTGGGTGCAGGTTGAGATCCTCGGCGGTGAAGCCCAAATCCATTATGAGAAACTGCGTACTGGTGATTTTGAGCTGGGGGATGCGGGCTGGATCTCGGATTTTAACGACGCCAAAAACTTCAGCTTCCTGTTTCAGACCAGCACCGATCAGCTCAATTACGGCAAATACTCCAACGCGGAATATGATCGTCTAATGGCTGCCGCCGATCTGGAGAAGGACACGCTTAAGCGCGCCAATATGATGAAGCAGGCCGAAGCCATCGTCCTGAAAGAACACGGCTTTATGCCGATGTGGTTCCTCACCAACCGCAATTTGGTCAGTCCTCGTGTGACTGGCTGGGTCGATAATGCCGTGGATATTCACCGCGTGCGCTATTTGTGCACCACCGACGCCCAAAAGGCTCCGGCACCGGCTAAACCCTGATAATTTATCGGTGTTTGAAATCTATCAAAACGAAAGCCCGGCAGATCGTTCTGCCGGGCTTTTTTTGGCGCTGTGGCCAAGGGTCAATTCGACGCGCGCTTGGACACGGTTGTTTTTAACCCCGGCTCCTTGAACGAGGCAGAAATATTCCCGCAATTATTGCTCATCCAGTCGAGGATAAGGGTGAGGAATTGAGTGCGCTGCTCCGGTGTTGATTCCAGGCCACCATGGGCCATTTTGGGGATTTCAACATAGCGGAAAGTTGCGCTCGGGTTGACTTGGCGCATGCGTGCGGCCGCAGTGCGAGAATGTATGGTATCGGCTTGGCGGTCATAATCACCGTGGAAGATCAACCAAGGGATTTTGACCTGGTCGAGATTCTGCATGGGGTCAAAGCCCGTCACAGTGACACCTTGAAGGATGCGCGACAGTCGATTGGCACCCCAATTATTTGCTAAACGCGGCAAATCGATAACAGGTGCGCCGGAAATGGCGCATTGCCATAGCCCGGCCGAGCGCCCTCCAGAGCGAGTCGCTGCGGCTGCTGCGGCAAAGCCGCCATAGGAAAATCCATACATCATCATCCGATCAGGGTCGACAATACCTTGTTTGACCAGCCAACGGGCCCCGTCATCCTTATCATCCTGCATCAGGGCACCCCATTGCTTGTCACCGCCCTTCCACAAGGCTTTGCCGAGCCCCCGGGAGCCGCGATATTGCGGCAAGAGAACCGCAAAACCTCGGGTAGCAAACATTTGGGGCCAGTAACTTAAGTCAAAATCCATATCGTCGCGGGCCCACGGGCCGCCATGGGGCATGACCACCAGAGGCAAGCGCCCATCGCGCTCTTTATTGTAGCCCGGGGGCAAATACAGAATGGCCGGTATCTGGAAGCCATCACTGGCCGGATAATAGAACCATTCGGCAGGGCCCAGATTCTTGCGATCCCAGCCTTCCAGCGCCGCGCCAATTTTGATCAATTGGCGCTCGTTCTTCAGAAGATAATAGGTGGTTGGCACATTGGGCGCTGTTGCGGTAACCAACACATTGGCACCGCCATTTCGGCTGCCAAATCTGATATTAGTGCCAGGCAAGGCACGCTCTAAAAGCGCTTGCAGACGCTTGTCCACAGGGTCAAAGTATTGGCACTCGGTTGAGGGGCCGTCCCAGCAAAATGTACGCAGGGGGTCTTCGGTCAACGCGTCCTCATCATTGGCTGTTCCGAAACTCGCTGACGAGATGTCAAATTCAGTATTCTGGACAATTGGAGGGCCTAATGTGTCGCTCGCGATGTCATACTTTGCCAATACACTGAAATTTGTGTCTTTATTGGTGATGACGTAGAGTGACTTGTTGTCATTGGAAATGTGCGCAGGCTGAAGCGAGAAGCGGTCATTTAACGAATAGGTCAAGCCCTTTAGTTCCTGCCATGGTGCATCGGCGGTTTCGCGGAATAGGTATCGATAAGTATAGATACCATTTGCCACTCTGATTTGTCCCTTAAGTTTGATTGTGCCATCCCCATCAGACCACAAAAACTCTTCGTCTTCAGCTGTGCGAGCAATGCGGTCTTGTCGACCGGTCTTGAGATTGAGGCGAACAATCTCGGATCCTGATACCCGCTGAACCTCTAGGAGAATGACATCCTCTTCCTTAGGCAGGCGATTGAAGACATTGTAACCAATGATAAAGTCATCATCGCGGGTGTTGGTTGTTTGCTCATTGGAAATGTCGAGGAAAGAGGATCCATCAAGGTTGGCGATGGCCGCCCGACCATACCAGTCAGAATTGGCACCGGCACTAACTGGCTGATTGGCAAAAACAATAAGTTTGGAGTTACTCACAAAATTCAATCCGGTGAACCGCATCGTTCGCGATCCGAACTGCATGGGTGGCTTGCTCATATCATCAGTTGACCACACCCGAACCACGGGGTTCTGTCCTGGAAGCCCAGCGATGGCGGCAATATGCTTGCCGTCTGGGCTGATCCTTGCCCCCCAAATCGAAAAATCTTGCGACATAGTGTTGATCGGAAGTGCCGGGCCGGTTGGCTTAAACCCATCTGCCTGGGTCTGGCTTGACATCGTAATGGCACACATGAGGCTGGCTGCCGTGAGAAAAAATTGCCTGAAGTGCATTCTAAACTCCTGATCTCGGTTCATTGAGGCGGGAGAACATTCCCTTGTAACAACAGTCGATCACGATACTTCACGGAGCAAACTTTCGTGAAAGTATGCTGCTTTTGCGGGGCAACAAATCACAAAAATCCCATATCAGTCAGAGTCTAAAGACTGTTGCAAACATGTTACTCAATAGTTTTAATTTTGGTAACCATGCAAAAACACATCAACCGAGCCTTGCAACCCAATTTGATCCGGGTTCTAACATGCCCCCATCGCAACATCTTAAATCCTTAGTGCGTGTTTTAAAATTTAAGATGTTAAATCATTTGGGGAAAATCATGCAAGCATCTGTTCGTGCCGTTCTGGCTAGCGCAACTGCATTGACTGCAGCGGCCATTCTGACTTCGCAGGCCTGGGCTCAAGCCGCTCAGCCATCTCCACAGCCGGGTACTGCTGGTTCTGGCACCACGGCAGCCACGCCAGCGACCTCGGCGGAGAAGGCACCATCGCAACGGGTCGAGACCATCGTGGTCACAGGCTCACGTATCCGTCGTGATACGTTCAATACGGCATCGCCTCTGACCGTTATCACCAATGAGAATGCTGTCCTATCTGGTACGATCGATGCCGTAGATATCTTGCAAGGCTCTACAGCTGCGGCTGGTTCGAGCCAAATCAACAACTTCTTTTCTGGTTTTATCGTTGAGGGCGGTCCGGGTATTCAAACCGTGGGTTTGAATAGCTTGGGCTCTCAACGCACATTGCTTCTTTTGAATGGCCGCCGTCTGCCGCCATCCGGCACGCGCGGACAAGTTGGCGCAGTCGACCTGCAAACCATCCCAAGCCTTGCCATTAGCCGTTATGAAATCCTCAATGAAGGGGCATCGCCAATTTATGGTTCAGATGCGGTTGGCGGTGTGGTCAACGCGATTGTACGCACCAATGTCAATGGATTTGAGGCAACAGCGACTGCCAGCAGCCCGACAGAGGGTGATGGGGAACAATTTGTTGTCGGCACGGTTTGGGGTAAAACGGCAGATCGTTGGAACGTCATGGTATCTGCCCAATACGTGGAACAAAAGGCGCTTAAGATTGGTAGCCGTGACTTTTGCCAAACCGATTACGTGTTTAATGCCGACACGGGAGTCCGCGTTGATTATATCGATCCCAAAACGGGCCAACCCAAATGCTACGGTGTGGCTGGCGGAGGCTTCAATTATGTTTCTTTGGGGGGCGCAACGGGGCTAACCGGTCAAGGAACATGGGTGGTTGATCCAACCCAAACGGCACGTACGACTGGGTTGAATCCTTCCGTCACTCCGGTTCCCGGTAACCCGGCGGCTTGCGTGACGACAGCCGGCGTGACGGTTACTTGCGCTTCCGCCCAGGTATTGTTGACCGTTCCTGGATTCCGTCGTCTGTTCTCGCCACGCTTTGGCCAAACAGGCCTGCCCGTTGGCGCACAGATCGATTACAACTCACCCTTCATCGCGTCGTCTGATCTGATCTCGCCATCTCAGCGCACGAATGTTTATGCAACTGGTGCCATTGACCTCGACATTTTGGGCGGCATCGAAGTTTATGGAGAGGGGCTCTATGCAAAGCGGGAATCTGAGCAGATCCGGGGTGCACAATTATTCCCAACCATTCCTGCGACCAATGTCTACAATCCTTTTGGCGTACTAGCTCAGCCTGTGTTGTCACGACCAGCTAATGCAGATCAGACGGTTGATACATGGCAGGTGTTGTTAGGTGTGCGCGGGCAAACAGGAAACGGCATCGCAGGTTGGTTCAAGAACGGCCGCTGGGATGTTTACGGTCAAACCAGCGAAGGCAAGGGGGAGTATGGAGGGACGGCCATTCTGCAGGACCGTCTAAATGCGACCTTGGCAACCACCATTACAGGCGGCGTTGCTTCCTGCCCGACCCCAGCTTTAACCGGTGGCACCTGTTTGCCGATCAATTTCTTCGATCCTCGAATTATCCGCGGCGAGTATACCGCGGCCGAGTACGATTATTTGTTCAATGGCCCAAATCTGGGCAAAACAGTTTACCGCCAGTCTGTAATCGAAGCGAACGTTTCGGGTGATCTTTTCGAAATCCCCGGTGCAGCAGATTCGGTAAAGGCCAATCTGGGTTTCCACTACCGCAAATATGACATCAATGATGTGCCGAGTATCGATTCTCGGCGCGGCAATGTTGCTTTCTCAACCAGCGCCGGAATCACCAAGGGCAAGGACTCTGTCAAAGAATTCTATGGTGAGATTGCAGCTCCATTGGTCGCAAAAAAGCCCTTGATCGAAAATCTTGAGCTGACTGCTGCCTACCGTTACACAGATTACGATAGCTATGACTCGAACACGACCTGGAAGGCGACCCTAGATTGGCGCTTGACGCCCCAATTCCGTGTCGTTGCCATCTCGGGGACATCTTACCGGGCTCCAAGTCTGTTTGAACTTTTCCTCGGCGATCAGACAGGCTTTCTCTCACAGGCCTCGATTGATCCATGTCGCAATTGGGGGCAAAGCAGCAATCAGGTCCTGCGTGATCGTTGTCGGGCAGATTTGGTGCCCGAGGATTATGCTGCGACTGGATCAAGTGCCACCATCATCACAGGTGGCGGTGAGGGTAATTTGAAGGAAGAGGAATCCCGTTCGGATATCTTCAGCTTCATTTATACACCAACGCTCATAGACCTGAATTTGCGGGTCGACGCGTGGAAAATCGAGGTGACCGATCAGGTTGCCCAGTTTGGCGCGGGCAACATTGTGAGTTCGTGCTATACCGACACAACTGGTCGGGCTGCGTCATTCTGCCCGCTGTTCGTGCGGGACAAGAACCCAACTTCAAACCGTTTCAACCAGATTCTGACCGTTCAAAACAATTATGTGAACGTGAATGTAACTCGAGTTGAAGGCATTGATCTCAAGGCTCTTTATCGCAAAGAGTTCTCATTCGGGAACCTTTCAGTAAATTCCCAGCATCGTTGGACAACCAAGAGCGAGACTGGTCTATTCTCTGCAAGTGTTTTGACCGATGATGCTGGCTTGATTGGTGAGCCAATTTACAATTCCACCACGCAGTTGCAGTTCCGTCGCAAAGATTGGACCTATGCATGGACGATTGATGCAATTGGCCAGACCAACCAGACCACGGTTAATAATCCAGTTACCATCGCGCCGGGTACATTCTTCGCCTACACAGGTGCATCACGTTTGCTCTATAAGACCAAAACCGAGGCTTACATTACCCATGATGTCAGCGTTCAGTATCGGTCGGATAACTGGACCCTGGTCGGTGGGATCAGCAATATCTTCAATGAAGAACCTCCTTCAATTTCCACAGGTGTGTTTTTCGCACGATTGGGGGAGTATCCGCTTGTATCGCAATATGACTTGGTCGGGCGCTCGGTGTTTGCTTCCATCACCCGTCGCTTCTGATCTCACGACCCAGCTCTCTCCCGGGGGCAGAATTGGTTCCAATTGATACGGTGCCGATCTTGACCCCATTGAATGGAGCGCCAACAGCATAAAGGGCAAGCGCCTCCTAATTGGATTTTGCTCCAGCCAACAAAAAGCCCGGCAGGTTTGTCCTGCCGGGCTTGTCTTTGTTGATTCTTTGTCGATGACCAATTGTGGCCGGCTAGCTCAGCGGTCCTCTATTTCGAGGCGCGTGAGCTGGCCGTTGTCTTCAGGCCAGGTTCTTTGAAACTGGCAGAGATGTTACCGCAATTATTGCTCATCCAATCGAGAATGAGGGTCAAGAACTGGGTTCTATGCTCTGGTGTCATCTGCCCTAATGTGTGGGCCATTTTGGGGATTTCGACATAACGGAAGTTCGCATTCGGATTGACCTGCCGCATGCGGGCGGCCGCAGAACGTGAGTGGATGGTATCAGCCTGGCGGTCATAATCACCGTGGAAAACGAGCCAAGGGATTTTCACTTGGTCGAGATTAGCCATTGGGTCCCAACCAGCCACCGTTACACCTTGGTTGACCCGCTGCAGGCGGCTTTCACCCCAGTCAGTCGAGATACGCTCAAGGTCAATAGCAGGTGCACCTGAGATGGCACATTGCCACAAGCCTGCTGAACGACCACCGGAACGGGCGGCCGCGGCTGCTGCTGCAAAACCACCATAGGAATAGCCGTACATCATCATGCGGTTTGGATCCGCAATGCCTTGGTCAACCAGCCACTTGGCGCCGTCGTCCTTATCATCTTGCATAAGGGCACCCCATTGCCGGTCGCCCCCCTTCCAGACGGCTTTGCCTAAGCCCAAGGAGCCACGATATTGCGGCATCAGAACGGCAAACCCGCGCGTGGCAAACATTTGCGGCCAATAGCTGATGTCAAAGTCCATATCGTCGCGTGCCCAAGGCCCGCCGTGGGGCATGACGACAAGCGGCAAACGCCCATCGCGCTCCTTGTTGTAGCCAGGCGGCAAATACAAAATGCCAGGCACTTGGAACCCGTCACGGGCAGGATAGTAGAGCCATTCGGCAGGGCCCAAGGTTTTGCGGTCCCAACCTTCGAGTACCGAGCCGATCTTGATGAGCTGGCGCTCATTCTTCAACAAATAATAAGTATCTGGCACGTTCGGGGCGGTCGCCGTCACCAGAACATTGGCACCGCCGTTACGGCTAGTGAAACTAATGTTGGTGCCTGGCAAGGCTCGCTCGAGCAGATTGCTAATGCGCTTGTCAGTCGGGTCGAGATAATTGCATTCGGTTGAGGGCCCGTTCCAGCAAAAGCTGCGCAGCGGATCTTGGGTCAGGGCATCTTCGTCTGACGCGGAACCGAAGCTAGCTGATGAGATGTCAAACTCAGTGTTTTCGGCAATTGGTGCGCTAAGCTTGTCAGTTGCAATGTCGTATTTGGCCAGTACCGTAAAATTGGTGTCTCGATTAATGACGACATAGATTGTGCTGTTATCTTTCGAAACATGCACTGGCCGTAAGGTGTAGCGTTCATTCCAAGTGCGCCGCAGGCCTGGCAATTCACGCCAAGGGCTGTCATTGGTTTCACGGAAATAGACGAACGTGGTGTACACTCCATTCGCCGCGCGCAACTCACTCTTCAGCTTGATTTGGCCTTTGCTGTCCGCCCAGTCAAAGCTTTCATTGTCGCCAGTCCGTGCAAACCGATCTTTACGACCGGTATTTACGTTCAAGCGCACGATTTCAGTGCCCGAAAAGCGGTTGATTTCCATCAGCACCACATTCTCTTCCGAGGGCAGGCGGTTGAACAACCCGAATCCAATGATGCGATCGTCGCCACGTGGGTCGGCCTCGTCGTTGGAAATGTCGAGGAATGACGACCCGTCCAGATTGGCAATTGCAGCCTTGCTCTGCCAGTTTGAATATGCACCGGCAGCAACGGGCTGGTTAGCAAACACCAGCAACTTCGAATTGTTCAGGAACTGAAAGCCCGTGAATCGCATCGTGCGCGACCCGAATTGAGTCGGCGTCTTGCTCATGTCGTCGGTTGACCACACTCGGATCACAGGATTTTGACCTGGGATGCCTGCAATTGCGGCAATATGCTTGCCATCTGGGCTGATAGCAGCGCTGCGAATGTTCCAGTCTTTCGACATCACATCGATTGGCAGTGCCGGACCAGTAGGCTTGAAACCCTGTGCGGGGGCGGCGGTCACGAGCCCAGCAGCACAGATAAACGTCGAAACCGCAAGCAAAATTCGTTTTGCGACCATGTGTGATTACCCCATGTGACTATGGTGATGGAGATGAGCGCCCGAAAGCGCGCTGAAACGCTTTACAACCCATTCCATGTAGCTTCTCTCCATCGAAGAGCAAGTTGCCTAGCAGCGATTACCAGCCGTGCACAAGAGTGTGGCAAACATGTTACAAATTTTTCACAAGTGATGCCATGAGCAGATTTGGACAGGATGAGTCCTTGCAAGCACTTGCCGTTCGCGCTTAACCGCCCCCAGTGCAAAATTCGTGATTTTTTACCTCTGATTACCTGAGGTAATGTCGGCGAGTTTTGGTTACATAAAAGGGGGTTACCTTGAAAATTAACGTTCGTGCTTCCCTGATCGGCGCTACCGCGTTGACAGCACTGACTTTCGTCCCAGCTCTTGCAGTCGCCCAAACAGCGCCTGCCGCGCCTGCTGCTCCCGAATCGGCTCCCGCAAAGCAGGCTGAAACCATCATCGTGACCGGTTCGCGTATTCGTCGCGACACGTTCAACACGGCCTCGCCTCTCACAGTCATCACCAATGACAATGCAGTATTGTCGGGTACGATTGACGCTGCTGAGATCCTGCAAGGGTCGACCGCTGCTGCCGGTTCTGGTCAGATCAACAACTTCTTCGCGGGCTTCATCGTTGAAGGTGGCCCAGGTATTCAGACCGTCGGCCTGAACAGCCTTGGCGCACAGCGCACGTTGGTGCTGCTCAATGGTCGCCGTCTGCCACCATCAGGTGTCCGCGGCCAAGTCGGCGCGGTCGACCTGCAAACCATCCCGAACATTGCGGTCAACCGCTATGAAATTCTGAATGAAGGCGCTTCGCCAATTTACGGTTCGGACGCAGTTGGTGGTGTGGTCAACGCGATTGTTCGTAAGAACGTCAACGGGTTTGAAGCAACCGCATCGGGCAACATGACCGAGGCCGGCGGCGGCGAGCAGTTCACCGTGGGTGCTCTGTGGGGCAAGACCGCTGACCGTTGGAATGTGATGGTCACCGGCAGCTATTTCGAACAAAAACCCTTGAAGTACGGCGATCGTAACTATTGCCAGCAAGATTATGTGTTCGATGCCGTGACGGGCCAACGCGCTGACTTCATCGATCCAAAGACGGGCCAGCCTAAGTGCTTTGGTATCGGTCCATCCTTCAACCGCATTGCGCCTTTGGGTTCGGCTCTCACCGGAACCGGCACCTGGGTTTCTGACCCAAGCGTAACTGCTCGTACAACCGGCCTGAACCCATCGGTTCGTCCAGTGACCGGCAGCACCACGCTGTGCCAATTGCCAACCGGTGCAACCGCCACCTGCGCCAGCCAGCAAGTGTTGTTGACGGTTCCTGGCTACCGGCGCTTGTTCAGCCCAGCTTTTGGTGTGATCGGTTCGCCTGTTGCCAACCAAGTGGATTATGAGCATCCGCTGGTTGCAAACACCGACATCATTTCGCCTTCCAAGCGGACCAACATTTACGGGACAGCCGCACGCGACCTCGACATCCTCGGTGGCGTCGAAGTCTATAGCGAGTTCATCTACGCTAAGCGTGAATCGAGCCAAGAACGTGCTGCCCAGCTGTTCTTCCAAATTCCTGCAACCAACGCATTCAACCCATTTGGCGTGACGGCTCAGCCTGTCATCGTCCGTCCAGCCAACAGCCAACAAGAGGTTGAGACCTGGCAAGTTGTTGGCGGCATCAAAGGACAAACCGGCAATGGATTGGCTGGCTTCCTGAAGAATGGTGGCTGGGACGTTTATGCACAAACCAGCCGCGGTGAAGGGACCTACACCGGTACAGCCATTTTGGCAGACCGCCTGTCGGCTATGGCTCAAGCCACCCGTAACCCAACCACCGGTGTTGTCAGCTGCCCAACCCCTGTTTTGTCGGGTGGCACGTGCTTGCCGATCAACTTCTTTGATCCCCGCGTGCTGCGTGGCGATTTCACACAAGAAGAGTTCAACTACCTCTTCAACAACCCCAACCAAGGCAAGACCGTCTATGAGCAGACAGTTGTTGATGCCAACGTTTCGGGTGACGTGTTTGAAATCCCAGGTGCATCGGGTCCGTCCAAATTGGTGTTGGGTGGCCAATATCGCAAGTACAGCATCAATGACGTCCCAGGGCCCGAAACCCTGCGCGGCAATATTGCGCTGACCACAAGCGCAGGAATCACCAAGGGTGAAGACACGGTGAAGGAGTTCTACACCGAGTTGGAAATGCCATTGGTGGCCAAGAAGCCTCTGATCGAAGATCTGCAGGTCAACTTGGCTTATCGCTACACCGATTACGATTCCTACGACTCGAACTCGACCTGGAAAGCTACGGCAAACTGGAAAATCACCCCAGAATTCTCGATCGTTGCGATCGCCGGTACCTCGTATCGCGCGCCTGCACTGTTCGAACTCTTCTTGGGCGACCAGACTGGTTTCTTGTCTCAGGCATCGATCGACCCCTGTATCAACCATGACCTCAGCAGCAACGCGATCCTGAAGGCTCGTTGTACTGCGGCAGGCATTCCTGGCGACTATAATGGTGCCACCAACGGCACTAGCCAGTCCGCAACCATCTTCACCGGTGGTGGTGCAGGGACCTTGAAGGAAGAAGAGTCACGTTCGGACATCTTCAGCTTCGTCTACACTCCAACCAAGTTCGACCTGAACTTGCGTATTGACTACTGGCAGATTGAAGTGACCGATCAGGTCGCTCAGTTTGGTGCAGGCAACATCGTCGGCTCTTGCTATGCAGCAACCGATGTTTCACGTGCCAACCAGTTCTGCGGCTTGTTCACCCGTGACACGAACCCAGCATCGCCTCGCTTCCGTCAGATTCTGACTGTTTCGAACGACTATGTGAACGTGAACGTGCAACAGGTTGAAGGTATCGATTTGAAGGCCACCTATCGCAAGGACTTTGCGTTTGGTGATTTCATCATTGACACCGCACACCGTTGGACCCTGTCGAACAAGGGTGGCCTGTTCTCTGACTCGACCTTGATCGAATCAGCTGGCGATATCGGTGAGCCCATTTATAACAGCCAGACCCAATTCCGCTTCGAGCGGAAGGACTGGACTTATACGTGGAGCGTTGATGCAATCGGTCAGACCAACCAAACCGACTTCAACAATGGCATCAATCCAGTCACTGCTCTGCCTGGTTCTTATTATGCCTACAACGGCATCAGCTCAGTCCGCTACAAGACCAAGACTGAAGCTGTGATCACCCATGGCGTCAGCGTCCGTTATCGCTCGGACAACTGGACCATCGTGGGCGGCATCCGGAACCTGTTCGATGAACCACCTCCATCGATTTCGACCAGCGTGTTCTTCTCGCGCTTGGGCAATTCGGCGCTGACCTCGCAGTACGACCAGTTTGGTCGGTCGTTCAATGCGTCGATCATCCGCCGCTTCTAAGGCGGATTAAGAGACAAAACGAGAAAGGCGGCCTTTGCGGGCCGCCTTTTTTGTTGACTGGGCGGACCGGGCTGACCTGCGCACAAGCCGACAAAATCGCGCAACCACGAAGCGGTCCTATTCTGGATATGGTGCAACTGGCTGGACTGCTTGAGAACTAGGCATATTGTGGTTGGGTTGTGTGCAGAAAATGTTTATTTGAATACTTTGATTGTATATGATTGAATGATCTAGCAGAATTAATCTTATATAAAAAATATATATTTGATACCAGATAAAACTATTCTCAAAATAATAAAAATATTGTTTGATATAATTGAATATACATTTTTGAATTCTCAAATATACTGATAGGTAATGATAAAATGCGACACTTTAGCAACAACTCGGGTTAGTCTTGTACTTTGCCTGCCTTTGAAGCGTTGACGATTTGTAATGTGCTCGTTAACTCTCGAACCATTGCCCGAAATCTGACTCAATAAATTCAGCGGGCAGGGGACAAATGGAGGTTCCATAATGAAGATGTCGATGACCCGCGAGCTTTTGCTTGCGAGCACAATTGTAGCAGGGCTGAGCTTTGCAGCGCCCGCATTTGCCCAGACGGCACCAGCGGACAGCACAGAGAAGCAAGCCGAAGTCGTGGTTGTGACCGGGACCCGGATTTCGGCTCCAGGCGTGCAGTCTGCCAGCCCGATCACCTCGATTGGTGGCGCTGAACTGCAATTGAACCAGGTGGCTGAACCTGAAAAGCTGTTGCGGGCTTTGCCATCAACCATCCCGGGCGATGGTGAAAACGTCAACAACGGTACCGCCGGTGTGACAACCGTCAACATGCGCGGTCTGGGTGCGCAGCGCAACCTCGTCCTGATGGATGGCAAGCGCATGACCCCATACAATATCGATGGCCGCGTTGACGTGTCGACCGTTCCCCAAGCCATGCTGGAGCGCGTTGACATCCTGACCGGTGGTGCGTCGACCGTGTACGGTTCGGACGCGATGTCGGGTGTTATCAACTTCGTCCTGAAGAAGGACTTTGAAGGCGTCGAAGCCGACATCAAGCGCTCGATCACGGGTGACAATGACGGTCAAATCGTCACGGCCTCGCTTGCAATGGGTGCAAACCTTGAAGACGGCCGGGGTAACGTCGCTTTGTCCATGAACTGGACCCAGCGGGATCCAGTTTTGTTAGCTGATCGTCCTTTCGGCATCGTCGGTGTGTCCTCGGCGACTGGCTCTGGCCTTGATGGCCGCGCTGTTGCTGCACCAGCCGGTTGCGGCGGCCCCAACGTTGTGGGCGCAGGTGGCTCAACCACCACGATCCCAACCCGCATGACTTATATGGGTGGCGGCGGCCAGTTCCGGGACGATGGTACATTGGGTGCCAACTGCTCGGTGTTCAATTTCAACCCATACAACTACTATCAGACCCCTCAAGAGCGCTATTCGGCGACCGCCATTGCCCGCTATGACATCAATGAGCATGTCGAAGCTTATGGCCGTGCGACCTTTGCTGCGACCAATATTCGTCAGCAGATTGCGCCATCAGGTGTGTTTGGCAACCTGTTCATGGTTCCCCTGAGCAACCCATTCCTGTCGGCTCAGGCCCGGTCCACGATTATTGCTCAAGCGGAAGCTTTCCGCGCTGGTGGTGGTACCACAACCGGTCGCTGGATTGACACCAACGCTAACGGCCGCGTCGACGCTGCTGACAGCCTGCAATTGTCGATCCGCCGTCGTACCGTTGAATTTGGTGAGCGTTCGACCACCTATGACAACAATACGTTCCAATTTGTCTTGGGCTTGAAGGGCGACCTCGGCAAGTTCCTGCCAGATTGGACCTGGGACACCTCGGTGCAAATGGGCCAAGCTGACCGCACCAATGTGTCGGCTGGCTACACCAACGTTGCCAATATTCAGAACGCTCTGAATGCAACCTCCACCACGGCCTGTGCCAATGGCGATTCAGCTTGCGTGCCGATCAACCTGTTTGGTGGCTTTGGTACCATTACCCCCGCGATGGCGAAGTATTCATCAGCGACTGCCCTTGAACAGCAAAGCTATATCCAAAGCATTGCTGGTGCATCGATCGGTGGTCCTTTGCACGGCTTCCAAAGCCCTGCCGCAGACTCCCCAGTCAACGTGGTCTTGGGTTACGAATATCGTCGTGAAGAAGGTTCGACCACGCCAGACGAATGCTTGAAGCTGGCTCCAACCAGCTGCTTGGGTGGTGCAGGTGGTAACACCTTGCCCGTGTCGGGTGGCTACAATGTGAACGAAGTCTATACTGAAATCGGCGTTCCGCTGATCTCGGGCAAGCCATTGGTTGAGTCGATGAACCTCGAGCTCGGCTATCGCTTGGCAGATTATTCGTTGACTGGCCAAAACACGACTTGGAAAGCAGGTCTGGACTGGGCTTTGACCGACCAGTTCCGCTTCCGTGCGATGAAGCAAAAGGCAGCTCGCGCTCCGAACGTGGGTGAGTTGTTCTCGCCATTCGTGACCGGTCTGCGTAACTCTGGTTCTGACCCCTGTTCGATTGCCCAGCCAGTGGCTCAGCGTACAGCTGCGCTGCGTGCTCTGTGCCAATCGACCGGTCAAGCTGCCAGCGAAGTCTGGACTGTTCAGGATATCGTTGCCGGCCAAGTCGGTACCTTCGAAGGTTCTGACCCATCCAACCCACCCAAGCCAGAAGAAGCTGATACGCTGACCGTTGGCTTCGTGTGGCGTCCAGACTTTGGTGGTTTCTTGAAGAACACCGCCGTGACGCTGGATTATTATGACATCAAGATCAACGACACGATTGGTCTGGGTGAGCCGCAGGAAGTTCTGGACGGTTGCTATCGCCAAGGTATCCAGTCGTTCTGCTCGAAGATCGTCCGGATCAACGGCGACATTGCAACGCCAGGTGCCGGTATTCGTTTGCTGACCACCAACCTCGAATACCTCCAAGCTTCTGGTTATGAGTTGGGTGTCAACACCGGCTTCGACTTGGAAGACTTGGGCTTCGACAGCAAGTGGGGTTCGATCCGCATTTCGTATAATGCGAACTACTACACGAAGAACGAGTATCAAACGACCGCAACCTCTAGCGTCATTGATTGCAATGGCTTCTATGGTTCGAGCTGTGATCCAACCCACCAGTTCCGCTCGGTGCAGCGCACAACTTGGTCGGTTGGCGACTTCCAATTGTCCTACAACTGGCGTCACTTTGCAGCCATCGAGATCGAAGAGACCTTGAAGTCGGGCATTTTCGATGCCTTCGAGAAGATCGATGCTTACAACTACATCGACCTCTCTGCATCGTGGGATGTCAATTCAGCTCTCACGGTAACGGCTTCGGTTGCCAACGTGTTTGATGAAGATCCTCCAATCATCGGTAACGAAACCGGGACGACTTCTTACAACTCGGGCAACACCTTCCCATCGAACTACGATGTGTTGGGCCGCGTTTATGCCATCGGCGTCAACGTGAAGTTCTGATCTGATTTCTCAGATTGACCTTTTGGTGGCGGGCCTCTCGGGGCCCGCCATTTTGTTGTCAGGTGGTTGGGTTGCACCCATGATAAGCCGACATCATAGTCTGGCGGGGTGGTCTTTGCGGAAGGAGTATGAATGTCTGCGCAAATCGAAGCTTGGGTGGCTCAGGCTGAAAGGGCGGCCAATTCTGGTCAGTGGAGCGAGGCTGAGCGTCTGTGGCACCAAGTCGCTAACGCCCAACCCGATCATGGGCTGGCTCAGCATCGGCTTGGTATACATGCTTTTCAGCGCGCCGCCTTTGCCGAAGCAGAGGCCCATTTGATGCGCGCTGCCACTTTGATCCCGCAGGATCCCATGGTGGCGCTTATGTTGGCCAATGTACGTCGCGAGATGGGCCAAGTTGAAGGTGAGTTGGCGGCTCTGCAATTGGCTCTATCGGCCGATCCCTATTTCTACCCAGCGCTGCTTGCCAAGGGCGGCCTCTATGAACGACAGGGCAGGCTGAAATTGGCGGCCGTAACCTATCGCAATGTTTTGAAGATCGCCCCGCCCGAAAGCCAGTGGCCGCCCAGTCTGGCAGATCATTTACGGCGCGCGCGCAAGCTGGTGACCGATTATCAGGAGGCCATGGCCATCAAATTGTTTGAGGCTGTGGGTGGGGAGGCAAGTCTTTCAAGCCAATGGCGCGAGGCTGTTTCCATCATGGCTGGTCAGACTCGACCCTATCACGCCGACTGTAACCAGCTCCATGTCCCTCGACTCCCCGCCATTCCGTTCTTTGATCCGAGTGACTTTGCATGGGTTTCGAGTTTAGAGGCCCAGACAGGTGCCATTACCGATGAATTGCGGGCTGCCTTGGCGAACAAGCAGCAGGATTTTCAGCCATATATCAATTATCGGCCTGGAGACCCTGTAAACCAGTGGGCCGAACTCAACCAGTCGACGCGCTGGAGTACACTCAGCCTTTGGCGTGGCGGTATTCCCGATCTCGAAAACCAGGCCGCTTGTCCGCAGACCAGTGCAGCTTTGCAGGCAGTCGATATGGCGGCAATTGGTGGTTTGTGCCCCAATGCCATGTTTTCGGCGCTAGCACCTCATACCGAAATCCCCCCCCACCATGGCGAGACGAACGCGCGTCTGGTGGTTCATTTGCCTTTGATTGTCCCGGACAAATGTCTGTATCGGGTAGGGTTTGAGCAACGTCGCTGGGAGGTTGGCAAAGTGCTGATCTTTGATGACACGCTGGAACATATGGCGCGCAATGACAGTGATGAGTTGCGCGTGGTTCTGATCTTCGATGTCTGGAACCCGTTGTTGTCACAGGGTGAGCGCGAACTTGTCCAGGCGCTGACCCAGGCTGCCCGCAGCTTTGGTGCCGACTGAATAGGCCACAACTCACATCACCAACAGCAGGACCTAGCTGGCCAAACGCACGTGCTGCCCCAGCGTTGCCACGTCCTAATGCACACGAACTGGTTCGTGCATGGAGGCATTGCCGCGTTGGGATGCTTGTAACAACAAGGCCGACAGGCGTTCATCACCAACCAGAGCACCGATTACGGTTGCTGCACGGCCTGCTGCTTGCGCACCTTGCGCGCTTGAGCTGAACGCCCGGCTAAAGGCCGTCAGTGGGTCTTCCACGGCTGGATAGACCCGCAGGCTGACAGGGGTCGCAGCCTCGATCTTGGCCAATTCCTTCGCTTTCAGAATGGCGGTGCGTACCCCGCCAATCTGGTCTACCAGACCAATGTCTTTGGCTTCATTGCCGGTCCACACACGTCCTTTGGCAATCTCCAGCACACGGGGCAAAGGCAATTTGCGCCCGGCTGCTACCTTACCGGTGAAGTCGTCATAAATGCGCGTCACCGCGGCATTCAGAGCAGTCCGTTGGCTATTCGAGAAAGGTGCGCCAGACGAGAAGGCATTGGCATAATCACCCCCGGCCTGAATGGCGGCAATATTGGCTCCCGTATATCGGTTGAGAGCTTCGTTGATTACAAACTTGCCGCTAAAAACACCGATGGAGCCAGTGATGGTTGAGGGCATCGCCAAAATGGCATCAGCCCCGGTCGAAACATAATAGCCCCCCGAGGCCGCATAGGCCCCCATCGAAACCACTACGGGCTTGCCTGCTTTTTTGGCTCGTTCAATCGCTGCCCAAATCTGGTCTGACGCACTGGGCGATCCACCGGGCGAAGATACACGGAAGACGATAGCCTTGACGGCATCATCATCTGTGGCGTCACGTATGGCAGCGGCATAATCGTCGCTGGTAATGCCCTCTTGATCTGCAAATGGATCGTTGCTGCGCTGCCCGGTGATGATGGCTCCTTCGCCACCAATCAAGGCAATCACAGGACCAGTTTCTGGGGGCAATTGATAATTGCCCAAATCAACAAACTCAGCCTTCTCCTTGCCGCCGGCTTTGGCGAGGGCAGCATCCATAGCCTCTTCGGGCTGACCAATCTTGTCGACCAACTTGGCCTGCAAGGCCTGCTCAGCCGACAATGGCGCACGATCAAGTGCCGCCTTCATGGCTTCGACGGGAACCTTCCGGTCATAGGCAGTTGCAGCCAAAAAGGCATTGTAAATGCTACCCAGCATAGCCGTCGTGGCCTCACGGTGCGGGGCATTATACGTCTTTTCGGTGTAGCTGTTCACCGCATTCTTATATTCTTTGAATTGTTCAAATTGCGGCAAAATGCCGAATTTCTCCATAAAGCCACCCAGAAACAGCGTCTCGGCGACAATGCCTGTGGCCGAAAAATCAGTCGTGCCCTGCATCCACAATTCACTAGCACCTGATACTGCGACATAATTGGACAGGGTCGGATATTCAAAACCCTGCGCATGGACGATCACGAATTTCCCGGTGCCTTTGAAATCGATCAGAGCTTGGCGGATCTCCTCGGCGTGAGCGGGGGCCATGCCTGCCTCGCTTGCGCGCACAAACAGTCCCTTGACGCTGCTATCTGTTTCAGCCGCCTGCAGTTTTCGCACGATATCGACCACTGAGACATTGCTTGAGAAGCCAGCAAAAGGTGAACTCGGCGGCACGTCACGGATTGGTTCGCGCAGATCAAGACTGAGGACGGTATGGGATGGCGTGACGGGCGCACTTTGCCCTGCAACCGAGGCGACAAAAATGATGGGGATGAGGATGAAGAAAAGAACCAGGCCCATGAAGACCCCAGCAATCGTGATCAAAAACTGCTTCACCTCAAACCCCTCCGTGGCCGACTGCACCCATTTTGCCAGATTTGCCCATTGTGCCGTGCTCATCACCTCCTTAAGAGGTGATCAGGCGCAGTTTTGGAATATGCCTAGCGGTAGCATTGCCCTACAGCCCCCATCGATACAGGAAGTTGTGGGAACAGACCAGAGCGCGTGCGATCACAAGCGCGCGGCTTTTCAGTAGCAGCTATGCCTTCAAGGCACGGCGAAGCTCTTCCGCAGCGCGTCGGCCATGTCGCCAAGCCCCACTGACTGTCACCGCAAGTGCGTCCTCGCAGCCGTCCCCGGCAAAGAATAGGCGATTTTCCACGGGCAGGCCATAATCACGGCGCGCATGGGTGGCACCAATCCGGGGGTGACAATAAGACCCAAGCGAGAAAACATCTTCCTGCCAGTTTGTGCCTGCCTGTTTCTGAACGCGCGCGCCTGTGCCCACAACCTCGCGCAGCAAGCTTTGGGCAAAGTCGGCCAAAGCGGCAGGCCCCTCACGCAGAAGTGGACGCGAGACCCCACCTGGCAACAAGGCCGTGACCATGTTTTTGTCGGGTGAGGTGACCAAAGCATGATATTGGCCGACCTGAATATGGCGATTGGACAAAGCATATTCAGGCAAATCCGGCAGTGCTTGTTCCAAGACCATGGCGACTTTCTCAAAGCCCCCCATTGGCAGATCGGCGATCGCTTTGGTTTTGAAGGCGGGCAGGGCAGGGTCAAATCGGATGCCATCACGGGCCAAGACACCAGTTGGAACGGTGATCAAAGCCGCCTTAGCCCGAAGCTGGCCAAAGCGTCCAACGACCGTAACCCCATGGCTTTGGTTCCAGATCACGCGCTCCACTGGACTGGCCAGCGAGATGGGCAAGTCCAATCCAAGGCGGCTGACCAGGCTACCCATTCCGGTTTCTGGAATAAGGTCTTCCCCCGCAGCCAAAGCCTGATAGCCATCTCGCGAAATCAAGGCTGGATCATCCCCCATCTCCACCGCGAACACATTGAGGAGATGGCGCTGGGCTGGGCTGGGTTGAGGTAATGTGTCGGCCAGCGCCACATCCCGACCTTGGCCAAAGGAGAGGGCTTGCCGCATTTCCCATCCCACCATGGCGCGACTGACCTCGCCCCACGTCGGTCGGGGACTGATTTGGCCTGCCTCGAAGATTCCCCCATCTTCATAACTGCTGGGCAGTAATTTGGTCCCATATGACCTAGCCAATGGCACCAGCGGGTTTTGCGCCTTGTTGTGCAACCAATAGGCGCCGCGATCAAAGCGACGGCCAAGGCTTTGCGTGTCGGTCACGACACGACCGCCCACTCGGTCGCGTGCCTCCAATATGCGGTAGGAAATGCCCAAAGCACCGAGCGCCCGGCCTGCTGCAATCCCCGCCACGCCGGCTCCTATGATGACAACATCGACGTCGACCACGTGGCCGGCTCGAGCTGGTAAGCATGTCAATGTGCTGGTAGCGGCCAACCCGCCCACGACGCGACGACGATCAAGTTCCATTGCTTGAATCTCCAAATGTGAGAATAGTCTCATGTTTGCAAATATGAGACAAGTCTCGTATTGTCAAGCTGGTAAACAAAGAGGGCCCTATGAGGCAGGCAAAGCAAAACGGTCGCACGCCGGGTTCGGGACCAATACCAAAGGCTAAAGAGCCCAGTCAGGATCGCGGCCAAAGGCGCGTACAGCGGCTTCTCGACGCTGCGGTGGACGTGGTGTTGGAATATGGCCCTGAAGGGTTAAAGATGGATATGGTCGCCAAGCGCGCCGCCACCTCTCCTGGCTCACTCTATCAGTTCTTTCCAAATCGCTTGGCGTTATTAGGCGGCCTCATGGACCACTATGGTCGGGCCTTGATGGCACTGGCTGATGCGGGTCTGGCGCGTGAACACATGTCCCCGTCAGCGAATCTGATTGAGGCTGGCCGGGTGTTTCTCGCCCCATTTCTGCGCTTTTATGCCGACAATCCTGCCTATGTCGTGCTTGCCGAAGCCGCTGACCGCGTGTTTGCCGACGAAGACCGCAGGTTTCCCGAGGATGATGCGGTCGCAAGAATTCTGGTGGAAATTCTGATCCGATTTCAGCCGAACCTTGCCAAGCGACGCGCAAATCAGATCGCCCGCCTATTGGTGGTGGCGTGCCATGCGGCCATGGCTGAGGCTGCAACCCTTGCCCCGTCACAGCACAAAGAATGGCTGGGCGAACTTGACGCCCTGATCTGCGGCTACCTTTCGACACTGGCAGAGAATTGAGGCTGTTTACTGCATGAACTCTCCGGTTAGGGCAGTGCTTATCTGATCAAAGGTCTTGCACCTGCGGCCAAGCGCGTCTATCTGCCTGCCTCTCTTGGGGTGTCGCCAAGCGGTAAGGCATCGGTTTTTGGTACCGACATTCCTAGGTTCGATCCCTAGCACCCCAGCCACCTTCTCTGCAAAACAGAACAATTCCTGCGCGCGCTTAACCGCCACGCTTGGTGGTCTATCCTGCGGCGCTATTTTGGTTTGCTGGGCGTATTGATCGCCAGCCAGACCTCGTGGCGACGCAGAAACGGGGCGGTCCAGGGTGGGTCATAGGATGCGTGAATCGGCGCACCTACGGGTGTCAGCTGGCGCTGTTCAAGCCAGGCGCGCAGGCGTTGGCCTTTTTCGTCCATCGTGGCTGGGCTGCCAAAGCCTGAGAACCGAATCACACCATAGCGTTGGGCCGGTTGTTCAAAAAGGCGCACAGCAGGATCGTTTGGGATTGGGAGCGTCGCCAAGCTTGAGCCTTCTGGCATGATGAAATGAACCTTCCACGCCGCCCCGGCATCCTGCCTGGTTACCGGAGCCGTCATAGCGATTGTCTGGCCAGTTGCTTGCCGGGTTACCGGGGCTGTCATCGCAATTTTTGCGCGTGGTTGGTTGTCACCAAAAATATAGCGGGCCAAAGGGCGAAATCCGATATTGGCCGGATCACCCCGACCTTCGGGCACCACCACTTCGGCAATAATGTGCGGTGCATAGTCACGGATTTCAAAATCACCTTGACGCGTGACAAGCTGATAGCGCGGTTCTGGGGTCTGGGCATCAGCGGCACTGGGAAGGCCGATAGCGGCCAGAAGCGGGAAGATCAGGGCGCGGGACGGTTTGGCAGCAGTTTGTGTCATGGCAGTTCTACGCGGCATGCGCTTTTTTGGATGAAAGCATCTCGAGCCAGCGCACTGGGTCCTGTAATTGAGGCTTGGCCCCTGCCGCTCTTGTCCTTTAAAAGCCCAGCAGCACCACATAACGGTGCTGTGATCTCCCCACCACAAAGCGCGACCCCCCAACATGATCGACGAATTTGGCTTGATGCCGGACGACCCGGTGTTTGATGCGGCTGTTGAAGCCCTTTATGCAACCGCCTTTGGACCTGGCCGTCACGCCAAAGCGGCAGCACGCCTGCGTGAAAGCAATCGGTGTCGGCGTGATCTGTCATGGATTGCCGTCACGGACGGCGCGGTGATTGGAGCGTGTCGTCTCTGGCCAATTAGGACTGACCAAGGGCAACATTTATTGTTTCTGGGGCCTATTGCCGTGTCATCACATGCGCAGGGTCAGGGATTAGGCGCGCATCTGGTGCGGGCATGTTTGAAGTCCTGTGACGAAAAGTCAGGCTTAGCTGTCGTGCTTGTGGGCGATCTGGCCTACTTTGAGCCTTTTGGCTTTGTTCAGGCCACGGCTGGGTCGATCATGATGCCAGGCCCCGTCGATCCCGCGCGTTTGTTGATCCGCATGTTAGGCCCCAGCGAAGCACCGCGCGGAAAGTTGATGGTCCCTTAGGGTCTTGTGGTGGCACCCTGAGAGGGCAGAACCCTGCTGAGGCGGCCTTCAAGCCACCAAGCGACCAAGGCCAAGCCTGCCAAAATCACGGCATAGACCCAAGCGGGCAGCAAGGCCTCACGACTGGTAGCTGTGACAGCGCTGGCCCCCGCCTTGCGCAGGCCGATCTCTGCACCACGGGCCGACCCGTTCCGCCCGAGGCGGGTTATGGCGGGCAATGCCCCTGTCCCCGCGCGACCCACAAACGTCACGCTGCCCCCGCCCTGGCGTGCTTGTGGCGCAGAGAGAGCCTGTCCATCGGCACTCAATAGGCGGGCCTCTTCAGGGTTGCCGATGCCGGCGACGATGAAACCGCGCTTGTCACCTGATTGCACAAAGGCAAGGCCTGGTTTTGCGATTGCAGTTTGGCCGCGCCATATCCCGGGAGTGTCGCTTTTTAGCATAAGTTCTGTGGTCTGACGGGACGTGCGGATTCGGGCAGGACCTGGATCAGCCGCCGTCCTGCGCTCGACTTGCAACAAGCCAGGAAGGCTTGTGAGAACCAACCGGTCCGCCTCAAGATCAGATTCCTTCATAAGCCAATGTGCCGTTCGACGGAACAATTCATCAAACGGCCCTCCACCATCATAGCCCCGTCGCCAGAGCCACGCCTGATCGCTCATCACCGCAGCCACCCGACCGCGCCCGACTTGCCCCAGAACGAGAAGGGGCTGACCTGCACCTTCCAGCAGGACATCGCCCGACGCAGTCGACGGTTGCACGCGCAGCCAGCGTCCCCAGCTATCGGCTTGCGCTGCCAGACTGGCCGAGACTGGATGGGTTAGACCACGTGCACTTAAGCTAGGCCGGAATGGCGTCTCAAGCGGTGCACCCTTGGCCACGACGGGCAAGATACGTGCGAGAGGTGTTGATTGAACACCCTGATTAAGTGCCTCTGCCGGGCCCGCCAACATCAAAAATGCGCCACCGCCTTCAACCCATTGAGCGACTGAGTCGAGATAATCATCTGGAAGCACAGACAGCCGTGAAAATCGGTCAAACACCACCAGATCAAAACTGTCGATTTTTTCAATGAACAATTCCCGTGTCGGGAAGGGGATGAGCGACAATTCCTCCGTCGGCGTAAAGTCTTCGGTTTCGGGCGGGCGCAGGATGGTGAATTGTACGAGGTCAACGCTCGGATCAGACTTGAGAAGGTTACGCCAAGCCCGCGATCCGGCATAGGGCTGCCCTGTCACCAACAGGACACGCAACCGGTCGCGTACCCCGGTTATGGTCACCGCAAGTCCATTATTGGCAGTTGATATGTCTCCGGTCGCTTCGGGCGTTTCCACTGCAATTGGAACCGGGCCGCGCTGCGTGATCGGAATGGAGATAGCCACATCTTGTCCCGTCGGGACGATTTGGGTTTCGGCTGGTCCGTCGCCAATCTGGACGGTGAGGGGGGCGGTGTCGCCCGTATCTTCCACCCGGACGATGACTTTAGCCAACTCCCCAATCGGGGCTTGACGGGGGGCTGCACGCAAGACCAGGCGGCGGTCGCGCTCATTTGGACTGCCAATCAGGATCTGGTGGATGGGGAATGGGCGCGCCGCTTCGTCGCCGTCGCTGAACCGCCCATCGGTCAGGACTATGGCACCAGCGATCCGGTCCATTGGCAGGCTTGCTAAGGCTTCTTCCAATCCGCTTGCCAAGGCCGTGCCGCCAGGCCCATCCTTGATTTGGCTGATGCGCACCTCCAAATCAGGGACTTGGGATAGCTTGGCTTGAAGGGCCGCTAAGGCAGATTGCGTGCCATTAACCCGGTCGGCAAGAAGCATGCTTTCAGATTGATCCACCAGCACCAGAACGATGTCTTTCAAACCGATCCGGGTCTCACGCACTTGGCTCGGTCCAGATAGGCCAAGGATGAGGACGCAGATAAGTGCCAGCCGAGCCAAGATGGCTTTCCCGCCCAGCCGGGCATAAATCACCAACAGAATGAGGGCGGCCAGCCCAAGAGCCAAAAGTGCCCAAGATGGCAGCACTGGGTCAAAGCCAAGGCGGCTTACAAAAGCGGCTGTCCCCGACCCGTTCATGGTTTCTTGCCCGGGCGGGTGCCCATGCGCTGCAAAAGTGCGGGCATATGGACTTGATCGGCTTTATAATTGCCAGTCAATGCGTAAAGGACAATATTGATCCCAACCCGAACCGCCCACTCGTCATTGCTCGTCGGGCGACCATCAAAACGTGGTTGAGGTGGGCGCGGGGCGCGGCTCCATGCTGCAACCCAGTCGCCATCCCCCAAAATCAAGGGCGAGACGCCATCATTGGCACTGGCTGCCGCGGAGGCTTCGGTCTCCACCCAAAGCTTGGCATCGGGATAGCGACCGGGAAAACGCTGCAGGATATAAAAGGCTTTGGTCAGCACATGGCCTTCCGGCACTTGTGCCAGCGGTGGGGCCTCAATGCCACGCAGGGCAGCACGTGTAACTTGGCGGGCAGCAGCGGGGGTCCGCCCGGCACCGCGCGTGTCGACAAACAGCACACCGCCAGTCTTCATGTAACGGTCCAGGGCTTGTGCGACCTCTGGGCGGGTATCACTTACTGTTTCCCCTAATGTCCAAAAAACAATGGGATACAGAGCAAGATCATCACGGGCCGGGTCGAGCCCAATCACGGGCCCAGTCGCCACCGACGTACGTTCACGCAATGCACGTGAAAGTCCCTCAAGCCCGCGCTGGGTGCGGCCATCAAGCGCAGCATCGCCTGTTTTGACATAGGCAAGCGACACATCGCCCGGCCCGGTTGCAGGGTTTGATTGACTGGTCTGTGCCCAACCAGACTGTGGCAGGCTTGTGAACATGACGAGGGTTGCGATCAGAATGAGTGGGGTCACTGGCGGGGGTTTGGGCACCAAGCCAGACAGACGCCTAAACATGTCACGCAGGTATAGATTCAATTTGCCGGCGAGCAGGAGGCTGAGGACAAGGTCGATTAGCACCAGGATCATTCCGATCCCAAAAAATATGGGGGCAAGCTCGCGCGGTTGCGGGTCTGCGCGGGCTGCCCGGGTAACACCGGGCAAGTTAGCAAGAGGTGGCAGTCGTACGTCCGGCGCAGCAGCCTGCAAAATCCAACGCGCACCGCCGCCTTCGTAAATGCCGGGAGGTTGGGTAAGGCTGGGCCGCAGGCCTGCCACATTCTCGGGCCGAATTGCCCGCATCCCCGGTTCAGGAGTCCGGAAATTGCCATAGCCGTCCAGCACCAACACGGGCTTAAGAGGACTTGTGCCGGTCACAATATTGGCTGGGATGGCGCTGGATGCTGCCCGGGCCAAAACTCGGCGGAACATCTCAACTTGCAGGCCTGAAAATGCCACATCACTCCAAGCAGGACCGGCTGTGGTATGAAACAGCACAATCATCCCTTTGCCAAAACGCCGGGCGCTCACCAGTGGGGTGCCGTCAACCAAGCGCGCCCAGATTTCAAGGCCTATGTCGGTTTTGCTGGCTTGGGCTCCAGTGTCCCCGCGATTGGTTGGGGCGGCGACCACAACTTGGTTGACACGTGCATCATTGGCCACAATCAACCCGGCAAATGGACTGTTTGGCTCAAACGCGGCAATCTTGCCACCATCATCCCAACTCATGGCACCGCGAACCGTGCGCGCTTCGCCGAGCAGTGGAGATGGCAAAAGCGGGTTATCAGGGGAGGCGAGTATTTTCGGACCAGCTGTCCGGATCAACAGGCCCCCGTCTTCGACAAATGAGGTCAAGCGTGCCTGATCTGGCGGGGACAAATCACCCGCATCCGGCAAGATCAAAACATCGAGTCGGGAATCGACCAACCTGTCCAGGCTGGATCGTGTCAGATCTGCATAGGGTTTAAGGGCGCTTTCAAGATAATGGGCGTCTGAGAGCAAGGGCTGATCATCGCGGCGTTCTGTAATCAGACCAGCCCGCACCCGTCGGTCGAAGGCATCAAGGAGAAACACCCCACCAGCAGCACGGACATCACCCACCCGAAGGGCGGCCACATCGCCCATGACGACAGACTCAAGCGCGAAATCTGCCCCAACAGGGGAGCGGGCTTGGCTCGACTGGCGCAGGACTTGGCCTTTGCTGTTGATCGCCTCAAGACGGGATGAGGCCGCAGCTGCGGGGGCCGCGACCAGTGTCAGGCGATAGCCATCTGCCATGGTCATGACCCGGCTAATGGCGACTGCGCCAACCGACGGGGTTCGCAATTTTACGGGCCCTAAAGTCGACAGTGCTTTGGCCAGTTCTTGGCTACCGGCATGGGAAATGCCATCTGAGAACCACACGATGCGTTGCCCAGAAGTCAAACCGCGATCGGGTGTATTCGGAGCTGTACGCACAGCCGCATTGATTTGGTCGCGTGCCTTGTTCGGATCAGGCAAAAGCGGCTGGGGCTGGGCCGCAAGGATGCGGGCGGCTGCAGCTTTGGGTGACAAAGCCTCCAATGTTGTCTCTTTACCTTGTGTGCTGGCGGTCATCACAATCCGAACCGGCCCACGGGCGGCCTCTGCACTGCGGGCGGCTTCCTTGCTGATCTCTGCCCAAGCAGGGGCCGATGTCCAGCCATCATCCAGCACGATCAGCAAAGGTCTGGGGTCGGGTTGAGTGACGGGGTTTAAGACAGGGCCAGAGAAGCCTGTCACCAAAAGCGCCAGCAAAATCATGCGGAACCAAACCAGCCAGATTGGGGCCTTGGCTGGGGTCTCCTCAGTTTGGGCAACGCGTGCCAACAAGGCCGCAGGCGGGAACATCTGGGTGCTTGGCGCGGGTGGCAATGCCCGGATGATCAGCCAAATGACCGGCAACGCCAAAAGGCCCAAGAGGGCGAGCGGTGTTGCGATACCAAGAGGGCCGAAAGTCCACATGGCTTAACCTGACTGCTGACCCGCTCGCAGGCGACCATCCAGACAAGCAAGTGCCTGAAATGTGACCGGCAAGGCTGATTGGTCGGTTGCGTGGATCAGAAGCTGACCGCGTAACTGTCGTAAGGCGGCGCTGAGGGCGTCGACATGGTGATGGTAAAGCCGCTGATAGGCCTCGCGGGCGGCCTGGGCCTGGCCAATCAGAATGGGTTCCCCGCCGGAGGGGCGCTGAAACAGGACCCGACCCTCAAAGGGAAAGGCTTCTTCAGCGGGGTCACGGATCAGGATGAAAGTTAAACCCGAGGCTTGATCAGAAAGAGGCTTCAACCGATCAAGCCAGGTTTCGATCGAAGCCAGACCGTCGCTGACAATCAAAATGTGCGCGGACCTGGCCGAGCCTGAGCGTGCCCGCAGGTCGAAGTTCTGCCCACTGGAAATCAAAGCGCGACCAAAGCCAATAGCTTCCCCTAAACGCGCATCGCCCAATAGACAACTTACGCGCTCCCCGCCTGCTTTGGCAGCCATGGCCAGCGCCAGCGCGATGATGAGCGCGCGTTCGGCCTTGGTTGGTCGGTTGGCACCGTGGCGCCAATGCATGTCCGGGCCGCAATCCACCCAGATCTGCAAATTAGCCGGACTTTCACGTTCCATATCACGCACAAACAGCCTGTCCGAGCGGGCCGACCTGCGCCAGTCGATGTGGCGTAAATCCTCGCCCTCCCGCCATTCGCGATGCTGCCAGAAGGTTTCACCCATCCCGGCCCGTCTGCGTCCATGCGCACCCGGATGTAAACTGGCCTGCGTCTTGCGCGCCTCCAGCAAGAGAGCTGGGAGACCATCGGCCAGGTCTTGCGCAGCCCCAGCCAGATCTGCCGGAGACAAGGCCTGCGTCGCAACCATCAGGCAGAACCCAATGCCTGTTGCACCAATCGATCGATCAACTCACCTAGGTCGAGGCCATCGGCTCGCGCGCGCCAACTCAGAGCCATGCGGTGTATTAAGCCCGCACGGGCGACTGCGGCCACATCGTCGAAGCTGGGACTGACGCGGCCACGCAAGAAAGCCCGCGCTTTAGCCGCTTTGATCAAGGCCTGCCCAGCACGCGGTCCCGGTCCCCAAGCAACCAACTCAGCCATATTGGGGTCGTTTGCATTGTCGGGCCGGGCAGAGCGGACCAGGTTAAGCACCGCATCCAAGACTTTCTCGCCTACGGGCATGTCACGCACGAAGGCCTGCAGGGCAGACAGGTCGCCAGGCTTTAACGCAGGGCGGGCAGCAAGCTGGTTGTTGCCGGTTGTTGCCAGCAGGATTTGCCGCTCTGTCTCCCGGTCAGGGAAAGGTACATCGATCTGGAGAAGGAAGCGGTCCAATTGCGCCTCGGGAAGCGGATAGGTGCCTTCTTGCTCAATCGGGTTTTGGGTGGCAAGCACGAAGAAAGGCTGAGGCAAAGCATAGGTTTGGCCGGAGACCGTCACCTGACCTTCCTGCATGGCTTGCAACAGAGCCGATTGCGTGCGCGGGCTTGCGCGGTTGATTTCATCTGCCATCAAAAGGCTTGTGAAGACCGGGCCTTTGACAAACCGAAACCCGCGCTTTCCCGTACTGTCTTGATCAAGGATTTCTGAACCCACAATATCAGAGGGCATCAAGTCGGGGGTGAATTGCACCCGCCCCCAATCAAGCCCCGTGGCGATCGCGATTGCCTCAACCAAGCTGGTTTTCGCCAGTCCAGGTGCACCTACCAGAAGACCATGGCCTCCTGCCAAAATGGTTGCCAAGGTGAGGTCGATGACGCGTTCCTGTCCCAGAATGGCCCCGCCGACCCCCGCGCGCACTGCGGCGATGGTTTCTAACGCCTGATCAATGCGTTGGGTCGCAGATGTTGCGGCATCATCGGAAGCGGGCGCGGGCGTCTGATCGGTCATGGTCCCAACCTAGCCTGACTCAAGGGGCAAGTGCGAGTATCTTTTCAGATCATAAACTTGTGTGACCTGTTGGTGGTTTGATCTGGCCAATCGGGCCAAACAAACCTAAGTCAAATATGACCCTGGCCAGAAGAACCGCTTGGACACTATGCCCCATTCCAAACCTGACCCTTTGTCTGATCTTTTGGCAGAGTTGGCGCGCCATGCCGGGGCGCCCGGCAGGGAACGTCGCTTGCCACCTGTGGAGAATTGGAACCCGCCCCATTGTGGCGATATTGGCATGGAGATCCGGGCTGATGGCAGTTGGTGGCACCAAAATGGGCGGATCACGCGGCCTTCCATGGTTGAATTGTTTGCCACCATTTTGCGCAAGGATGAGGATGGCCTGACCTATCTCGTGACACCTGGCGAAAAAGTCGTGGTTCATGTGGCAGATGCGCACTTTCTTGGAACACGCGTTGACCGGATTGAGACGGGTCAGGGGCCGAGTATCGTGGTGACCACCAATGTTGGAGATAGCGTCATTGTCGGCCCAGGGCACCCTTTGTGGGTTGAGATTGATCCTATCACCGGCATCCCGCGTCCTTATGTTCGGGTGCGCGGGCGCTTGACTGCCCGGATCTTGCGCGCGCCTTTTTATGAATTGGTGGATTGGGCGGATTTGAAGGATGATCGGCTGATTTTGTCGAGCGGGGGCATAGTGTTTGATCTCGGTGCAGTCGAAGGTTTGGCTCCATGAGCGATGGCGTTCTCATTGACTTGTTGAAGAGCCGGCTCAGTGCGCCTCAAACTTTGCCGCAGCGACCTGAATTCTCTGATTTCGACCTGTCGGGCACCCGTCCCAGCTTCGGTGGTCTGAAGGAAGCCAGCGTTCTGGTTCCGCTCATTACCCGCCCGCAGGGCTTGTCGGTATTGTTAACGCGGCGGTCTGCTGACATGCCTACGCACTCAGGCCAGATTGCCTTTCCCGGGGGACGGCGACAGGATGACGACGTCGATGCGATTGCAACCGCGTTGCGTGAGGCACGCGAAGAAGTGGGGCTTGATCCGGTGCACGTCGACGTGCTGGGAGCGTCTGACCCATATGAGACCGTGACCCGCTTTCGTGTTACGCCAATTGTTGGCTTGGTGTCGGCGGCAGCCGAGTTTCAAGCCGATCCGCGCGAAGTTGATGCAATCTTTGAAGTGCCATTTGCCCACTTCATGGACCCGGCCAATCACCAGCGCCATTCACGCGACTATAATGGCCAGACGCGCTATTATTATGCAATGCCTTATGAGGATCATTATGTCTGGGGAGCAACGGCGGGCATGTTGCGTGCGCTTTATCTGCGACTCTTTGGTTAGCCTCTTGCAGGATAGTGTCTGAGATCACTGCCATGACCTTAAAAAAATGAATCATTTCTGCATGTGACCGAGGGGTCTTTAACCCTCCATTCACCTCAATCCTTCATCGCTGGTCAATGAGTCATGGGTGCGTCCGATTTGGGTCGCAGATGCAAAAGGGATTGAGCGCAGCATGAAGGGCGTGCGGGTCGGGGTCTTGATGGGCGGCTGGTCAGCTGAGCGACCTGTGTCGCTGGTTTCAGGCAAAGCCTGCGCTGATGCTGCCCGGGCATTGGGCGCCGACGTGGTTGAAATTGATGTCGACCGCGATATTGCCCATGTCCTTAAGCAGGTCAGTCCCGACATTGCCCTCAATGCATTGCATGGGCCGTGGGGCGAGGATGGCCGTATTCAGTCTGTGCTTGAAATTGCCGACATTCCCTACACCCATTCCGGCGTTCTCGCTTCGGCACTGGCCATGGATAAGCAGAAAGCCAAAGCCGTCTTTCAAGCTGCCGGTCTTGATGTGCCGGAGGGGCGATTGATGTCGCGGCAAGAGGCCGCGCAAAATCATGCTCTTGCCCCACCTTATGTCGTCAAGCCCAATGCCGATGGGTCATCCTTTGGCGTGTTCATTGTGCGCAAGGGTGAGAACCGGCCGCCCGAAAAATTACTGGACCCTGATTGGCGCTGTGGAGATGATGTGCTGGTCGAAGAATTTATCCCCGGCCGAGAATTGACTGTTGCTGTTATGGGGGAACGCGCACTGGCGGTTACCGAAATCCGCACGGGCCACGAATTTTATGATTATGACGCAAAATATGCAGCCGGTGGCTCGGTTCATCACGTCAACCCATCTGATTTGCCCGCCGACATTCATGCCCGCGCCATGGCCGATGCTGTTCGCGCGCACCAACTCTTGGGGTGCCGGGGTGTGACGCGCACCGATTTCCGCTTTGATCCAGCAACCAAGCGTCTGGTCGTTTTGGAGATAAATACCCAGCCTGGCATGACACCAACATCACTTGCACCTGAGCAAGCTGCCCATGTTGGCATGTCTTTCAACCAATTGGTCGGCTGGATGTTGGAGGATGCGTCATGCCCGCGATGAGACAGACCCGCCGTCCCCCAATGCGTCGCAGCGCCCCACCTCGCAATCGGGCACGAGCACCTCGTCGCGCCGATAGTCATGCTTGGACGATGAAACTGGGGGCTTGGGCGCATGCCCGGATGCGGGCCGCCCAATATGACGGCCCGACACGGCGCATTCTTGTTGGTCTGACCTTGACTTCGGTGGTTGCGATCCTGCTCCTACTGGCTGCAGGCCTCGGCGTGTTGGATGACATGGGGCGCGGTATACAAACCAGTGCAGGCAATGCGGCTCGGTCTGCAGGTCTGGCCGTGCGCATTATCAATGTGCAAGCCCCCGATGGTCAGCAGTTGAGCGCTTATCAACGTGCTGAAGCTGAGGTCACGGCCGGGGTCATGGCTGATGATGTCATGTTTGGGGTCAATCCCGGCGAAATTCGTGATCGTGTCGCCCAATTGCCATGGGTAGAGCATGTGGTTGTCCGCCGCCTGTGGCCCGATCAGATCCAGATTTTGATCACCCCGCGCGCCGCGACAGCCTTGTGGCAGGATCGGGGCCAACTTGCCTTTATGGATGCCAGTGGGCGCAAGCTCGGTCAGGCCAATCACATCACATCTGCTAAAGGCTATGCCTTGGTCGTCGGTGCTAATGCGGGTCCCCGAGCGCCAGCTTTGTTTGAGGCGATGCGCGCTTATCCTGAGATTGCAAGCCGCACCAGCTCTGCCGTCTGGGTGGGCGACCGGCGCTGGACCTTGAAATTAACCCAAGGCGGCGACGTACTCTTGCCTGAAATCGGCATGGGTGAAGCCTTGGCCATGCTCGACCGTCTGCAAGACAGCCACAAGATCCTTGATCGTTCATTTGCCCGTCTGGATCTACGCCATCCAGGCACGATCCTAATCCGCCCGACAGAAGAAACCTTGTCGGTGACTGCACCTGCCCAAGCGGCCAAGTCCGCCCAAGGGGTTTGACCTCCATATAACGAGACGAAAATGTCCTCTCTTACCAAGCGTGCCGCCGTCGAAACCCGAATTCCCGCACCTCGGGCAAGCATGTTGGCAGCCCTGGACATCGGGGCCTCAAAAATCACCTGCTTCATTGGCAGCACTGGGCAAGGAACTGGGCCGTTGCGCGTCGCCGGTGTCGGGACCCAACCGGCGCGGGGGGTCCGTAATGGTGCCATCGTTGATCTTGAGGCTGCGGAAAAAGCTGTTCGCGCAGCGATCACCCAAGCTGAACGTATGGCAGGAGTTACCGTCAGCGAGGTCGTCGTTTCGGTTTCTGGTTTTGGGGTGCGTGCAGAACAGGCCCATGGCGAGATCAGTATTGCCAATGCCGAGATTGGGCCGAAAGAGCGCCGCCGTGTGGTCGGTTCGGCGCTGGAGCATATTCGCCATGATGGTCGTTCCATCCTGCATGCCACGCCCAGTTTCTTTGTTGTTGATGGTCAAAAAGTGCGTGATCCACGCGGCATGCTGGGTCGCAGGCTAGGCGTTGCCGTCACGGTAGTCACAGCACCAACGCCACAGTGGCGCAACATCGTTTTGTGTGTTGAACGCGCGACTTATACGATTTCAGGCTCGGTTGCTGCCCCTTACGCGGCCGCACTTGGCGCTTTGGCGGAAGATGACCTCGAATTGGGGGCATTGGTCGTTGATATGGGTGCGCGCTCCACGACCGCAGCTTTGTTTCATGCCGGTGCCCTGATTCATGTCGATGCCGTACCCATTGGCTCGGACCATGTTACCCATGATATTGCCCATTGCCTCGGCACGACCGCGGCTGCAGCTGAGCGTCTCAAAATTGTACATGGCAGCGCAATTGCTAGTCTGAATGAAGACAATCTGATGATTGACGCTCCGCGCATCGGCGAAGATGGCCAATTGGTTTCAGATCAGGCACCCCGCTCAATCCTCACTGGAATTGTGCGGCCTCGGGTGGAAGAAACGCTGGAATTGTTACGCGACCGGCTTAAGGCAGGTGGGCTGGACAAGCTCAATGCTGGGCGACGCATCGTGCTGACCGGGGGGGGCAGTCAATTAAACGGCGTGCGCGAACTGGCTGTGCGGGTCTTTGAAGGCCATGTGCGGATTGGTCGGCCTCAGCGCTTTACTGGTTTGGGAGATGCAGTTGCCGGTCCGGGCTACTCGGTAGCGGCAGGTTTATTGCGGTGGGGCGTTGAACGGCCAACTGACTTGGCCAGCAGCGCAACACATATGGCCGAACCGTCGAGTCATCCGGTCGCCCGGGCCTTACAATGGCTACGGGATAACTTCTAATCGATAGGAGATGGGGAAGCAGTCGCCTTAGGCCTTCACGCCGATACGTTTGATTTCCCAATGTAAATCAACGCCTTGACTGGCTTTCACTGTCGCAATGACATGATCCCCCAGAGCTTCTAGATCTGCCGCCGTGGCAGTCCCGGTATTGATCATGAAGTTACAATGCTTTTCGCTCATCTGTGCGCCACCAATCTGGTAGCCGCGCAGGCCGGCCGCATCGATGACAGCCCATGACTTACGCCCACCTGATTGAACAGGATCTGGATTTTTAAATGTACTGCCTCCGGTTTTTTCGCGGATGGGCTGGCTTTGCTCACGCTTCTGGGTGATGGCGTCCATCCGCGCGAGAATGGCTTGAGGGGAATCTGCGGTCCCAGCAAATGTCGCCGAGACAAAGATCAAATCGGCAGGTGCCTGCGTGCTGCGATAGCTAAAGCCCATGTCTGCCACGCTTAGAACATGACGGATCCCAGCCCGGTCATAGGCGACGCAGGACACCAGCACATCCTTGGTCTCGGAATCGTAACAGCCCGCATTCATGCGCAAGGCACCACCAATAGTGCCTGGCACACCGCGATAAAATTCAAGCCCGGCAATTCCAGCCTCCGCTGCCTTCTTGGCGACACTGGCATCAAGGCATGCAGCCCCCGCCGTGATTTCAAGTCCATTGACACTGATCTGACCAAAACCGCGCGGCGACAAACGGATGACCACGCCCGGGACCCCGCCGTCCCGCACAATCAAATTAGACCCAACGCCGACGGCCATAACCGGTATGTCAGACGGGCAGGCCGCCAAAAAATGTGCCAGATCCGCTTCATCAGCGGGCTGGAACAAGACTTCCGCTGGCCCGCCAACCCGGAACCAGGTGAAAGGGGCCAGCGGGACTTGAGTTTCCAGTTTGCCCCGCACCGGGGGCAGGCGATCAATCAGGTTCATGTTGCAGGCTTAACCCTAAGGGCAGGTTCGGGGAAGGGGGCAACATCGCACTCCTGCACTCCAACGCGACAGAGTTTGCCAAAGCCAAATCGGCTTAGCACCGCGCGGGTTGCCAGGTCTTCGCCTCCGGTTGTCAGGCCTTGGACAAGGCGTGGGGCATTGGTGTCCAACCGGTCCGCCAATAAATGCGCCGTCCGTCGTGCAATGGCCGCCCCCGAATCGACCCACTTCATATTGGGCGGTGCTTGTGCAGCGAGCTCAGCTTGGACGAGAGGGTAATGGGTACAGGCCAAGACGATAATATCAATGGCCTCGCCCCCCGCCTGGCTTAAAAGGCCGTCTATGGCTTGGGTGAAAATAGCGGGATCTGGGGTTTTCCCCGCGAGCTGTTCCTCAGCGGCTCCGGCAAGGCCGATCGCACCGTGTCGAATGATCGTGTGGCCTGCCCCAAATTCGGCAATCAGGCGGTCCGTATAGGGTCGTGTGACGGTTTTCGGCGTGGCCAGAAGCCCGATCGTGCCGGTCTTTGTCATGCTGGCGGCGGGCTTGATTGCCGGCACCACCCCCACCACCGGCACAGCGAGAGTATGGCGCACGAACTCCAATGCCAATGTGCTGGCGGTATTGCAGGCAATGATCACCAGATCCGCATTGGTCTGGGCTACACCTGCGGCCACAATGGCCGGGACACGCTGCATCAACACCTCATCGGCTTTCTCGCCATAGGGGAAGAAAGCAGTATCCGCGAGATGGGAGATATCGGCCCCGAGCCGGGCATCCATTAACGCATGAATAACTGACAAGCCGCCTAGACCAGAATCAAAAACCAGCACAGAAGGTCGATTTCTCAGGGAGTTCATCCGGTTTAACCGCCTTTCGGGGATGCGTGAATCATGCTGAATTTTTGCTTAAGATTCATCATTTGCGTGAATCGAATTAACTCCTGCTTAAGCATGTCGGGGGCATCCTCAGCCATCGATTCTTACACCTGTTCCGCCAGAAGCCTTCGAGGAGCCTAGAATGGCTATCCGCCTAAATGTCCCCCCCCAAACTGAATTGAGCCCCCGGATTGTCGTCTTCGGCGTGGGTGGGGCAGGCGGCAACGCCGTCAACAACATGATCGATGCGGACCTGCAAGGGGTGGAGTTCGTGGTCGCTAACACCGACGCCCAGGCATTGGCGCGCTCCAAAGCCGAACGGCGCATTCAGATCGGGTTGAATACCACCCAAGGTCTGGGGGCTGGTGCGACGCCGCAAGTCGGCATGGCGGCGGCAGAAGAGAGCCAAAGCGAGATTCTTGACCATCTGGCGGATGCCAACATGGTTTTCATCACTGCCGGCATGGGCGGTGGTACGGGGACAGGTGCGGCTCCGGTCATTGCGCGTACAGCCAAGGAACAGGGCATCCTGACAGTCGCAGTGGTCACGCGACCCTTCCAGTTTGAAGGGCCGCGCCGCATGCGCATGGCCGACGCTGGGATTGCTGAACTTCAGAAATATGTCGACACGCTGATCATCATTCCCAATCAGAATCTGTTCCGTGTCGCCAATGATAAGACAACTTTCCATCAGGCGTTCCAATTGGCCGACCAGGTGCTTCATTCTGGCGTGCGCGGTATCACCGATCTGATGGTGATGCCCGGCTTGATCAATCTGGATTTCGCCGATGTGCGCTCAGTCATGGGCGAGATGGGAAAGGCCATGATGGGGACTGGTGAGGCTAGTGGCGAGCGCCGTGCGCTTGAAGCAGCAACCAAGGCCATCAACAATCCACTGTTAGAAGATATGTCGCTCAAAGGCGCGCGTGGTGTTCTGATCAATATCACCGGCGGTTATGACATGACCTTGTTCGAGCTTGACGAGGCTGCCAACCATATTCGCCAGGAAGTTGACCCGGATGCCAACATCATCGTGGGGTCGACCTTTGATGAATCCTTGGAAGGCGTGATGCGTGTGTCGGTTGTGGCCACGGGTATTGAGGCTGCCGCTGCGATGGAGACCCGCCCGCAAGGGGCGAGCTTTTTTTCAGCAAGCCCAGCCCAGCAGCCCGCTGCCAGCAGCCCTGGGCCGACGGTCGTTCGGGTGAATAACGGCCGTGAACCTCTGGTTCATCAGCCAATTGTCCAGCGTCAACAAGAGCCTCAGCCTGCGCCCGTCGCTGCTCAAGCAGTGCATCAGCAGCCATCTTACCAACAGCCTGCTGCCATGGCCCAGCCCGCGCCTGAGCCTGTTGCACAACCTGTCCAGCAGCCTCTGTTCCAGCAGCCTGTGCAAGCTGCACCAGAGCCTATGCATGCGCGTCAGGATTATGGGCAGCAGCCCGCCCAGCAAGCCCAGCCTGCATATGGCGCAACCGCCCGCCCAGCTTATCAAGCTGCTCAGCCGCGCCCGCAGATGCATGCCCCGGTTCAACGGGCGGAACCACCGGCCTATTCGGCCCGGCCGACTCCACCCCAACCGCAGGAAGAGGCACGTCCTCAACGCAATTCGGGCTTCAATGGTTTCAATATCTTCGGTCGTCCCAAGCCAGCCCAGCGGGAAGAGCAATGGGATGAACGTCCAGAGCCAACTGCCAAGTCGCTGACCCAAACGCCGCCTCTATTTGGCGATGAGTTTGACGATGAGATCGAAATCCCGACTTTCTTGCGCAAACAGGCCAACTGATCGCCTCATTTGGCTGTCGAGACCATGAAACGCCGCCGTGCAGCAATGTACGGCGGCGTTCACGTTTCCTTGTCACAATTCGAAATAATGTTTGGTTTGTCAGATGACAGGGGTGGTGCCAAACAGGCAGCAACACACATTTTGTGCAAGAGATAAGAAGCTACCAAAGGTCCGACGCGTGCAATATCAGACTGTGACAGCCCTTCAGCATACGCTTGCTGGCCAGACCTCATGTGTGGGGATCGGCTTGCATACGGGTAAGCCCGTTCGTGTGACGTTGAAGCCTGCTGGCATTGACCATGGCATTGTGTTTGTGCGGCAAGATGCCCCCGAGTTTGCGCGTCGTATTGCTGCATTGGTCGACAAAGTCACCACCACTGAATTGGGGACGACTCTGGCCAATTCTGCTGGTGTGACCGTGGCAACTGTCGAGCATCTGATGGCGGCTTTGTTCGGCATGGGCGTGGACAATGCGGTGATTGAGATTGATGGTCCTGAAGTGCCCATTCTGGATGGTTCGTCTGAACCTTTTATCGAAATGATCGAGATGGTGGGGCTGCGGGCACTGGGTGCGCCGCGCCGCATGCTGGAAGTGCTCAAGCCCGTATCTGTGGAAATTGGCAATAAGTCGGCACGTCTTGAGCCCTTCGATGGGTTTGAGTTGGATGTGACGGTTGAGTTTGCCACCCGCGCCATTGGTCGCCAGCGTGTGGTGTTTGACTGCACGCCCCAAAACTTTGCCTCAGGGCTCGGCTCAGCTCGCACATTCGGCTTCTTACATCAGGTCGAGGCCATGCAAGCCAAGGGTCTGGCTTTGGGGGGGTCGCTGGAGAATGCCGTGGTGATTGATGGTGATGACATCGTCAATCAGGAAGGGCTGCGCTTTGGTGATGAATTCGTTCGTCACAAGGCACTCGATGCTGTGGGCGATTTGGCTCTGGCTGGGGCCCCAATCAAAGGCCGCTATGTTGCAGAACGGGCAGGCCATGAAATGAATGTTGCCTTGGTCCGGGCCCTTTTGGCCGATCCTAAAGCCTGGCGCTGGAATTTCGCGCCACTGGCAGGAGAATTGCTTCCCGCTGCGGGAGCATGATGTCACAATGAGAAATGCTTTGCGTTAGCGGGCGGGGAGGTGATCCTGTCGACCGCTGCGCACGTGGTGTGGTCGATCAGTTTTTGGGGGAATAGGAATGGCTCGTCGCTATTTTGGAACCGATGGTATTCGCGGTGAAACCAACAAATGGCCGATGACAGCCGAAGTTGCCATGACCCTCGGCATGGCAGCTGGGACCGTGTTCAAGCGCGGTGAGCATCGTCATAATGTCATCATCGGCAAGGACACGCGTCGGTCGGGCTATTTGGTTGAGTTTGCCTTGGTCGCAGGTTTTGCTGCTGTCGGCATGGATGTGAAGATTTTAGGCCCCATCCCGACACCCGCGATCGGCTTGTTGACGCGCTCGCTGCGGGCAGATCTGGGCGTGATGATTTCAGCTTCACACAATGGCTTTGCCGACAATGGCATTAAACTGTTTGGCGCAGATGGCTTTAAACTGAGTGACGCCCAAGAGCAGGAAATCGAAAAGCTACTCGATGAGCCCGATCGGATCGTTCGCGCAGCACCCCATGAAATTGGCTTGGTGAAGAGTTTTGAGGATAGCCGCGGGCGCTATGTGGAATTTGCCAAAGGCGCTTTCCCGCGCGGCATGAGCCTGGAAGGTCTGCGTGTGGTGGTCGATTGTGCCAATGGCGCAGCCTACAAAACCGCCCCTTGGGCGCTGTATGAGCTTGGGGCGGATGTGGTCGAGATCGGGGTCAATCCCAATGGCAGCAATATCAACGCTGGCTGTGGGTCCACGGATACGCGTCTGTTAAAGCAAACCGTTTTGGAGCGGCGCGCCGATATTGGCATTGCGCTGGATGGTGATGCTGACCGCCTGATCATCATTGATGAGAAGGGCCATGAAATTGACGGTGATCAAATCATTGCAGGGATCGCCCGCGATATGATTGCGGATCAGACCCTTAGGGGACCTGGTGTGGTAACCACCATCATGTCCAATTTGGGGCTCGAGCGCTATCTGACCGACCAAGGTTCTAGTCTGATCCGCACCGGCGTCGGCGACCGGCAGGTCGTGGCGCGCATGCGGGAAGAGGATTGTAATCTGGGTGGTGAGCAGTCCGGCCATATTGTGCTGATGGATTATGCCACCACCGGTGATGGTCTGGTCTCAGCCCTCCGGGTGCTGTCGTCGATGGTGACGCGGGGTCGTACGGCGAGTGAGACATTGTCTGTCTTTACGCCATCTCCCCAAGTCTTGAAGAATATCCGCTATAGTGGGGCGTCTCCGCTGACCGATCCCGACATGCAGGCGCAGGTCAAAAAGGTGGAAGACATGCTGACCGCATCCGGCGGGCGTCTGGTGGTGCGCACATCGGGAACAGAGCCTGTTGTACGCCTGATGGCTGAGGGTGATGATCCTCGCAAGATCACCCAGATTGTCGACGAATTGGCCGCAACCCTGCAGAGCCGCCGTCTGGTCGGCTGATCTTTACCCGGCCAATTTCACCAGCAGATGGCGCTTCTTACCAAGCGATAATTTGATCTCTTGACCTTTGTCGAGTTCCGGCGGCACGGGGCCGGTCACATCTTGCACCGGCTTGTCATTGAGCCGCAGGCCACCACCTTTGGCTTGCCGTTTGGCCTCGCCATTGGACTCCACCAGTCCAGCGGCCACAAACAAAGCCGCCAATGAGGCAGGCACAGAAGCAAGGTTCACAACTGGCAGCCCAGCATCGGCCCCGCCACCACCAAACTGCGCTGCCGCTGTGGCTTTGGCCGCTTCCGCCGCCTCCCGGCCATGCAGCAGGGCGGTGGTTTCGGTGGCCAGTACGATCTTGGCCAGATTGATCTCAGACCCGCCCAAAGCCGCATAACGGTCGATCTCGTCCAACGGCAGATCCGTCATACGCTTCATCAAAGGTTCGACATCGGCATCATCGACATTGCGCCAATATTGCCAATAATCAAAGGGCGAGAGCATGTCGGCATTGAGCCAGACCGCACCATTGGCCGTCTTGCCCATCTTCTGCCCAGCCGCATTCATCAACAAAGGCTGGGTGACGCCCAGAACGTGGCGCTCATCCACGCGGCGACACAACTCGACCCCTTGGACAATATTGCCCCATTGGTCAGAGCCACCCATTTGCAGATTGCAGTCATAACGCCGCGAGAGCTCGAGGAAATCATAGGCCTGCAACAGCATATAGTTGAATTCAAGAAAGGTGATCGGCACTTCTTGGTCGAGCCGCCGTTTGACGATGTCGAGTGCAATCATCTTATTGATGGTGAAATGCTTGCCAATTTCGCGCAGCATATCGAGCCATTTGACCTCATCCAGCCATTGGGCATTGTCCACCATAATGGCATCGCGCGGGCCGTCGCCAAAGGTCAGGAATTTAGCGAAAACCGTCTGGATTGAGGCTTTATTGGCGTCAATCACCTCTTGGGTTAGAACCGGGCGGGCCTCATTCTTGTCAGACGGATCGCCCACCTTCGTGGTGCCACCGCCCATTAGGGTGATGGGCTTGCCACCACATTGTTGCAGGCGGCGCATCAACATGATTTGCGTCAAGCTGCCGACATGCAGGCTGGGTGCCGTACAATCATAACCAATATAGCCGGTCAAAGCCCGGCCACCGCGCTCACTTTCAAGGGCTGCGGCATCCAAAGCTTCCAGATCGGTTGCTTGATAATAATGGCCGCGCTCCATAAGCGTTTGAACGAACGCTGATTTATGGGTCATGGCCGTCATCCTCTGATTTGGTGGTTACGTAAGTTAGTGCATACATCGACGCTCGGGCGCGTTTAGCACAGGTGAGGGGGATTTGAAGCCCTGTGTGTTTGGGGAAGCAGGGGCGTCCTTTAGATTGACGACACTTACAGCTGCATGCAACATGGTAACTATAGGTGGAGGTTGGCATTGAAGTACACTCGGTTTATTGCATTCCTTGTCTTTGCATGCTGGCCAGTTTCGCTTCTTAAGGCTTTTGCACAGCCGCTTGGTTCCAGCACTGAAACAAGCCTTCGCAGACTTGATGAAGCTGCGGAAGCGGTTCGTCTTGCCTATTGTGAACCCGATAAGCGCCGCGTCTTTGCTGGGGCGATTAAGGGCATCAATGCGCTACCAGAGAGAAAAGATGCCGCACCAATTGTCCTCAGTACGCCTGACTTTGGAGGATTTGCCAAAGCCTATAAGGAGGTCCTACAAGCCAAAACAGATCCCTCAGAGCTTGATAAGGCTGTCTTGAAGGGGATGGCTCAAGTGTTCGATGCTGGCAATGAATTTGTCATCCATAAAGACCGACCGCCGGGATTGAGGGCAGGCATTCTGGTTGGGTTGAAGATAGATAGCTCGGGTGTAGTGATCGTGCGCCCAATTCCTTATGGCCCTGCCGCTGATGCTGGCATACTTGCTGGCGATCGATTGAAGGCCATAGATGGCAAGCCAATTACAGATTTGTCTGAAGAAGAAGTAGCTAGCCAATTGGTTGGACCTTATGACTCTGATGTTGCGGTGACAATTGTGAGAGACGGAATCGAGAAGACGTTCGCAATACGACGCGCGCCACTTGACTTTCCTCAAGTTAGACATCGAGTTGTCGACGGCATCGGCGTGCTGGCGGTCTCTTCGTTTCAGGAGGACACGGGCAAACAAGTGCGCGACGCAATCCGGGCAATTCGGCAAGAAATCCGAAAACCAACAGGATATATACTAGACCTTCGATTCAATGCCGGCGGAGCGCTGGATGGCGTAATTGGACTGGTAGACATATTTGCAAGCCGTGGGCTGATATTGACCGACAACCCCAGTATTCAATGTAAGACGGTCTTGCCAAAGCGCTTTTATGCGCGGCCCGGTGATGAGGCAAACGGGGCTCCAATCGTTGTGTTGGTTAATGATGAGACAGCGGTTGGTGCTGAACTTGCAGCAGCCGCGTTACGAGAAATTAGGCAGGCAAAAATTGTGGGGCAGCGGACTTCCGGACGCGTTGGGTCATCATTAGCGATCGGACCGATTTTTGTCGGAAACGATCATGGGTACCTGGTGCTACGAATTGGGACATATGTGCAGTCCTCAGGGAAGGCTTATGAGGATTTCGGCATCATTCCTGACGTGTTGGTCAAGGCGGACGCCCCGCAGGTTGATGCTGAAATGGAGCAAGCAATTGAGATTTTGAAGACACCCCAAAATCAAAGTTTACGTTAGCGAACTGATGTGGCTTGAGCGTTGATCGGTGGTAAGTGATAAGTCTCGATCCACGGATGGCAACTAGCTGCATACTAATCGACAAGAACTATATGACACTGCTTTTCAGATGGACTGGATATGCCAAATAGGCGCATTGGGACTGATTTAATGCGCATCCCGCAGCCAAGAGTGCAAAAAGCCATGCAAAATGAGACTGAAACCGTGCCCCTCTGGGCCATTGGCCTGATGACGGGCACCGCGCTGGATGGCTTTGTCGATACCGCGTTGATCCGTACCGATGGTGTCCGCGTGGCAGAGTTTGGGCCGTTTGAGTTGTTTGCCTATTCCGACGCCGATCGCACGCTTTTGGCCGAGGCCATCACCCAAGCCCGCGCGTGGGACTTTCAGGGGCCAGAGCCTTTGATATTCGCCGAGGCCGAAGACTTGATCACACGCATTTATACGGGCGCGGTCTTGAAACTCGTCGAAAAAGCCAAGATGCGGCCTGAAGACATTGCTTTTGTCGGGGGCCATGGGCTCACCGTTTTGCATCGCCCGCAAATTGGGGGAGGCGGCCGGACACGGCAATTACTGGATGGGGCAAAGCTTGCTGAGTTGACGGGGATTGATACCGTCTGGGATTTTCGCAGTCATGATGTGGCCTCGGGCGGGCAGGGGGCACCCCTCGCCCCTATCTACCACACCGCCATCCTACGCCATGCTGGTTTGGGAGGGGATACATCCATTCTCAATCTGGGTGGTGTGGCCAATATCACGTGGTGGGACGGCGGGGATAGTTTGGCCGCCTTTGACACCGGCCCCGCCAATGGCCCGTTGAATGAATGGGTCGAGGCCCATGGCCAGGGCGTTTATGACCAGGATGGTCGCTTGGCTGCCTCGGGCCGCGTCCATGAGGGCCGCCTGTTGGAGATTTTGGACAATCCTTGGTTTGACGCGCCTTACCCCAAATCGCTTGACCGCTTTGATTTTGATGCAGGCCTTGTGCGCGGCCTATCGCTGGAAGATGGAGCTGCGACCTTGACGGCCTTGGTGGCGGCCAGTCTGGACCTTGGGTTGCGCCTATTGCCCACACGGCCCAAGCGCTTGGTGGTGGCAGGGGGGGGACGTAAGAACCCGGTGCTGATGGCTGAAATTGCCGCCCGCTGTGGCGTTCAAGTCATAGATGCCGACACAATCGGTCTGCGTGGCGATGCGATTGAAGCCGAATGCTTCGCCCTCCTCGCCGTCCGCTCCGCGCGCGGGCTGCCGTTGAGTTTTCCGGGTACAACGGGGGTGGATAGGCCCACGACGGGTGGGGTGCTGTCATGGGCGGGCTAGATGACGTCGCTTCAGGTCGCCATAAAGTTAGCCTTTGAAATCCATTTGCCAAACTATCAAATTTTGATACTTTAAAACTTAGTATTTGGAGCGCGATATGTCATCCAGCTATTCCCTCGGGCCCCACTTCGACGCCTTTATCCAAGAGCAATTGGCAAGCGCGCGCTATGCCAGTGCGAGTGAAGTGGTGCGCGCAGGTCTTCGTTTGTTGGAAGAACATGAAGCAAATCGGCATGTGAATGCGCTTAGCCGCGCTGAGCAGCTTGAAGTGCTCAAGGCTGAAATTCAAAGAGGTGTCGATAGTCCCAAAGTTGACGGTGAAACCGCCATGAAGGGCCTTAAAGGTCGCATTGCGAAGCGTAATGTTGATCTTGCCGCAGATGACACGGCTTGATTTTCAGCTTTCTGAAGTGGCGATCGAAGAACTAAGCGCCATCCAAGATCAGCTTTGGCAAGTTCGTCCAGGGCGTGATGTGCTTTTCACAGAGCAGCTTGAAAGTGTTATTGATCGACTTCGTTTGTTTCCTGAAAGTGGGGAGGCAAGGCCAGATCTGATGGCTGGAATTCGGGTGGTGCCACTTTGGTAATACATGATTTTTTACCGAGTGGCTGAGGATTTCTTGATCATTGAGCATGTTATCCATGGCGCGCGCGATATTGAGGCGCTGATTTAACGGGGTATTGTAGGGGCTTTCCGACCGCTCCGCCCCCCTATCCAATTGCGCCCAGATGGGGTAAAGGCCCCGCACATCTGCTGTTTAACATCGTGAAGAGAGCCCCCTATGAGCGTCGTCAGTCCGCTTCTGACCGTTATGATCGCCGCCGCGCGCAAAGCTGGTAAAGTCATCAGCCGCGACTTTGGTGAAGTCGAGAACCTCCAGCTTGCGAGGAAGGGCCCTTCCGATTTCGTGACTGCTGCTGACCTCAAGACCGAAAAAATCCTGTTTGAGGAATTGACCAAAGCTCGCCCTGGCTATGGCTTTCTGGGCGAAGAGCGCGGCATGGTTGAGGGTACGGACAAGACCAATCGTTGGATCGTTGATCCCATCGACGGCACAACTAATTTCGTTCACGCCATCCCCCATCTGGCCATTTCGATCGCGCTGGAACGCGAAGGCCGCTTGGTTGCAGGGGTTGTCTATAATCCAATCACCGATGATTTGTTCTGGGCCGAAGCCGGCCGAGGGGCGTTCCATAATGATAAGCGCTTGCGGGTGGCTGCCCGCAAGAGCTTGGGTGATTGTGTCCTGGCCACGGGCATTCCTTTCCAAGGCAAGCCTGGGCACGCGCAAATGTTCAGGGAATTGCATCAATTCACCCAGCGCGTGGCTGGTATCCGCCGCTTTGGGTCTGCCGCGCTTGATTTGGCTTGGGTGGCAGCGGGCCGGTTTGATGGGTTTTGGGAGCATGGCCTAGGTTTGTGGGATATTGCCGCTGGGGTTGTGCTGGTGCGCGAAGCCGGTGGTGTGTGTGCGGAAATCTATGGCGGGGACTTTATGGAAACCGGCTCGATCGTGGCAGCGAATGAGAAGATCTTGGCTTTGATGAATGAACGCCTGTTGGCCGCCAAATAAAGAAGCCGTCCCGAACCCGACTGTATGGACACGATTGCCAGTCTTGTGAGAGCTTGCCCTTGCATCACATCTGTATCGGGCATACCTAGAGCAGCGGTGGGTCTGCGGTTCGCGTGGGACATCTACGTCCCGCCGACCTAACTCTCTCGTCGGGAGCTGGCGCTGGTTGGAACCGTGGTTCCTGTCATCTGGCACCCACCTGGTTATCCAGGTCGCACGGGGACGAGTTATTGTCTCACGGTCCTTGTGGATCCACCAGCTTTCTCCTTTTTTCGCAACTTTTTTATGGGCTTGGCTGCCATGATTGAAGTCAAATCTGAACTTCGATCAGCCTTGATTGTGGCCAGAGCCAAAGCCTGTGCCGATGCGCCACAGGCGGGTGATGCGCTCGTCGCCCATATTTCCGCCCTGCCGGATGGGGTGCAGAATGCTGTGATTGCCAGCTATATCCCATTCAAGACTGAGATGGACCCGCGCCCAATGATGCGGGCATTGGCCGCCCAAGGCGCAAAACTCTGTTTGCCGCGCACGCCGCCAAAGGGCGGTGAGGGCGCTGGCCTGACATTTCATCTGTGCGATCCCGATGATCCCAGCCTGTTTGAAAAGAGCGCTTGGGGTGTGATGGAGCCAAAAGCGCATCTCCCACTTGTTCGCCCTGACATTGTGCTTGTCCCTTTGTTAGGCTTTGACCGGGCCGGTCATCGACTGGGACAAGGCCAGGGCCATTATGACCGCACATTGCAGGCTCTGCGCGCGGCAGGGCCTGTGCTGGCCATCGGTGTGGCTTTTGCTGCTCAAGAAGTCGAACAAATCCCCTTTGAAGCCCATGATCAGCGCTTAGATTGGATTATCACGCCGATTGAGGCATACCCCATCGCAACACAGAGTGGGATAGAATGAGACTGGCATTTTTTGGCGATGTGGTCGGCCGGGCAGGCCGGAACGTGCTGTGTGAAAATTTGGCCGACATCCGCCGTCGACTGCGGCTGGATTTTGTTGGCATCAATGCGGAAAATGCCGCTGGTGGCTTTGGCCTTACTGAGTCAATCGCCAATGACTTATTCGACGCGGGTGCAGATTGCTTGACCTTGGGCAATCATGCCTGGGACCAGCGCGAGGCCCTTGGCTTGGTTGATCGCGATCCCCGAATCCTGCGCGCGGCCAATTATCCCCCGCTAAGCCAAGCACCGGGCCGGGGCGCGCATCTGTTCCAGATTGGCGGGGCAAATGTGCTGGTGATCACAGTAATGGGCCGGGTCTATATGGACGCGCTGGATTGCCCCTTCAGCGCTGTTGAGCGCGAAGTGTCCGCCTGCCCCCTAGGAACCATGGCAGATGCCATCATTGTGGAAGTTCATGGTGAAGCGACCAGCGAGAAGCAGGGCATGGGCCATTATCTGGATGGGCGGGCGAGCTTGGTGTTTGGCACCCATACCCATGTGCCCACTGCCGACACCCGCATCCTGCCAGCCGGAACGGCGTTTCAGACAGAGCTTGGCATGTGCGGGGATTATGACAGCGTGATCGGCATGAATAAGCAGATTGCGGTGCGCAAATTGGCGTCGCGCCTGCCCTATCAACGCCATGAGCCAGCCGACGGGCCGGGGCTTGCGTCGGGTATTTTCGTCCAGACAGACGACCGCACCGGCCTTGCAGTTCGTGCCGAGCCAATCCGGTTCGGCATGGGGATCAAGCAGACCATGCCCTTGGTTGATGGGTGATCGCGCTTAACAGCATGCCGTTGTGGCACAAGCGCGCCGAGCCTGCTAAATCCCCGCCCGCACATTGCCACCCAATCCCTGATCGACCGAACTTGTGAGACTTTCCAACCATGGCCGGCCATTCCAAATATAAGAACACCATGCACCGCAAAGGCCGTCAGGATGCCCTGCGCGCCAAGGCCTTCACCAAGATCGCCCGCGAAATCACCACCGCGGCGAAACTGGGGGTACCAGACCCTGCGATGAACCCGCGCCTGCGTCTGGCTGTGACCAATGCACGGGCGGTATCCATGCCCAAGGACCGCATCGAACGGGCGATCAGCCAGGCTTCGGCCGCAGGTGGCGAAGATTACAAGATGGTGCGCTATGAGGGCTATGCCCCCGGCGGGATCGGCCTGATTATTGAGACTTTGACCGACAATCTGAACCGCACGGGTGGCAATATCCGCAGCTATCTGAGCAAAGCGGGCGGCAATCTCGGCACCACCAACTCGGTCATCTCGGGCTTTGACCGGGTGGGTGAGATTTTCTACCCCGCTTCAGTCGCCAGTGAAGATGACATGATGGAAGCCGCCCTTGATGCCGGTGCCGATGATGTGGAAAGCGACGCAGACGGCCACACCATCACCTGTACGTTTGAAACATTGAGCGAAGTCTCCACCGCCTTGGCCGAACGCTTTGGCGATGCAGAAGCGGCCAATGTCGTCTGGCGGCCCCATGCGCGGATCGAGGTGACCGGGGATGCCGCAACCAGCCTGCGCAAATTGATCGACATCTTGGAAGATGATGATGACGTGCAGAATGTATTCGGCAATTATGAGATGGAAGAAGACGAGGGGGAGTAATCTGCTCCTCTCAATGTGTTTGCCAAAGTCCTTGTCTATGCTGCCGGTTTGGGTCAGTGTAGCCCCATGACTGACCTTTTGTCCTGCGCCCGTGACTTGCAAGGCGTGATTGCTGCCCGCGCCGATGAGATTGACGCTGCCCGGCGTCTGCCAGCAGACCTTGCCCAAACTTTGGCCCAAGCAGGCTTTTTCCGCATGGCTCTGCCGACGGACTATGGCGGGCTTGAACTGCCACCGGCGCGCATGATCGAAATCATTGAGCTGATGGGCGAGGCCCAGGCTTCAGTGGGTTGGTGTATCATGATTGGCGCAACCACGGCCATCAACGCGGCCTATCTGCCGGATCATCATGCGCGCACAATCTGGTCAGATCCCACGATCATCACCGGAGGGGTGTTCGCACCCAAGGGCAGGGCGGTGCGCGAGGGCGCATACTATCGGGTCAATGGCCAGTGGAATTGGGGCTCTGGCAGTGCCAATTGCGCTTGGCTTGTCGGTGGGGCTTTGACCGTGGGTGATGGGCCACCCCAAGCGCGCATGATGTGGTTTGAGCGCGACCAGGTTGAGCTTGTCGACACCTGGCATGCGTTTGGCATGAAGGGCACGGGTAGTGGCGACCTTGTGGCGCGCGATGTGGTAATCCCGGCGGATCGGTCTGTATCACTCAGCGAGGATAAGGCCCGCATTGACCGCCCGCTCTATGCCTTTCCTGCTTTTGGCCTTCTGGCCATGTCGATTGCGGCGGTGGCTTTGGGCAATGCACGCGGGGCGATTCAGGATTTGATTGGTTTGGCAGGAGGTAAGATTCCCACCGGTGCACGCCGTCCTCTGGCTGAGCGGGCGTCAACCCAGGCCGATATTGCGCGCGCCGAAGGCATGGTGCGTGCCGCCCGCACACTTCTGCTCGACAGTGCCGAGACTGCGTTTGCCGGGGCCAGCCAGCGCGGCAGCTTGACATTGGAGGAGCGTGCCCACCTGCGCATTGCGGCCACACATGCGGTTCGCACATGTGCCGAGGTCACCCGTATCATGCACGAATTGGGTGGAGGGACGTCGGTTTATGAGACGTGCCCACTGCAACGCCGATTCCGCGATGCCCATGTCGCCACCCAGCATATCATGGTCGCCCCCGGCAGCCTCGAACTCGCAGGCCGCGCCCTACTCGGCATCGAGGGTGATTATGGGCAGCTGTAGAGCGGCCCACCATGTTTTTGACGTGATCTTCCAAGTGAGTGACTTTGCGGGTGCCCCACAAAGTGCCGCGAGGACGACCTAATTTGCCACTGCTTCAACGCTGACCGGGCCAGTTGGGCAGGGCATAAAGAGCTGTTCGTGCAGCTTGCCGGTCAAGGCGGCCAGATCGCCTTGCCAGTGCGACATGAAGTCGACCACCGTCATCGAGACCAATTGGCCATCTTCGATCTGATGGCTCCACACAATGCCGTCATCGCCATGTGTGATGAAGCTTGCCCCCGTCAGCTTGGTGGTGACGTACAACACATCTGTTTGATGATCATAGGTCAGGTCGAAATCAACCATTTGCCAAGCCCCGGACCGTCCCAATCTGTCCAATTTTCACCACGCAGTTTACCAGACTTTCACTCCAAAGGACAGGGGCCGGTGGTTTAGCCGGTGACACCCCCCGCACCCCACACACATCACCCCATGCACACCCATGTTGACCCGCAGACCCGCTTGGCCCAAAAGCCACCGCGGAACGCGGTCGTGGCGGAACTGGCAGACGCACTGGATTTAGGTTTCTATCAGTCTTTAAAATACATCATGAAATCAATTAATTGTAAGCGAATTTTTGGAGGTTGTGCCCAAAAGTGTGGCTGTGAACGCTAAGGAAAGACCCAATCTTTGGCAAACGTTAAGCCCGCTAGCGGCGAATAACTCAAGTAGCTTTCTATGTTTGCATTGCCGTAGCAGCCCCCTCCGAACTGTGCTAGCCGTAGAAATAGCAGGCGGAGCAACTTATGGTCGACATTATAACGTTAGAGAATGAATACGATCCTGTAGCAACTGACCTTCAGGCCTATTTTCAGTCTGGGAATATCAACTTCCTCATAGGTTCTGGCGCTTCGATGCCAGCCATTCAGGTAGCGGGTAACATTGAAGCTGAAATCAATGAACTTATCGAGGCCGGGGATGAGCCAGAAGCGAACTTAATTTCCTTAAATTTTATTGAAGCTATCGAAGCCACCTGTATGTCTATAAAGTCTCATGACCTCTTGGGCAGTCCAGTTGATGAAACATTTCGGAATTATAAGCGCCTGCTTGAAATCGTGGATCGCATTTTGTTCGAGAGAAAAAGCAATTTGTTGCCAAGGCAAGCCAATATATTCACGACTAACTACGATACCTTTATCGAGCATGCCGCTGCCGACCTGCCAACCCTTATATTAAATGATGGCTTTGATCGATCGTCTGCAATTGATGGAACCTTCTCATTTGCACCGGAACTGTATTTTGATCGGACCTACCGCTCTGGAACTGTTTACAATAGGCCAACAGAAGTACCGACAATTAACTTGCTCAAAATTCATGGCTCGCTTACCTGGCAAAGTACTGACGCCGGGATTTGCTATAACCGCAAGAGCATCACCGCCCTGACAGACCCGGAGAAGGCCGTTCCAGAAACTGTATCTGAAAGCCTGAATAAACGGGCTCTCATTTTGCCAAATGTCGGCAAATTTCATTCAACGCTGCTTGATCGCACCTATTACGATCTGTTGCGAATGTTTGCCAATGCGATTGATAGGGAAAATGCCTTACTTGTCGCCTTTGGCTTTTCATTCGCAGACGAACACATATTTGATATTACGAAGCGCGCTCTCCGCAATCCGACTGCGCAATTGTTGATCTTTGCCTTTAACAGCGCTGCGGTGACAGGTTTCCAAGTGAAGTTTGCCCAACATCGCAATGTGAAGATTATCGCACCTACCGCCGCGCAGGTCATCAACTTTGAATGCTTCAATACTCTCCTAGAGAGCATTCCGCCGGTGCTCAAATCATAATGACAAATGATCGCCTACAGAAAGAATCGGTTCTTCGTGTTGGAGAGGTATCCACGGTTTCGGGCCGCCGGATTTCGATTACAGTCGATAAAGATAAAAATTTGTCGGAATTATTTTTCGATGGAGAGCTTATCCGGAATATCGCTGTCGGCAGCTATGTGGAAATTCGGAAAGGATTCTTGAGCCTTATCGGCAAGGTTGACGGCGAGAACGCACAATTTGAAAGTGCTTATGTTGACCGGCAACCCTTACCGCCAAATAGCAATCGCGTGCTTACGGTGTCTCTGGTCGGATTTCTCAACCATAAGGGTATGTTTTTTGGTGGAACCAAAGAATTACCGCTTGTTGGAAATGAAGCCTATCTCCTGACAAAAGATAAAATCCATCAGATTCACAACCTTATTGCGACGGATGGGATTGCGCTTCACATTGCGACCTCAGAATATGAGGGCTATGACATCGCATTGCCTGTCGATGGGTTGATGAACAGCCATATTGCCATCTTCGGCAACACTGGTAGCGGCAAATCAAATACGCTTGCCATGCTCTTCCAGGCATTTATTGCAGAAATGCGCTCCCGTAATTCTGCTGAGTTCAATGAAAATTGCCGCGTTATCCTTTTCGACTTCAATGGCGAATATGCTCGGCCCCAATGCCTCACGACCGAGAAAACGGTTTATCGACTTTCCACACGCAACAATGATGGGGACAAACTTCCGCTGACAGACGCCGGGTTAATGGACATCGAAATACTATCTATTCTGGCCGATGCCACTGAGAAAACACAACAGCCATTCTTAAAGCGAGCACTGCATTTACAGCGAAAAGTAATGGAAGGAGCCGACCCGCAGAATCATGTGCGTAACATCGTTAAGCTGCAAGTGAAGTCGATCATGCAGATGTCAGATAAGCAGCGCGTTGATCTGCTTTTTGATTACCTGCGCAAAATTTTGCCGGAAGAAGACGCTGCTGGGGAGCGTGTGGAAATTGCAGCCGATATTGATTGGCATAATCAAAGTTCAGAATACAAATTAAGAGCAACCAACCAATTTCTAAAATCAAATCCCGATCTTATTGAGCAAACGATGGTTTTCAATCATGTGGACGCACTTACAATTTCGGACGATCCGATATTGTTGTTCATTATGTTTTGCTACATTCAGCTCATCTATGATGTGCTGTCCAATCGTGCGCAAAATGAACACATAGCACCAGCGATCAATAAACTTCTGAGTAAGCAAGCTGACATAAGAAAGATTTTTGACGATGTAAATGGAGGAAATTTGTTTACATCAAATATTGTCGTCATTTCTCTCAATGACGTTAATATTGAAATGCGAAAGACTATCCCGTTGTTGATTGCTAGAAAGATTTACAACGATCATAAAGCGCATGGGCAGAATAAGACGCTCAATATCGTGATTGATGAGGCGCACAATATTCTGTCGCTAGAATCGGCGCGAGAATCTGAAAGCTGGAAAGATTATCGTCTTGAAACTTTTGAGGAAATTATTAAGGAGGGGCGCAAATTTGGGGTGTTCATGACTATTGCTAGCCAGCGCCCTAATGACATTTCTCACACGATCACTTCACAAGCACATAACTATTTCATTCATCGGTTAGTCAACCAAAAAGACTTGCAAGCGATTGCGAGTGCAGTTTCGTACATTGATAAGCTTACTGAAGAGTCCATTCCAACTTTGCCAACGGGGACGTGTATCTTTAGCGGCATTGCTGCCTCCATGCCTTTGAAGCTCCAAATCAACCCACTTTCAGAAAACGAAAAGCCAGCCAGTACCACTTTTCAATTTTCGTCTATCGCAACCGCCATTTGATTTATTGATATGCCAGCTGCTTTGTGGTCTGGATCGAAAACATCACCCCATGCACACCCATGTTGACCCGCTGGCTCGCTTGGCCCAAAAGCCACCGCGGAACGCGGTCGTGGCGGAACTGGCAGACGCACTGGATTTAGGTTCCAGCGCCGCAAGGCGTGGGGGTTCGACTCCCCCCGACCGCACCACTTCTTACGTGATTGGCTTTCGAGCTGAAAAACCTTCGGTTATTGCGCACGAGATAATCTGGGGTTGCCGCTTATAGCCACATAAGTCGTCTGGCACGTACAATCGCGCCTCACCGCCCAAAACGATTAGAAGGGGGTGAATTTTTTTCCGCGATTGAAATAATAGTCTTCAATAGGCGTTTGGGGGGGAATTTCGTCTGGCCCCCGGAAACCCACAGTTCCCGCCGGTGTACTCACAACCTTGGTAATCCAACCAGGCCGGGAGGCGCTGGCCATAATGCATTGAAACACCAGATTGGATAGGCCAGGAAGGCTTCTCCATGGGGCATCAACGCCTTGCCAATAATCGCCTTGCCAATGGCTCCATCCCCAGTCCTCAATGATATAGAGGCCATTTGGCTTTAGCTTTGGAAACAAGGTTTCAAAGGTTGCAAGGCTGGGCTCATAAAGATGGCTTGCATCGTCGATAACGAGGTCCAGTTTCTCGTCTTGAAACTCACTCTTGATCACCTGTTCCAAGCGGGTCTTATTGCTTTGATCCACATTTAAAAAGCAACGAATGTTCTTGCCGGATTCAGTTTTCAGATAGTTTTTAAAGTTTGGCGTCGTATGGTCCTCGATGTCGATAAGACAGAGCGTTTCAGGATGGAACCACTCCATCAACAAGGCTGCAGCACCCCCACCGGCCACGCCCACTTCAACAACTTTCTTGGGCGCTAAAGGCACCACCCAATCATAATACAAGGCTAATAAATCTGGATTTTTCATGATCCAGAAGGCTCCGATTGCCTCGGCGTCTTTGCGCTCTGCTCCGAAGTGAGATGATTGGAAGAGATAGTCTTTGACCTTGAATGTATCATTGCTGATCCACTGCAATGGGTCAGATTTTGCAGAGCCCTGTGGTGGGGAAAGGTCACTGATCGACATGATACATATCCTTGAAACTCAAGATTTAAAAACACCCCTCTAACAACGCACCGCCTTTAGGGTCAACGTAAAATTCTATTCAGCCTTAGATAATTTACCGCCACATGCGGCACTGGGGACAGTTTGACTGAAGTCGCCCTGCATGTTGGCCAAAAAATCCGCTAGACTGTTGACGTTCTGATTGGACAGCTTCTCAGTCCAAAGGCCAGACCGCACCAGTTACTGCACCTCCCATAGACACGGGCTCCACATCGTGGCATAGGCGCGCACCTTGCGGGCAGCCGCCCCCACATCATTCCATCAACCCGCGTAATCCGCTTCCTGTTTAGGACATCATCATGCAAATCGTCGAAAAATCTGCAGAAGGCCTCAGCCGCGTCTATGGCGTCACTTTTGCCGCCAGCCTGATTGCCACGCGCACCGATGCCAAGATTGCAGAACTGGCCCCACAGCTCAACATTAAGGGCTTCCGAAAGGGCAAGGTGCCGGTGGTCCATGTCAAGCGCATGTATGGCAAGTCGATCATGGGCGATGTCGTCAATGAACTGGTCCAAGAAGGTGTCGAAGGGGCGATGACGTCCAATGGCGTGCGCGCCGCAAGCCAACCCGATGTGACCAATCTGGGCAAGCTGGCTGAGGTAATGGACGGCAAGGCCGACCTGACGTTTGATGTTGAGCTGGACATCATGCCAGACTTCACCCCCGCTGATATTCAAGCCTTGAGCGTGACCCGCCCTGTGGCAGAGGCCACCGATGCCGAGATTGACGAAGCCTTGGCCGAAATTGCCAAGCAATCGCCTTCCTATGAAGCCAAGAAGGGCAAGGCCGCAGATGGCGATGCCGTGGTGTGTAATTTCGTCGGCAAGATCAATGGCGTTGAGTTTGACGGCGGCAAGGCCGATGGCTCGACCGTGGTTCTGGGTTCCAACACCTATATTCCCGGCTTTGAAGAGCAATTGGTCGGCGTGAAGGCCGGTGATGAGAAGGTGTTGAACGTGACCTTCCCAGCCGAATATGGCGTCCCCAGCCTTGCCGGGCAGGCCGCGACCTTCGATGTGACTGTGGTTGAAGTCAAAAAGCCTGTTGAGACCAAGATTGATGACGAATTGGCCAAAAATCTCGGCCTGTCGGATTTGGCGACGCTGAAAGAGGCGATCAAGAAAAATATCGAAGACCAATTTGCCGCTCTGTCGCGTCAAAAGGCCAAGCGTTCGCTTCTGGATGCGCTTGACGCCACCCACAGTTTCGACTTGCCACCCAAAATGCTGGCTGCTGAATTTGACGCCATTTGGGCGCAAGTCACCCAGGACAAGGCCGCTGGCAATGAAGATCCTGAAGATGCCGGCAAGTCTGAAGACGAACTCAAAGCCGATTACATGAAGATTGCCGAGCGTCGGGTCCGTCTGGGTCTGGTTTTGGCTGAATTGGGCCGGGTCAATGGCGTGGAAGTCAAGGACGAGGAAGTGGCGCGCGCCATTCAGGCCGAAGCCGCCCGCTTCCCTGGCCAAGAACGCCAAGTCTATGAATTCTTCCAGAAGAACCCCAATGCCGTGGCCAGCCTGCGCGCACCTCTCTATGAGGAGAAAGTCGTCGACTTCGTGCTGCAAATGGCCAAGGTTGAGGATGTGAAAGTCTCCCGCGCTGAATTGGAAAGCGAGGATGAGGTGGCCCCGGCAGCCGACGCCAAGCCCGCCAAGAAGGCACCTGCTAAGGCAAAGGCCAAGAAGGAGGCCGCCCCTGCCGAGGAGGCACCTGTTGAAGCCGCTGCCGAAGAAAAGCCAGCGCCAAAGAAAAAGGCTCCTGCCAAGAAAAAAGCCGACTAAGCTTGGTTTCTTTCTCAGTCTTGCAAGGCCTCGGTCAAACGACCGGGGCCTTTTGCTTTGCCCGGCCCCCTCGGCATACTATGCCATTGCCGCCAAAGCGTGAGCTGCGAACGTGGACCTCGTGGGCCTCTCCGGCACGAGGCTTAGGTCTGGGACCCAGCGGCGCCGTCAGGGATGGCACCGTTCACGGTTCTTTCCGTCTAGACCCTTTTTGGTGGAAACCTGTGTTTCACCAAAATGGGCCATCGAGCATGAGCGCAACATCTGTGTCATCACGTGTCGGTTTTCTCTGAAAACCGATCGCACCGCGACGCAGCAAAGCTGCGCACGTGACCACCCAGCTGTCGCAAGAACAATTGAGGGTGCGGTTTGGTGGGGCAAAGGGAGCACCAAAGGGATTCTAGATAAAAGACCTTCTCTAAACGATGTCATCCCAGCCGCAGCGAAGCGCAGAGCGGGGATCCCATGACGCAAAGGCGTCGCATGATCCCGGACCGGCTACCGCCGTCCGGGATGACAGGTGTTTGTTTAGAAAGACAAAACGAAACGATGTCATCCCCGCCGGAGCGTCAGCGGAGAGCGGGGACCCCATGACGCAAAGGCGTCACAAGATCCCGGACCGGCTACCGCCGTCCGGGATGACAGCGGTTTGATGATTTCCACTTGGAACCGTTTGGTGCAACTTGCGTTTCACCAAAACGGTCCATCGAGTTTGAGCGCGACATCTGGGTCGTCAAGTGTCCGTTTTCTTCGAAAACGGATCGCGGAGCGACGCAGCAAAGCTGCGCACGTGACCACCCCGATGTCGCAAGAACAATTGAGGTTGCGGTTTGGTGGGCTGGAAGGATCACCAAAGCGGTTCTAATTTGAATTGCTGGATCTCATGCTCAAGATTTCAGAAATGGGAGCGCGAGGCTGTTCTCACCCTCTACCCACTATAGAGCAGAAGGGAGGGTGCCCCCCCACTGCGCCCCCACCTTGACCCAAACGCTGTCCAGTTATAGGAACGCCGCCGAAGAAAGCCTCTGAGTCTTGGGGTGCCGCAGGGCATGGCCGGGAAGGCGGGGGTCTTCCAGACAATGTGATCATCTCGCGCATGGCGCACCGGACCAAGGGGGACGGTGGTTTTGCTCGTTTTGGCGTTTGGTTTTGGAAGCTTGTGAGACAGGGCTGCGCGCGCAGCTTATTCGTTGAGGCAAACGCTTTAGCGGGACGCGCATTGGAAAGAGGGTAATAGCCACCCATCCGTCGGCTATACAGGAGCGTTATAGAAACATGCCAACGATCAACCAGTTGATCCGTAAGCCGCGCCAACCATTGAAGGTGCGCAACAAGGTTCCAGCCCTGAAAGGCTGCCCTCAACGTCGTGGTGTTTGCACCCGCGTCTACACCACCACCCCAAAGAAGCCTAACTCGGCTTTGCGGAAGGTTGCTAAGGTTCGTCTGACCTCGGGTTCGGAAGCTGTGTGCTACATCCCAGGTGAAGGCCACAATTTGCAAGAGCACTCGGTGGTGCTGATCCGCGGCGGCCGCGTGAAGGACTTGCCAGGCGTGCGCTATCACATCCTGCGCGGTGTGCTCGATACCCAAGGCGTCAAGAACCGCAAGCAGCGTCGTTCGCACTATGGTGCAAAGCGTCCGAAGTAATCGCACGGCGGTTTATGTCGATCATGTTGATGTGTTCGTTGGTTTCAAAAGGGCATCGCGCCTCCCACCGAACAGATTGGTTTTCTTGCAGGCCGGGCCTGCTCACTAAAGTCTAGACACGAGGTTTCCCATGTCACGTCGTCGCCGCGCCGAAAAGCGCGACATCCTGCCAGATCCCAAGTTCGGCGATATGGATGTCACAAAGTTGATGAATTACATCATGTATGAGGGCAAGAAGTCGGTTGCAGAATCGACCATCTATGGCGCTTTCGAATTGTGCGAAAAGCGCGCCAAGCGTTCGGCTCTCGAAGTGTTCCATGATGCTCTCGACAATATCTCGCCTGCCATCGAAGTGCGCTCGCGCCGGGTCGGTGGGGCCACCTATCAGGTTCCAGTGGAAGTGCGCGCAGAGCGTCGCAAGGCACTGGCGCTGCGCTGGCTCGTGGGTGCTGCCCGCAAGCGCAATGAATCCACCATGCAAGAGCGTCTTGCCGGTGAATTGACCGACGCCGCCATGAACCGCGGTTCGGCTGTCAAGAAGCGTGAAGACACGCACAAGATGGCTGAAGCGAACCGCGCCTTCTCGCATTATCGCTGGTAGGACCAGTCAAACCAAGAACTCCCCTGAAAGGGTTTTTCAATGCCTCGCACCCACGCGATTTCTGATTATCGCAACTTTGGCATCATGGCTCACATCGACGCTGGCAAGACCACGACGACTGAGCGCATTTTGTATTACACCGGTAAGTCTCACAAGATTGGCGAAGTCCATGACGGTGCGGCCACCATGGACTGGATGACGCAAGAGCAAGAGCGCGGCATCACCATCACGTCCGCTGCGACCACCTGCTTCTGGCGCGACAAGCGCTTGAACATTATCGACACCCCAGGACACGTGGACTTCACCATTGAAGTGGAACGTTCGCTGCGCGTGTTGGATGGCGCTGTGTGCGTGCTCGACGGCAACCAAGGCGTTGAGCCTCAGACCGAAACCGTCTGGCGTCAAGCCGACAAATATGACGTGCCCCGCATCGTGTTCGTCAACAAGATGGATAAGATCGGCGCTGACTTCTACAATTGCGTCAGCGAAATCGTCACCCGCGTGGGTGGCAAGCCTGTGTGCTTGCAATTGCCCATCGGTGCGGAAAACAACTTCAAGGGCGTGATCGACCTCATCAGCATGAAGGCGATTGTGTGGCTGGAAGAAAGCTTGGGCGCAAAGTTCAACGTGGAAGAAATTCCCGCTGATCTGGTTGAAAAGGCTCAAGAATATCGCCACAAATTGCTCGAAGCCGTCGTCGAAATGGACGATGACGTCATGATGGAATATCTCGAAGGCGTTGAGCCTGACGAGGAAACCATCAAGCGCTTGCTGCGCGTGGCTGTGCGCCGTCGGGCGTTCCATCCTGTGCTGTGCGGCTCGGCCTTCAAGAACAAGGGCGTTCAGCCTCTGCTCGATGCGGTGGTCGACTATCTGCCATCGCCTGCCGACCGCGAAGCCATCAAGGCCATCGACTTTAAGACTGACGAAGAGACCGTGCGTCGTCCAAGCGACGAAGATCCGTTCTCGATGCTGGCTTTCAAGATCATGGACGACAAGTTCGTTGGCACCATCACTTTCTGCCGCGTTTATTCGGGTAAGTGCACCGCTGGTGACGGCGTGCTCAATTCCTCGCGCGACAAGAAAGAGCGGATCGGCCGCATGCTGTTGATGCATGCCAATAACCGTGAAGACATCAAGGAAGCCTATGCTGGTGACATCGTGGCTCTGGCTGGTCTGAAGGAAGTGCGCACTGGTGACACCCTGTGCGATCCTCTGAAGCCAGTTGTGCTTGAGCGGATGGAATTCCCAGAGCCTGTGATCGAAATCGCCATCGAACCCAAGTCGAAGGGCGACCAGGAAAAGCTGGGTCTGGCTTTGGCAAAGCTTGCCAATGAAGATCCATCTTTCCGCGTGTCGACCGATCAAGAAAGCGGCCAGACCATTCTGCGCGGCATGGGCGAATTGCACCTCGATATCAAGGTCGACATTCTGCGTCGTACCTATGATGTGGATGCCAATGTCGGTCAGCCCAAGGTGGCCTATCGCGAAAAGATCACCAAGCGCGCTGAAATCGACTACACCCACAAGAAGCAAACCGGTGGTACCGGTCAATTCGCCCGCATCAAGGTGATTTTCGAGCCAGGTGAGCCTGGGTCGGGCTTTACCTTCGAGAGCCAGATTGTTGGCGGTGCGGTGCCGAAGGAATATATCCCCGGCGTGATCAAGGGTCTGGAAAACTCGGTGCAGAATGGTCTGTTGGCCGGCTTCCCGCTGATCGACTTGAAGGCCACTCTGGTCGACGGGGCATTCCATGATGTGGACTCCAGCGTCTTGGCCTTCGAAATCGCCGCGCGCGCTGCCTTCCGTGAACTCAAGCAACATGGTGATCCGCGTCTGCTTGAGCCCATCATGAAAGTGGAAGTGGTCAGCCCTGAAGAATTCACCGGCTCGGTGATCGGGGACATCAATTCCCGTCGCGGGATGATCCAAGGTCAGGACATGCGCGGCAACGCCAATGTCGTGAATGCCATGGTGCCGCTGGCCAATATGTTTGGCTATGTGAACGATCTGCGGTCCTTCTCCTCGGGCCGTGCATCCTTCTCCATGTCTTTCGACCATTATGAAGAAGTGCCTCGGGCCGTGAGCGCGGAAGTGCTCGCCAAGCTCGCTGGCTAATCCCACCCCTCTTTACCCAACTTATGAAAAGCTGAGAGAAAACCATGGCAAAGGAAAAGTTTGAACGGACGAAGCCGCATTGCAACATTGGCACGATTGGTCACGTGGACCATGGCAAGACGACGTTGACGGCGGCGATTACGATGACCTTGGCGAAGGCTGGAACGGCCAAGGCGATGAGCTATGCGGATATTGACGCGGCTCCCGAAGAGAAGGCACGTGGTATTACGATCAATACCGCCCACGTGGAATATGAGACGGCAAACCGTCACTATGCGCACGTGGACTGCCCAGGCCACGCGGACTATGTGAAGAACATGATCACGGGTGCAGCGCAGATGGACGGCGCGATCCTGGTGGTGTCGGCGGCTGATGGCCCGATGCCTCAGACCCGTGAGCACATTTTGTTGGCCCGTCAGGTTGGCGTGCCAGCGCTGGTCGTGTTCATGAACAAGGTCGACCAGGTGGACGACGAAGAATTGCTGGAACTGGTGGAAATGGAAGTGCGTGAGCTTCTGTCGAGCTACCAATTCCCAGGCGACGATATCCCCATCACCAAGGGTTCGGCTTTGGCAGCGGTTGAAGGCCGTGACCCGAAGATTGGCGAAGAAGCCATTTTGGCGCTGATGGCATCGGTGGATGAGTATATTCCACAGCCAGAGCGTCCAT